>QKJV01000360.1 GCA_003249165.1 Desulfobulbaceae bacterium | reverse complement strand
TATATAGTATATGATTTTTTCGGTGGCCAGAGCGAGAAGGACACACCCGTTCTCATTCCGAACACGGAAGTTAAGCTTCTCCGCGCCGATGGTACTGCCAGGGAAACTTGGTGGGAGAGTAGGTCGCTGCCGAATTCTTCTTTTAGCCCTCATTACACCTTATACGGTAATGAGGGCTTTTTTTTTCCCTTTTCCGTAAGTTCGAAAACACGGGCCCCGAGTAATCTGTTTTTTCTTTTCCTTCTAAATCATATGTGCCGAAACGGGTATTTGTTCAATAGCCTCAATAGATGCCGTAATAATTTCCTACATAATCATTAATATGATCCTGTCCGACAAAAACACCTTTGGTATCTCTTCGTTCAAGTATCGCAGCATACAGTCCGCTATTAAATGGGTCTGGACAGATTATTTTTTTCTTCTATCACGTCATGCCTGTCCCTGAGTTGTACTGTTCTTGGATCGATCTCTTCATCATCTTGAGTATCTGTAAATTGAACAATTTTATGATTTTTATCTTCCTTGAATTTAATGGCAATTGTATTTTTTTTCATTACTTGCATTTGCTGTTAGACTTATACTGCAAAAAACAACTTCTGCTGAAATACATACTATGCCTAACTTTTTAACTAATCTTTAGTTCTTCATTTTTTAACTCTTGTTTTGCCGTTTGGATTGTGGCGATAAGAGTTGAATATTTTTGCTTGGAATTTGTAGCTCGAGTCGATTGCCCAATTGGCTGAGCTGGCTTTAATGTAATTCAAATCGATGAACGTTATGTAATGATTAGAAATTGTTTTGATTTTATTGAAAAATTTATTAGTGCTGAGTTTGTATGCAGATATTTTGCAAGGATAGATTTGAAAAGAGCTTGCAGACTGATGTCTTTGAAGTTTAGTGAAGGATGAACAAGGTGAAAAAAGTCAACGATAATCGGGAAGAGATTGGCAAGTTGTATGTTGTAGCGACACCAATTGGCAATCTTGAAGATATTACATATCGTGCAGTACGCGTTTTAAATGAAGTGGATTTGATTGCCGCGGAAGACACACGTCATACCCGTAAATTACTTACGTATTTTGGAATTAAAAAACCTCTTGTAAGTTATTATAAAGAAAGAGAGAATGTGCGAAGTAATCAAATAATTGATGAGTTACTTCAAGGCCGTAATGTTGCCCTTGTTTCCGATGCAGGCACTCCTGCTGTTTCTGACCCGGGAGCTATGCTGGTAGCACGTTGTCACGAAAAGAATATTGCAATAGTTGCTGTACCTGGTGCCTCTGCTCTCACCGCAACACTCAGTATTGCCGGTCTTCCGCAAGCATCATTTGTTTTTCTTGGATTTTTGCCGGTTAAAAAAGTACAACGCAAAAAAATATTGGAAGCTTACAGTCAAAGCAGCGAAGCCGTAATTTTTTATGAATCGCCCCGCAGAGTATTGGCTACTTTACAAGAATGCCATGAAATTATAGGGGAGAGAAAGATATTCATTGCCAGGGAGTTAACAAAAATTCATGAAGAACTCTTGCTGGGGACTCCGACGAATTTGATCAGTCAGCTTAGCGAAAAAATGGTCATAAAAGGAGAATTCGTCGTTGCGGTATTTCCTGCTGCGGAAGACAAAAAAAACAATCTGCCCCCTGATATAGAAGAAATGTTATATTTTTATTGTGATCAGTCTGAACTGAGTATGAAAGATGCGGTCAAAAAGATATCTGAAGATTTACATCTTTCGCGGAGTTTGGTGTATGAAAAAGCGCTACGGGTGTGGGGGAAAAAAAAATAAGATGTTTCCCAGTGAACCTGAGAAAACAACGGAAAGTAATTCCCTTGTCTTTACCTGTAAAATAAGCTACTTTTTGCAACTAATTTTTTTAACCCTATAGCAGGATCCATTCAGAGCGTTGGAGAGAGCGATATATTGCTATCGACATTTGTTGTTTGCATATAATTTTTAGGCAGACGATGACACAAAAAGTGCTTCTCTATGTTGATCCCGATTATTTCCATATTAATCCTGTTTGATTGTGAAAAAAGTTCAAGATTATTATTTTAAAAAGGCAAAACAGGAAAACTACCCAGCAAGATCCGTCTATAAGCTTGAAGAGGCTCAGCAAAAATATCGTTTTATGCAATCAGGCGACAGAGTATTGGATCTTGGCTGTCATCCCGGTAGTTGGTCTCTTTATGCAGCGAAAGTAGTAGGAGAAAAAGGTTTTGTGCTCGGGGTAGATTTGCAGAAAACCAAAATTGTCCATGCGCAGGGAAGTGCTTTGGTTGAAGTTTTATGTACGGATATTTTTGACCCTTCTTTTATCGATAAAATAGCTCCCTACGTGCCTTTTCAGGTAGTGATCAGTGATCTTGCTCCGAAAACAACCGGAAACAGGTTTCGTGATCATTTAAAATCTGTAGAGTTATCACACCGTGCCTTGGAAATAGCCTGTCAATCTCTTAACCGGGGAGGTAATTATTACTGTAAGGTTTTTCAAGGGGAAGATTTCTCGATTTTTGTCGATCAGGTCCGTCATTGTTTTAACAAAACCAAAATAGTAAAACCCAAAAGTTCACGAGCAGAAAGCCGTGAGGTTTTTGTCCTCGGGTTTGAATTGAAGACAAAATAAGATAAGAGTGATTCAGGAGATTTAATACGTATGATTGTGTTGCCTGAACTTCAGGTTCGGTGCCTGTTTCAGGTTGTAAATATTGATTAATCGGAGGGTTTATTTATATGTCCGGACATTCTAAGTGGGCTAATATCAAAAGAAGAAAAGGTGCCGTTGATGCAAAACGCGGGAAAATTTTTACCCGGCTGATCAAAGAAATCACGGTAGCAGCTCGTTTTGGTGGTGGAGATCCATT
>QKJV01000304.1 GCA_003249165.1 Desulfobulbaceae bacterium | reverse complement strand
TACAAGTCATTATTGCAGGAGCCGGTATGGCCGCCCATCTTGCAGGAGTACTTGCCGCGCATACTACTCTGCCGGTAATTGGCGTTCCTGTTGATTCTTCGTCTTTGAACGGCATAGATGCCTTGCTGTCAACAGTTCAGATGCCTCCGGGAATACCTGTTGCTACAATGGGTATCGGTAAAGCTGGGGCGAAAAATGCGGCAATTCTCGCTTGCCAGATTCTTTCACTCCAAGATGATGATCTGGCCCGCAAACTGCTTGCGTTTAAGGAGGAAATGGCTCGCCAGGTTGAAGAAAAGGCGAGAAAAATTATTTTCTGAGAATCGCGGCAAAATAATCATGACATCAGTAAAGAGGGAAGAGGCTGCTGAAGCAGAACTATGTAATTGTAATCTTGCTGATGAAATAAAGCAGGGGGGGGAGGTGATCCGGCAGGGAGGGATTGTTGCCATCCCCACAGAAACCTATTATGGATTAGCCGTAAATCCATTCGATAGAGAGGCTGTTTCACGTCTTTTTTCTCTGAAGAAAAGGTCAACAGCCAAACCTTTATTAACACTTATTGCCGATAAAGCAGACCTGAGTAAGCTCACATCGGAAATTCCATCTCTTTATTTTCCCTTATTCGATTTCTGGCCCGGACCGCTTACCCTCATTTTTAAAGCATCTAAGGCATTATCGCCACTTGTTACCGGACAAACAGGAACAGTTGGTGCCAGAATTTCATCGCATCCTCTCGCTCAAAAATTTGTTAGCGCAGTGGGGATTCCAATAACTGCGACCAGTGCAAATATTTCCGGTGAACCTGCTGCAGTCACAGCGAATGAAGTATATCATGCTTTTGGGTCAAAAATTGATTTTGTCCTTAACGGGGGAAAAACTCCAGGAGGAAAGGGGTCAACCCTGATAGGGGTCAGGCAAGGACATCTAGTCCTTGTCAGGGAAGGTGTTATTCCTTTCAAAGAAGTATTAGAGAAATTGGGTCAAAGTCAAAATCGTTGATAAAAAAACTGGTTTCTCCTCCTTTAATTTAATATAACTTATCAATATATAGTTGTTTTATCGCAATGTAACGATATAGGGACCTAGGGGAGAAGGTAATGAGTGACTTCGGTTGGGATCGTGATTTTGCGTTGGAGCAGGCTGGGGAAGACGAGGAACTGCTTCAGGAATTATTAAATCTTTTTCACGATTCGTCCGCTGGTGATCTAGCAAAGATTAAGGATGGCGCCGCTCAGAAAAATTCCGGGGCAATAGGTGATGCAGCTCATAGTATCAAAGGGGCGGCGGCAAGTCTTGGCATAAATCATATCCGTTCCATTGCCGCAAATATGGAGGGGGCTGGTCGAACAGGGAACCTTGAGTTGGCAAAAAAACTTATGCCTGAACTTGAGACTCTCCTTTTGCAGTTTAAAACAGTCCGCTGAGATGTTGTGGCTGTTTTTAAGTGTTTTTTTCAACTCCAATTACGTCATAACGCATGTCGTCCACTCAGTACTTAATTGAAAAATTTAATGACATGAAAACTCTGCCACATGTGGCGATTCGAGTTGCCCAGATGGTTAAAAGCGAATCCGCCACCATGCAGGAGTTTGAGGAGATTATCCGACTTGATCCGGTACTTGTAACCCGTTTACTGCGTTTAGTGAACAGCCCTTACTTCGGTTTAATTAATCAGGTTAGTTCCATTTCCAAGGCTATCGTTTTTATCGGTATGAAGCATCTGCGAAACCTTGTCGCCGTTGAAGGGTTAAGAAAATTATATCGTGATAATGGTAAAGTCTCCGAGGGAATTTTTTCCAGGAAACATCTTTGGATTCATTCAGCTACAGTAGCAGTCCTTGCCCAGATGATTGCCAGGAGAATATTTGGGGAGGATGGCGAAGACGTTTTTCTTGCCGCTATTATGCACGACATAGGGCTGATTATAGAAGATCAGCTTGTCGGCCAGGATCTCCGCCAGGTATTTAGTGAGTATTTAACTAATAATCAGGCTCAGCCCATAACGGCTTTTGAAGATGCAATCATTCAGACAAACCATGCCAAAGTCGGAAGTTTGCTTGCTGCCGACTGGCATCTGCCAGATGAAGTTATTGAAGCAATACGTTTCCATCATAATTCAGATAGAAAGTTTCCTATTCCCAGTGTTGTAGGCATATTACAGTTGGCCGAATTCATGGCCTGCAAGATGAAATACGGTGTCGTACGTGGGAGATGTGATCCTCTGCCAGCCTACCTTATCGAACACTTAAAAAGTAATATGACCGATTACAAAGTTTTGCTCAAGGGATTGCCAGCTGAGATGGCTAAGGCCAGTGAGCTTTATGATTCCGACCAAGAAAACGAATGAACGACCCTATAGAAGACGTTTTCGCTGATTTTGTCGAAGCTGATGAAGAGCTTCGTGCTCTCTATAATATAATCAGTGAGATTCTGCCTGACGTAGTCGTCACTCTTTACGGTGACAAAGGTATTGTCATCGGGTGGAACTGGGAAATGCTGTCTGAAAATTCTAAGGAAGGTCTTTCTCAAAGCTCCCTGCTTTCAGAAACATTTATCAGTATTTGCCTTGAAGATAAAAGATGGTTGCATGGACGAAGTCTAAGAGATTTTCATGCTCTTCTGGTTCTCTCCAGTGAAAGTGTACAGGAAGATTTGGCGAAAAATTTAAGACTTGGCAACCTTTACAATAACTCAATAAATCTCGCCTTACTTCGCTATCAATATCAAGAATCCCAAGTAATGGTTCGACAGCTTAACAGACGTTTGCAGGTCGTCAGTAGTAAACAGACTGAATTGCTTGACGATAATCATCGACAGTTTTTACTTATACAGGAAAAAGAAAAGGAATACGCCAAAAAAC
>QKJV01000240.1 GCA_003249165.1 Desulfobulbaceae bacterium | reverse complement strand
GGACCACTCTGTTTTCAGCGTTCTCATCATCTGCGTTTCCTTTTTTTAGGGAGGAATTCCATGGACCCTGCTTTCCTGATCCCAACTCCTGATCCGCTCCAGGTTCACTGGTTCTGGTTCCAGATCCTGCTGAGCATCACTACATTTCTTCATCTGGTGGCCATGAATATCCTGCTGGGCTCGGCATCAGTGGCTGTAGCAGCCCCCTTTTTCTGTAAAGATGAGGAAACAGATCCATTATGTCGAAAAATAGGGGAAAAATTGCCCTATGTGATGGCTTTTACCATCAATTTCGGTGTAGCACCTTTGCTGTTTCTTCAGGTGCTTTACGGGCAGTTTTTCTATACGAGCACACTGATGATGGCCGTTTTCTGGCTTTCTATTATCGGTCTGCTTATAATCTCATACTATGGTGCATATATCTATTATCTTCGGTATGCACACCTTGGACCTATTCGTACCCTGCTGGTGGGAGGAATTGTCCTGCTGCTGATGGCTGTCGCCTTCTTTTTTTGTAACAACATCAGCATCATGCAACTGCCTGAGAGCTGGCTCCGGTATTTTACCGGTCGGAGCGGCTGGCAGCTTAACTTCCGCGACCCTGTTCTTATCCCCCGTTTCCTGCACTTTATCACTTCCGCGATGGCGGTTGGCGGGTTGGCTGTCGCCGCTTATTATGAATTCCGAAGTCAAAAGGGTGATGCCGTAGAAAAACAATGGATTGAATATGGCTGCAACTGGTTTAAAATTGCCACAATCATTAATTTTCCCATCGGCTTCTGGTTTCTTGGCGTGCTGCCCGCCGCCGTCCACGACGTTGAAAGCCTGGTGGGAAAATTGTTCGCCGTGTCGCTATATGGGGCAATTGCTCTTGGCGTTATCTCTGTAATCCAGGCTCAGCGCTGCCGGGTTTATCGCGCCGCCGCATGGGCTCTCGGAGCGATATTTTTCATGACCCTGGCTCGTGAGACTGTTCGGATTGCCTACCTCCATCCCTACTTCAGCCTTGCGGACCTCCGCAGTACTCGCCGATGATCGTCTTCCTGTTTTGCCTTGCCGGCGTCATTGTTATCATCGGGTGGATGCTGAGAACCGTATTCTTTGCTCAGGAGGTGAAGTAATGAATTATCCTGTCTGGCAGCTTGGTTTTGCAGGAGGAGGTCTGCTGATCGCCATAATGGCCGTATTTCATGTCTATGTTTCTCATTTTGCCGTCGGCGGCGGTCTTTTCCTTGTTTTGACTGAACACAAGGCAATCCGGGAAAAAAATCCGGATATCATGGCCTACGTAAAAAAACATACCAGATTCTTCATGCTGCTCACCATGGTGTTCGGCAGTTTAACCGGGGTGGGGATCTGGTTTACCATTTCCCTGCTCAATCCGTCGGCGACCTCTGTCCTTATCCACAATTTTGTTTTTGCCTGGGGAGTAGAATGGACTTTTTTCTTGGCTGAAATTATTTCCATCTTTCTTTACTATTACAGTTTCGGCCGGATTTCAAACCGGAATCATCTCATAATCGGTTGGATTTATTTCGCTTTTGCCTGGCTGTCTCTGTTTGTCGTCAACGGCATCGTTGCTTTCATGCTTACCCCAGGAAGCTGGGTGGATAACGGTAATGTCTGGAGCGGTCTTTTTAATCCGACTTTCTGGCCATCGTTTTTTTTCCGGACGTTTCTTGCGCTGATGATTGCCGGCCTTTTCGGTTTCATGACCTCGACGACATTGAAGGAGCCGGAGTTGCGTAACAGGATGGTACGCTTCTGTGCCCTCTGGTTGCTGGCTCCATTTATTCTTTTTCTTGCATCCGCATGGTGGTATCGGTCTGCTTTGCCTCCCCAGCTGGAAGAGATGGTGTTTAAAAAGATCCCCGGTCTCAAATTTTATCTGCAAGCATTTGTTGCCTGTTCGTCGTTGCTTGTTTTTGGCGGGCTTGTAATGGCTATTCGAACTCCGGCTGCGGTAAGAAGATCTCTTGCCGCAGTTATGCTGCTCATCGGACTTGTCTATATCGGGACGTTCGAATTTATCCGTGAGGGAGGAAGAAAGCCCTACATCATCCAGGATTATATGTATTCAAATTCGTTGCTGAAAGATTCGATAACCCCTGTTAAGGAAAGCGGGATTCTGCAGGCGGCGAGATGGGCTCGAGTTCGTGAGGTTGACGAGAATAATTTAGGGGCTGCGGGCAAAGAGGTATTTGATCTTGCCTGCCTGTCCTGTCATTCTGTGGGTGGACCGCTCCGGGATATCAAGGTCAGCGCCGGTAAGTTATCGAGCACAGGAATGGGTTTTTTTGTGAACGCCATGGGGACAAAGTTGAAGTACATGCCTCCTTTTGTTGGAACCGAGGAGGAAAAGAAGGCGTTGATTTTTTATATATATCATTCGGTTATGAATCAGCCCCAGACGGAAAAATAACCCGTTTTATCTGATTGTGATGCACCACGTAAAAAGGGGAGATCGTATCGATTTCCCCTTTTTACGTCAATCTTGCAGGCTATTTAATGTGGATAAAAGAATGGATCAGACCTTTGCACGAATGATAAGCAGGGGTCGGTCAATTCCGTGCAGGACACCTGCGGCAACACTGCCATAAAATACCCGTCCCAGGCCGCCACGGCCATGACTTGCCATGGCGATAAGGTCGACGTTTTCCTTGCGGGCGACAGCGCTAATCGCCTCAACAGCAGGGCCTGGTATGACTCGCGTAATGGTTCCAATATTTTGTTGTTTGAGTTTTTCCTGGACACTTTTGATGTAGGATTCCGCGGCATGAACCTGTTTGTCCAGTTCATTATCCGGTTTAACAACCATTGCTGAAATTTCCAGATCAGCATAGGCAAGTTGTTGCTCCACGGCTTCCAGCAGAATGACTTTTGAACCAAATTTCTTGGCAAGCTCAATGACATGAGTGAGAATACCCTCGGCCCGTTCGGAGCCGTCTAGGGGAACTAAAATGGTATCGTACATAGTTGTCTCCTTTTCCGGTGCAGTGTTGTGAGAGAGGAAAAACTTGAGCTATTATACTTCATTGGTGTTATTCAGCGTATTAAAATTATTAATTTTTTCCCTGAACATTTTATTTTGCAATGTGCATGATCATACAAAAAGGTGTTTTATATTTTGATGCGACAGGATCTTGAGATACACTGTCTGCCAAATGAAAAGGTGGAAAATGACCACGTGAGATGGTTTGCCATAGTACATTTCGGGAGGATGTGAGATTTTAACAGGTTGGATGAATTATAGATTGATTTTCAATCACATGAGGCAAAGGTGTCGGCTGAGAGGGGATCAGGTCGGCTAAGCGGGAAATAGAGGGGAAAACAACAGTTGAGATGAAAAAAAAATCTTTCACCAGAGAGCAGCTTGAACAGAAATTGACCGAGATGCGGAACTCCTTGAATGTTCTTGATCGATGCCGCAGTGAACTCAGAAAGAGTAAAAGTGAATACCAGCGGCTTCTTGAAACTGCACCTGATGCCATGGTTTTTGTTAATCGTGAGGGAAGGATCGTCCTTGTCAACGCTCAACTTGAGGAAATGTTCGGTTACAGCGCGGGAGAATTGGTCGGCAGGGAACTCGGCTGTTTAATTCCTGAACGTTTCCGGGAAAAGCATCAAAAGCAAATAGCTCATTATTTTGAAAGACCTTCTGCCCGGCCCATGGGCCTGATTTATGAAATATATGGATTACGCAGCGATGGTACAGAATTTCCGGCTGACATCAGCCTCAGTTTTCTTGAAATGGATAATGAAATGCTTTCTGCTGCCTCTGTCCGGAATATAACGGAACGTAAACAGATAGAAGAAAAACTGGAGCATAATTATCATCTTCAACGGGTGACAAGCTCAGTGTTGAAGATTGCATTGGAGTCGCTTCCCCTTGATGAACAACTTGGCCGTATCCTCGATTTGATTCTTACAATTCCTCATTTATCTCTCCAATCAAAAGGGGCCATCTGTCTTGTCGAGGAGAAAACAGACGATTTTGTCATACGGGCGGTTCGTGGTTTCGTTGGGGAGGAGAGTCCTCCCTGCACAAGAATTGTCCGGGGAAATTGTCTGTGCGGGAAGGCGGCTGAAATCGGTGAAATCATTTTCAGCGACTGCAGCGAAGGAGGTCATTCTGTAGAACCAATACCGTTTCCCCATGGCCATTACTGTGTTCCCATCGTCTCCGGCAAGTTAACCCTGGGACTGTTAAATGTCTTTGTCAAGGAAGGTCACAAACGGAAGGAATCGGAAGAGAAATTCTTGCTGGCTATTGCCAATACTTTGGCAGTGATTATTGAACGCCACAAGGCTGATCAGGAAAGAATGATGTTGAAGGAGCAGCTTATGCAGGCGGATAAAATGGTTGCGCTTGGCCGCTTGACCGCAAACGTTGCCCATGAGATCCGTAACCCGCTGACTGCTGTAGGAGGGTTTGCCCGCCGCTTGCATAAAAGTTCCCAACTGGGAAATAGGGAAAAGGAATATGTTGATGTCATTGTTGGGGAAGTGGATCGGCTGGAAAAAATTCTCAACAATGTTCTGCTTATTTCCAAGGGCGTTGAATTGCATAAAGAACCGATGGACATTCATGTCCTGCTGGATGAAGTTCTGCAGCTTTATGAATTTTTATGTAAAGAGCGTGGGATTGCTATCGACAGATCTTATCTTTTGAAAAATGCGGAAATTTCCGTAGACAGACAGCATGTGCGGGAAGCGCTGACAAATGTTGTGGCCAATGCCATAGATTCCATGCCGGAAGGTGGTATGTTACAGGTTGTGACGAGGTCAGAGAAAGTCGGTGGCAGGGATTTTCTCAATATTACCATTCATGATAGTGGGGTCGGAATTCCAGCAGAGCAACTGGAAATGATTTTTGAACCTTTCTTCACAACAAAGGGGCCTAAAAAAGGAACCGGATTAGGATTGGTTCTTGCAAAAAAAGCAGTGGAGGACCACGGAGGCTTTATTCGGATTGCCAGTGAGCCTGGAAAAGGAACTACCCTGGATCTCTTTTTCCCGATGGGTTGAGCGATGATCATAATAAAGGTACTAATTATTGCATGTGTATGAACGAAAAAAATGATGCCAATCTCAATGAATTAAGCATCCTGAAGGGTGCGGTTGATAATGCCAATGAGGCTTTTGTCACCATTGATGAAAAGTCGACAGTCCTGTTTTTTAACCGGGCGGCAGAGCATATGTTCGGGTATCAGCGTAGTGAGATTATTGGGCGTGATCTGGCGGAAATTCTCGGTCCTGCCTGCCGGGCGGGACATCAGCAGGCTGTGGCCGCATTTGTGAAAAATGGTAAAGGAGAGCTCGTTGGGCATGAGAGTGAGTTTGATGCCATGCGGTGCAATGGGGAAAATTTTCCCGCGGCCATTTCCTTTTCGGTCATCCAAATGGAGGGGCACTATTTTTTCACCGGAATTGTGCGTGATCTTACTGAAACAAAGGCGTTGCATGCCCAAGTCGTCCAGGCAGAAAGACTGGCCGCCCTCGGACAGATGGTTGCTGAGATCAGCCACGAAATCAAGAATCCCCTGGTAATGATCGGGGGGTTTGCCAGGCAGTTGCTGAAAAAAATCAACGGGGAAAGTGAACAGGCCAAACTGGGATTGATCGTTGGAGAGGTGGAGCGCCTGGAAAAACTTCTGGCAGATCTCAGGGATCTTTACCGACCCCGTCAGCTTGATCTCGTTGACTTTAATATCGATGAACTGGTTAGAGAAGTGTGCGATCTGACCAGGGAGGACCTCAAAAGTCATACCATTGCCATCGAGTGCCAGACAGAGACCGGGGCCAAAATGATTACCGGCGATCGTGACAAGTTGAAGCAGGTCCTGCTTAATCTGGTTAAAAATGGTGCCGAAGCCCTTTCGGGCCCAGGGACGGTCACTCTTTCCTCGAAATCCGAAGAGGGAAACATTGTCATCAGCATAACAGACGGGGGGCAGGGTATCCCTCCGGAACTTAGAGAAAAGATATTTTCCCCCTTTTTCACCACAAAGACCCAGGGAACCGGACTGGGGCTTTGTATTTCAAAACGGATTGTCGATGAACATCCCGGTGGATGTTTTCGCCTTGACAGCGAGGAGGGAAAAGGCACTACGGTCACCATCACCCTGCCTCAGCGGCCTTGCTCTTGTCTGCTGCAGGGCGGTCAGTCAGGCAAACAAGGGCAGAAATGAGGCATCCCGGCCCGGTTACTGAAGCTGGTGGCAGGATTTTTTCCCTGCAGTCCGTCCAACTGCTGCGCCCGTTTTTTAAACGTTATGCCATTAGACTGACAGCCGGGCTGGCCGCCCTGCTGTTAGTTGATTTCCTGCAGCTCTGGACCCCGAGGATTATTAAAAGAGCATTTGACGCGCTCGGCAGGGACGCAGCAACAAGTTCGCAACTGTTTCGTTATGCCGGGCTGATTCTGCTGCTTGCGGCGGGCATTGCTCTGTGCCGGTTTGCCTGGCGTTATCTTATTCTCGGTTTTTCCCGACTTCTCGAACGCGACTTGCGCGACAAGCTTTTATCTCATCTGCTGACGCTTGACCGCATGTTTTTTCAACGACATACCATAGGTGAGATCATGGCATTGACCAGCAATGATCTGGCGGCTGTTCAGCTCGCCGGCGGCATGGGATTGATTGCTTTTGTCGATGCGGTTGTCATGACTCTTGCCGCTCTTGCCTTCATGGCCTACATTCATCCGACGCTCACTCTGATTGCCGTGCTGCCTATGCCGGTGCTGGTTCTTTCCACGCGGTTGTTGTCAGCCAGTATGCACAAACGGTTTAAGAAGGTGCAGGAGCAGTTTGAAAAATTGACAGAGGCTGCCCGAAGCGCACTCGGCAATATCCGCCTGATTAAGGCCTACACCCAGGAGCGCTCACAAACGGAAGGGTTCGGCCACCTTGGGGAGGAGTATATTCGGAATAATCTCAAGGTAGCGGTTGTCCAAGGGGTACTTTCCCCCTTTTCCGGACTGGTGGCTAATGCCAGTCTTCTGCTGGTCCTGTTTTTCGGAGGTCGTTTGGCTATTCAGGGTGTGATCACAGTGGGTGATTTCGTCGCCTTTTTTTCGTATCTCTATATGCTCACCTGGCCGATGATGGCATTAGGCTGGGTAGCGAATCTGTTTCAACGCGGCATCACGTCGCTGGGGCGCATCGAGCGTATTTTGCAGGAAAAGCCCCTGCTTCAGGACGTTGCAGCAGACTCCGCCAGGGGAGTGCTTTCAGGGCAAAGCATCACTTTAAATCATCTCTCGTTTTCCTTTTTGGGCCAGATTTCTCCCGCGATTGACGATATTTCCATGGCAATTTATCCGGGAATACTTGGTATAGTGGGGAAAAGCGGATCTGGAAAATCAACGCTGTGTAATATTCTGGCCCGGCTGTATCCCGTTGCAGATGGCTCTTATCTGATTGATGGTGTGGATGTCAACACATTGCCCCTGGCGGCGGTAAGGGCGCGTATAGCCTATGTCCCGCAAGAGACGACCCTTTTTTCGGAAACCATTCGTTTTAATATAGCCCTGGGCAAAGAGAATGCGACAACGGCAGAAATCGAGGAAGTGGCTCGGGCAGCTTCCATCCACCAGGAGATTATCGCTCTGCCGGAAGGATACGAAACACGGGTCGGCGAGAAGGGTGCCAAACTTTCCGGCGGGCAGCGACAGCGAATAGCCCTGGCGCGAGCTCTTCTGCTGGAGCGACCGATCATCATCATTGACGATGGTCTTTCCGCCGTGGATATGGAAACAGAACAGACTATCATACGCTCCATGGCATCATACCTGAAAGATCGAACATGTATCGTTGTTTCTCACAGAATTGCTCCGCTTGCAGATGCTGCTGAAATTGTCGTTATGGAGGAAGGACGAGTTGCCGCCCGCGGCAGCCATGCACAACTGTTTGCCACCAACTCCTTTTACGCGAAAATTTACACCCATCAGACCTCGATGCGGAAGGGTGTGGAGGGCTGACTGTGCGCTACGGGTTCGGATATTTTGAAGAAGACAAACTGGGACAGGTGGCGGACATCGGCTTGTGGCGGCGGATTATCGCCTATTCCCGCCCGCATTGGGGAAAGGTCTCCGGAGCAGTCATTCTGTCAATGATCGTTATAGGTTCAAGTCTTGCACTTCCATACATGATCCGGCTTGGTATTGATCATTATGTGGTCAATACTGCATTGGAATCTTCGGCCCGGATAAATGGGCTCGGTTGGCTGGCCAGTCTTTTTGTTGCGGTCGTGATTGCCGGGTTTGCCGCTAATTTCTATCAGGTATTCATTCTGGAATGGACGGGACAGACCATTATGCACCAGATGCGGCAGCAGCTTTTTGACCACATGTTGGGGCTTGACCTCGCTTTTTTTAACGAAAATCCAAGCGGCAAACTGGTCACCAGGCTGACAAATGACATCCAGAACATGCATGAGATGTTCACTTCGGTCATTGTCACCCTGTTCAATGATTTTTTTCAGTTAGCCGGAATCATGGCCATACTTTTCTGGATGAACTGGCGTCTTGCCCTCATCCTGAGTTTTCTGCTGCCGGTCATTATTGTCGGTGTAAGCTGGTTCAGCCGTCTGGCCAGGGAAACTTTTCGCGACATTCGTACCCGGCTCGCCCGTATTAATGCCTTTTTGCAGGAATCGCTGTCCGGTATTGCCGTCATCCAGCTTTTCCTGCGGGAAAAAGATACCCATGCTAAATTTGTCGAACTGAGCAGAGAATATCTGGACAAAAATCTTTTTCAAATCAGGATATTCGGTATTTTTATGCCTTCCATGGAACTGTTCAACGCTTTAGCGGTGGGTTGTATCATCTGGTATGGTGGTGGCGAGGTGATCCGCAAAAATTTAAGCCTTGGAGAATTGGTTGCATTTATTTCCTATATTCGGCTGTTTTTCCAGCCGGTACGCGAACTTTCCCAGAAATATTCCATTGTGCAGTCTGCCATGGCCTCTGCTGAACGGATTTTTCAGCTGCTCGACATGAGGAGTTCGTTGTTCTCGCCAGAAAAGAACGAGAAACAGGCCGATTTCAGAGGTGAGGTTGTCTTCCAGAATGTGCAATTCAGCTATAAGGAGGGACAGCCTGTTTTGCACAACCTCTCCTTTCGAATCCCTCCCGGTGGGACTCTTGCCATAGTCGGTGCAACCGGTTCGGGAAAGTCAACCATCGTTAATCTCCTCGAGCGTTTTTATGATCCGGCGAGTGGTGCAATCCGGATTGACGGCCGGGATATCCGTTCCTGCAACATCAACCAGCTGCGGCGGCAGATTGGACTGGTCATGCAGGATATATTTATTGTTCCTGGCAGCATCAGGGACAATATCCTGCTTGATCTCGTCATGGATGATACCAGACTGCATAATATAATAGAACAGGCCCAGCTCTCTGGTATGATTGGCAGGCTGCCCGATGGACTGAAAACAATGATCGGCGAGGGCAATATGGATTTATCAGCCGGCCAGAAGCAACTCCTTGCCTTTGCCCGGGTTCTGGCACGAAATCCTCGCATCCTGATCCTTGATGAGGCCACCTCAAGCGTTGACTCGGAAACAGAAATGCTGATTGATCGGGCAATTGAAACAACCCTGGCCAATCGGACCAGTATTGTAATCGCCCACCGATTATCAACCATCAAGCGTGCCGATCATATTCTCGTCATGGAGCAAGGGGCCATTGCGGAAGAGGGTAGCCATGACGAACTGATGGCCAGAGGTGGAATATATCGTCGTCTCCAGGATCTCCAGGTGAACGGGCAGGAGAGGAACGAAGGGGAATAATCTGGTGTTAGGAGCAGACTTATTCGTCTGCTGAAATTTACCGGGTTATCGATCCCGCCTCGGCATAGTGCCATCAGGATTAGCTCTATAACCGAAACTCAGGCCAGATCTTTTCCCGTTGTCGTCATAACCAGTTTCCCGTGTTTTACTCCTTTGACACCGATCAACTCATCGGCAATCTGTTTTACTTCATGGGCCGGTCCCCGAACAATCAAGACCTCAAGACAGTTATGGGCGTCGAGATGGACGTGTAAAGAGGAAATAATACGATCATGATGATGATGTTGCTGTTCGGTGAGTTTGTCCGAGAGATCACGGACATGGTGATTATAGATGAGAGTGACGGTACCGATTGCCTCCTCTGTGGATTCACATTTGTTTTCTACCAGTGATGACCGGATAAGGTCACGAATAGCCTCGGAACGGTTGGTATATTTTTTTTGTTCGATGAGCCGGTCAAAATCGATCAGCAATTTTTCATCAAGCGAGATGCCGAATCTGACGGTCTTGCTCATGTTTTTTTCTCCGCTTTAGCTCTTTGAGAGGCCACTCTTTTACTTTTTCTGTAAGAGTCACGATTAATACAGTGAAAATGCCCCGCATGTCTCATGTCAGGAATATTTCAGCATTTCGAGAATAGCGTTTCAGCTTTGCCGGATAGTACCTGATTTCACCGAAAAAACAAATGGATTCGCCGTAGTTCAGATCAAGGCGGGAGGACAGGCAAAAAAGGCAGCATTTGTCACGATTCAGCGAAATATGTTGACATGGATACCATATTGTCGTATCGAGATAGTGTTACTATTTTGTTGTTTGTAACACACTTTGGCTGAAAATTGTTGGCTCAAACGTGGAGGAAAAAGTCATGCATATGGCAGATGCACTATTGTCACCGGCGGTCGGCATTACAATGTGGGGTGTTGCTGCCGGGGCAGTTGCTTATAGCTCCATGAAATTGAAGCAGGAATCGGATGACCGGAAGGCTCCACTTATGGGGGTGCTCGGTGCATTTGTTTTCGCCGCCCAGATGATTAATTTCACCATTCCTGCCACCGGCTCCAGCGGACATCTTGGTGGCGGCCTGCTCCTAGCGATTTTACTCGGTCCACATGCCGCTTTTCTGACCATTGCCTCTATTTTGACAGTTCAGTCGCTTTTTTTTGCCGATGGCGGGATTCTGGCCCTTGGCTGTAATATTTTTAATCTGGGATTCTTTCCGGCATTTGTAGCGTATCCGTTTATTTTTCGGAAAATTGTCAATTCACAGCCCAGCAGATTACGTCTGACCACAGGAGCAGTGATAGCTGCCGTTGTCGGACTGCAGATGGGGGCTTTTTCTGTGGTGCTGGAAACCGTCGCTTCAGGTATTTCTTCCCTGCCATTTTCGACCTTTGTCACACTCATGCAGCCGATTCACCTTGCCATAGGCATTGTGGAAGGTTTGGTGACCGCTGCCGTTGTTTCTTTTGTCTCCGTGGCCAGACCGGAAATGATCAGGTTAAGGGAAGGAGCTGTTTCCCCGCATGCCATTATCCCATTACGCAGCATGTTTCTCTCTTTTCTCGGCGCGGCACTCCTGACAGGCGGCATCGTCTCCTGGTTTGCCTCTGAAAAACCTGACGGCCTGGAATGGGCCATTGCCGGGGTGACCGGTTCGGAAGAAGTCCCCAGCCGTGAAGACAGGGTCCATTATACGCTTGCAGATTTGCAGGAAAAAATCGCAATTCTGCCTGATTATGCATTCAAGACGGATGCCGGACAGGAAAGATCGACAACCACCGGCAGACTCGGAACAAGTGTGTCCGGTGGTATCGGTGCGCTTATCTGTCTGGCGTTGGCATTTTGTCTCGGTTTCATTCTGAGAAAGCGGGCACATACCGCATGAGGTTTGCAGAAGAGAACAGGGACAAAGGTTGCAAGCGAATTTTCTTAAATAACATTTCTCCCATGCTCTCAGGTTATTTATCAACATGTTATCCATTGACGGGGCAGTTGCGGACCTGAAACGGCTCGATCAGCT
>QKJV01000385.1 GCA_003249165.1 Desulfobulbaceae bacterium | reverse complement strand
TGGTAAGAACCAAACCGTTCATGGCACCGATAAAGAGCAGCAGCACAGCGAAAAATTGCGCTTGGCCGGATTGACTGTGATTGCGGTGTTCTTCATGAATTTGCATGTACGGAATGGCGTGGAGGCAGATCAGCCCACCGACAATGCTGACAATCCTGACAAGAGAAAGCGATAGAGCATCGACCCGGAAGAGCGAATATTTTTCTGAACCGCTGAAAACAACAAATTCAAGTACAGTAAAGATGACGAGCTGACAAGAGGAAAGCAGAATAATAAGCAGGTGACGGTAGCGGCAGCCCAGAAAGAACATGACACCCAACAGCAAAAAATCTCCCGTAACAATCAGATAATGGAGGACACTTCCTGTTTTCCCGCCAAGCTGGAAGAATGGGGTGAGCTGCAGCAGCAGTGAGGCTGCCCCGGTAATGCAGACGCAGCTGATAATGAGCGATGAGCGGATAAAGTTTAAGCGAAGAAAAAAACACGCCAGAGCGCTGATAAATGGATAGCAGATGAGAACAAACAGGATAGCCTCAGACATGCTTCTTCCCGTCAGGTAAAGATGATCATGTGATTTAGGATCAGCCCCATTTTCATTTACCATAGCATAAAAACAGCAAAAGTTCACAAAAGAGCTCAAAAAATTAACTTCAGCTTCTCTTGACCTCATCAGCGTCTTTTTTTATAAATGATACCATCCTGTTTTCCTGACCGGTAACGCCTTGCAAAAAATACCAACTCCGGAGGTTACGGTAATGAGGGGACGCAACAAAAACAGAAAAGCACTGGCAGTAGCTCCAACCGAGACTATCCTGGAAAGTATTTCGGACGGTGTTTTCACTGTAGATATGGACTGGCGCATCACCTCGTTTAACCGTGCTGCCGAGGAAATTACCGGCGTACCACGCGAGGAGGCAATAGAGCGGCGCTGTTCCGATGTTTTCCGCTCAAGTATGTGTGGTGAGGATTGCGCCCTGCAACAAACTCTAAAAACCGGCAAGCCCGTCATCGGTAAATCAGGATACATCATCAAAGCGGATGGTACCCGTATTCCTATCAGTATCTCTACCGCTGTGCTTAAGGATGGCCGTGGCCAGGTAGTTGGAGGTGCCGAAACATTTCGGGATCTCAGCGAAATTGAAGCATTACGCCGTGAACTCGAGGGACGTTCCCGGGTTGGCGACCTGGTCAGCCGCAGCCCTCTCATGCAGAAGGTGTTCGAGGTGCTGCCCGCCATAGCAACCAGTCCCAGCACTGTCCTGATTCTCGGTGAAACAGGCACGGGCAAGGAATTGATGGCCCGGACTATTCACGACCTGAGTCCGAGGCGGGATGGTCCTTTCATTGCGGTCAACTGCGGTGCTCTGCCCGATACATTACTGGAATCGGAACTCTTCGGTTACAAGGCCGGGGCTTTCACCGGTGCCAATAAAGATAAACCAGGCCGTTTTGCCCTCGCAACAGGAGGCACTATTTTTCTGGATGAAATCGGCGATATCAGCCCAGCCTTGCAAATTCGCCTTCTGAGGGTACTGCAGGAGCGGAGTTATGAACCTCTTGGAGCGACCCAATCCGAAACCACTGACGCCAGAATTATTGTCGCCACCAACAAAAACCTGCGTGATCTTACCCGGAGAGGTGTCTTCCGGGAAGACCTCTATTACCGCATAAATGTCATCCGCGTCCAACTCCCTCCCCTACGTCGACGCAAGGAAGACATTCCTCTGCTTGTTGAAGATTTCATTGATCGTTTCAATCGAATTCAGCGTAAAGCCATTCAAGGTATCAATGCAGAGGCCCTTTCCCTCCTGATGGCCCACCATTGGCCCGGAAACATCCGAGAGCTGGCCAATATTATCGAACGCTCTTTCATCATGTGCAATCAGGGATTTATCGACATTGTCCATCTGCCTGATGAATTGACCGCCCATATCACCTCCACCCCTCATGGCAATAATGTACGCTCCGCCCATGACCTGCTTGATGCCCAAGCCATCCGTACCGCGCTTGAACGAAATAATTTCAATCGACTGGCTACGGCAAAAGAGCTCGGCATCCACAAAACGACTCTCTTTCGCCGCATCAAAAAACTCGGAATTCATCTGCCTGAAACGGATGGCCGCACCAGCCGCAGACAGACAAAAGAGTAGCGAATACGCGCCACAAAACATCATTAGAGTTGCACAAAAGCTACTATTGCGCCTGTAACTTTCCCCTAGAAATATATTTTTCTCTTTTATTATCAAGATATTACATAAAACAACACAACAAATCAACAATGGCATAATACATGCTTTATCATCCATAAAAAACAAACATAAGGCTCCGGATGACGAAAACGGCATTTGCATACTGGGAAAACCGCATCGCTCCGGTGTTTGACAATGCCAGACAGATCCACTTGGTGGAAATTGACGATGCGGGCCAAATCATCAGAGAGACACAGGAACTCCTGCCGGACGATCAACCGGTTCAGCGCGCTTTGCGATTGGCTGAATTGTCTATTGACACTCTGGTCTGCGGGGCGCTGTCCAGACCCCTGCACGGAATCCTTCACGCATACGGCATTCAGGTTGTTCCGTTCGTAGCTGGGGAACTGCAGCAGATAATCGAGGCATGGCTTTCCGGAAATTTACACAATGAAACCTTTGCCATGCCGGGTTGTTGCCAAAGAGCCCATAGCTCACAAGGACGCCTAAACCAGAACAAA
The DNA here is from genome assembly GCA_003249165.1 of Desulfobulbaceae bacterium. Lineage (GTDB taxonomy): Bacteria > Desulfobacterota > Desulfobulbia > Desulfobulbales > SURF-16 > SURF-16. The sequence continues at coordinate 161 of QKJV01000385.1, read as the reverse complement.
AAAATCGTTTCCTGAATAATTGGGCGGAAGATTAATAAGAAGATTAAGAAGTTACTAACTTATTTTCATAAACAGTGGAGGACATGAACATGCCCGGAGGACAAGGAACAGGCCCCATGGGAATGAGAGCTATGACAGGTAGGGGAACCGGATTCTGTGCG
>QKJV01000008.1 GCA_003249165.1 Desulfobulbaceae bacterium | reverse complement strand
AAAATTGAAGCCCTGAATGCGGGGTGCTTGGCCATGAACATGGCAACGACCATGGCCAGAGTGTAAGCTTCTTCACCGGATGAACAGGCGGCAGACCAAATTTTACAGGGAGCAGAGGAGTGGCGCCCGCCGGCAAGTTTGGGAAGGACAACTGAGGAAAGATATTCAAAATGGGAATTTTCGCGAAAAAAACTTGTAAAATTTGTGGAAACGCTATTGATGAGATGAACAAGCTCATTGCCGGAAGGGTCGTTTACGACTCTTTCATAATACTCCTTGAATGATTTGAGGTCACACGCTCTCAGCCGCTTCCCTAAACGAGCGTTGAGCAGCTCCTTTTTTTCGGGTTTCAGGTGAATTCCTGTTTTCGCAAAAATCAGCGAACTGAAATTCTCAAAATCTTTATCTGTCAATCGAAATTGCTGAAAGATATGCTCCACAGAAACACCCTGAAACCACAGCATATATCCTTAATGAACCGCCAATTCGCCGAGACTGGAGGCACCAATCACTTTATCCATATCCAGAAGTATTTTTACCCGTCCCTTGATTTTAGCCATGCCCAGGAAATTATCCATGTCAACTTCATTTCCACCAAAGGTAGGTGGAGGTTCTATCTCCGTCTCCGCAATATTCAATACCTCTGAAACAGAATCAACTATCATACCGACAAGCAGAGCCCCAGATTCTCCCTTCACTTCAACCACGATTATACAGGTTCTCTCATCATACTTGCGAGTTTCCATATCGAACTTTGCGCGTAGATCAATTACAGGAATAACACTTCCGCGTAAATTAATGACTCCTTTTATATGCCGAGGGGTATGAGGGACAGCCGTAATCTCCAACAACCCAATAATCTCTCTGACCTTCAAAATACCTATACAGTATTCTTCCTTCCCGAGATCAAAAGTCAGATACTTCCCGGCCAGAGGCTTTAAGTGATTATCCATTACAGACTGCTGATTTTCGCCATTTGCCATCCCGTCACCTCATTATATGAAATAAACATTATCGCGGTTAAAAATATCCGGAACCAATTTCCTCGCTGGCGCTGATTAATCCTGCAAGATCAAGTATCAATCCAACTTTTCCATCGCCAAGTATCGTCCCGCCAGCAACTCCCTTGACATCCTTCATGTAACGACCGAGACTTTTAATCACAACTTCCTGCTTGCCAAGCAGTTCATCTACCAGCAATGCCCGTTGCCGGCCCTCGTTTTCCACAATCACCACAATACCTTCACTGATATCCATACAGGCATCCTCAACCCCAAAACTATGGTACAGCCGGATAATCGGGATAAGTGTATCGCGTACCAGCAGGGTTTCTCCCCGTCCTTGCACAGTATTATAGTTCTCCATGCTCGGCCGCAGGGATTCTTTAATGGCAATTGTGGGGATGATGTACCTTTCTGAGCCGACACGGACAATAATCCCGTCAATAATGGCCAGAGTCAGAGGAAGATACATAAGAAAAACCGATCCTTCGCCAGGAGTACTCTGCAGCTCAACCTTGCCCCTCAATTTTTCAACCGCCTTTTTCACCACATCCATTCCGACGCCCCGGCCGGATACATCGGTAATTTTCTCGGCAGTGGAAAAACCGGGAAGAAAAATAAGGTTATTTATCTCATGGTCCGTATGGCTTGCCCCCGGCTGAATCAAGCACCTTTCCAAGGCTTTTCTGCGAATTTTTTCTGTATTAATACCTTCTCCATCATCAGCTATCTCAATTATTATATTTCCCCCCTTCTGATAGGCGCTGAGCTTCACCGTGCCGGTTCTTGGCTTTCCGTTTTTTTCCCTTTCAGCCGGAGTCTGAACACCATGGTCTACTGAATTTCGTATCATGTGCACCAGGGGGTCATAGATGGAATCCACCATATTGCGGTCAATCTCCGTTTCTTCACCTTCCATGACAAGATTCACTATTTTCCCTGTTTTTTTTGAAAGATCCCGCACTAGACGTGTCATTTTCTGAAAAGTCTGCCGGATAGGGACCATACGCATGGACATGGCGGTTTTCTGTAATTCAGAGGTAATACGGGTCAGCTGAGAAAAATCCTTGTTCAATTTTGGATCCGAAAGGCTGGAGATCAATGGGTTATGACGCACCATGGTCTGCATAATAACGAGTTCCCCAACGGCATTAACAAGATTATCAAGTTTATTAATATCGACCTTAATCGCTGCTTCGATATTTTTTTTCTGAGGAGATGCGGCATTAAATGTCCTGGGAGAAGCAGGAGGAAATTTGTCTCTAGATTGATTTTCCTCAGCAAAAGCGGGAAGTGTCTCTGGTGGGGACACTGGAATATTCTGGGGTGGAACCTCTCTTTGCTCATGTTCCGCCTCTACTTTGCTGGTTTCCTGGCATGCTTTTATTCGCTCAAGAAAACCCCCAATATCATACTGCCGGTAGCTCTCCATCCCCTTGTCCAGTACGTCACTGAGATTCTGGATCATAGTTCGGAGAAAATCACCGACACTAAGCACAATGTCGATGATTGCAGTATTCATTGTTAATTTATCATTTCGGACATCATCGAGCAGATTTTCCGTTGCATGTGCAAGTTTATTAATTGTAGTCAGATTAAGAAAACCAGATACCCCTTTGATCGTGTGAAATGGCCGAAAAATATTGTTAATAATTTCCGGCTCGTCCGGGTTCTGCTCCAATTCAAGAACGTTGAGTTCAATAGTTTCAAGATGCTCAAAAGCCTCGGAAATAAAACCACTCAGCAGGTCACTGTCCTTCAAAAAATCAGGAATCGCACGAGGCTCTGATGAAGCGCTTTCTTTTGCAAATGCGTTTTCAGACGATTCTCCTTGGGTAATCTCTTGTTGTGAGGGAAGAAAATTCCCTAT
>QKJV01000457.1 GCA_003249165.1 Desulfobulbaceae bacterium | reverse complement strand
TTTTTGTCTGACAATCTCCCTCTGGAGACCTCCTCCCTATACAAGGCAATACTTACCGGGGACAGATCAGCAATTTCTCCGGAAATCATGGAAAGTTTCCGAGCAACCGGAACAATGCATCTGCTTGCCATTTCTGGTCTGCATATGGGCCTTATCGCCCTGGGACTCGGTGCACTTATCAGTCGCCTGATTAAGTGTTCCACCTGGTTGCTCGTTCATACATCAGGCAATAAGATTGCCATCTGCATTCTCATTCCCATACTCTGCGGTTATGCATTTATAGCGGGTCTTCAGCTTCCTGTACTGCGGGCACTTTTTATGACACTTGTGTTTCTCTGCGCAGTTTTTTTGGATCGGCAATGGCATGTGCCTACAAATATAGCCATTGCCGCCTTCATCATATTGCTGATCAATCCATCGGCACTTTTTTCCGCATCATTTCAACTCTCTTTTGCCGCAGTTATCAGTATTACTGCTTTCCTGCCTTACATGCGGGACAGATTATTGCCAGATGATAAAAACCGCTTTCCAGCAACCCAGATTTTATCCGACAAACTTAAAACAGTGCTTCTATCCGGTTTTCTCCTTTCTCTGGCGGCCCTCGCCGGTACGCTGCCCCTCCTCATTTTCTATTTCAACCGTTTCTCACCTCTGTCAGCTGTCGCCACACTGATGATCGAACCCTTACTTTGCTTATGGGCTCTCCCGTTGGGGCTAATCAGTGTCCCTTTTATGTTCTGGATGCCGCCCCTGGCAAATTTACTCCTTAATATCGGAGCCTTTGGACTGTCGGGGGCCGTCTTTCTCTGCACCGGCATGGCAAAACTCCCTTTGAGTTCCATATGGCTGCCGACACCCCTCCCCCTGGAAATTCTTTTCTACTATACCTTGCTCTTTAGTATCCCCTTTTGCAAAAAATCTAAAAAAGCGATTCTTTTGGCATCAGCAAGCATTCTTCTCCTGGCAATGACAACAAGTCTCTCTTTCATTCTGCAACAAAAGAATCATTCTGACAGTGTAACCGTTCTAGATGTGGGACAGGGAAACGCAATTGTCGTCAGACTCGATGGGAAATACAACATACTCATTGATGGAGGTGGGTATTTTTCAACCGAGTTTAATGTCGGTGAAAAAGTAATTGCGCCCTATCTCTGGGGCGAAAGGATAAACAGGCTGGATGGGCTAATAATCACTCACCCTGACGCTGACCATTATAATGGACTCGCTTTTATCATAAAAAGGTTCAACCCAACGACAATCTGGGTCAATGGTGACACGACAAAAAATAGATTTTACACTGAACTGCTCCGGTTTGCTGCAGATCATGGGGCCGCAATACGTATTCCCAAAAGAGAAGAAAAACTTTTTAGCTCCAGAAATTCACAACTGTATAACGTCTCAGATATCCACCTCAACAAAACAAATACCAACGAAAATGACAGAAGCCTCACTGTCCGTCTTGTCAGCCATGGAAAGGCTTTTCTCTTTACCGGGGATATAGAACGATACGCAGAAGAGAAAATGACAAAAAAACAGGAGGATCTGCAAGCCGACGTCCTCCTGTTGCCCCATCATGGCAGTAACTCATCCACCAGTCTTCCCTTTCTGACAAAAGTCAGTCCCAAGTATGCGGTTATCTCAGCAGGACGCTCTAATAAATCCATCTTCCCGGCACCTGAGGTTATTCGTCGCTGCACAGACGCGGGATGCACGATTTATAATACAGCCTCCAATGGAAGCATTTTCTTTACAGTCAAGGAAAATGGCGCTCTTTCAATTAATACGGCAATGCCTAGACATCAGTAAAATCGGTGGGAGGTTTACTGAGAAACTGCACAAATTTACTCTTTTCTATACAGTTGGTATAGGCGTCATCAGGAGAAATTTTACCATTCGTCAAATGATCCATTATGGCATCGTCCAGTGTTTGCATTCCATAGCGTTTACCGGTCTGCATAGCGGAAGGTATCTGATAGGTTTTCCCCTCACGAATCAGGTTTCGCACCGCTGGGGTACAAATAAGTATTTCGAGTGCAGCGCAACGGCCTTTTTTATCGATTCGTTTAAACAGGGTCTGCGAGACCACTGCTTTTAAGGCATCCGCCAAGGTGGAACGGACCTGGGCCTGCTGATTGGAAGGAAAAATCTCAATGACCCTGTCAACAGTTTTGGCAGCATTAAGTGTATGTAAGGTTCCAAAAACAAGATGTCCTGTCATAGCGGCCTCCATGGCCAGGGCTATGGTTTCAAGATCACGCATCTCGCCTACAAGGATAATATCCGGATCCTCGCGTAACGCTCCGCGTAAGGCTGCGGCAAAACTTTTCGTATGCAGCCCCACTTCACGGTGGTTAACAATACATTTCTGGCTTTTATGGACAAACTCGATGGGATCCTCGACTGTGAGAATATGGTCACTGCGTGTCTTGTTTACTTCATCGACTATAGCCGCAAGGGTAGTTGACTTCCCGCTACCCGTTGGTCCGGTCACAAGGACCATGCCTTTAGGTAGAGATGCCAGTTTCTTTATTACTGTCGGCAATCCAAGCTGTTCGCATGTCAGAATCTCACTGGGAATTTCCCGAAAAACAGCTCCTATGCCGTATTTCTGTTGAAAGAGATTACCGCGATATCGTGCCAGACCGGGCAGTTCATAGCCAAAATCCACATCACCAGTCTCCTCGAACAGTTTAGCCTTATCCTCGCTGACTATCTCGTAAAGCATAGCCTTCAAGCTATCATTATCAAAAACCTTGTATTTTACCCGTTCCATGTCACCCCGGATCCGCAATACCGGCTGCTGACCGGCAACTAGATGAAGATCCGAAGCTCCCTGGTCGTTCATTAACTTGAAAAAAGCGTCAATCTGGGCCATTCCTACCTCCTGAATATTGACGAAAAGCCGTTAACCATGCCAAACACTCCACTAATAAATAATTGTATCATAGCAATTGTATTACCCATACCTCAAACAAAAAAAACAAACAGACACCTGTTTGGATAAATGAATCTTATTCCACTTGCGCAGGTCATAGCTTCCGGGTAGGATTCATTCATGAATTATATTGACCTGCATCTCCACACCACATGCTCCGATGGAACATTCACGCCGAAAGAGTTGGTTCAGGAAGCCAAAAAGGCTGGTCTTAGTGGAATAGCCATCACAGATCATGATACGATAGAAGGCGTGGACGAGGCATTGGCAGCTGGCAGCAACAGAGGCATCGAAGTACTTTCCGGCATTGAAATAAGCGCCTATCTTGACGAAATACCCATGCATATTTTAGGGTATGGGTTTCGCCATCAGGACGCATCCCTCCAAAATGATTTAAAAAAAATCCAGAAGGCACGAAGCGTTCGCAATGATGGAATCCTGACGAGGCTTAATGCTCTCGGCATCGATGTCACAAAGAATGACCTCATGCGTTATTCAGAGGTCGGCCAGACCGGCAGACCGCATTTTGCAAAACTGCTCGTCGAAAAAAAAATTGTCAAGACCGTTGATGAAGCGTTTTACCGTTACCTCCGCAAAGGGGGCCGCGCATATGTCGAAAGAAAAAGGTTGATGGTTTCTGATGCTATTGCGATGATCACCAATGCAGGAGGTATTGCCGTTCTTGCCCACCCCCTTTCCATTGATCAGACCATGCTCACTCTCCCATCAATCATTCGAGAAATTAAAACATTTGGTCTAGCAGGCCTGGAAGCATATTACCCCATATATTCCTTGACCATTCGGCAGAAGCTCATAAAGATTGCTCAGGAACTTGGCTTGCTTATAACCGGTGGAAGTGATTATCATGGGGCTTTCAGAAACGAAGCAACACTTGCCGCAATAAACCGTAAACAAAAAGCGCCTTATGAACTTTTTCTGAAATTAAAAGATCATTTATCAAGGTCCATCAAATCAGAACATCCTGTGATTGTTCAATAAAAAAAGCAACTCGACGGGCGACACGCGACCTTGCCTGCTCCTTATTTAACCGAATCGACTTTTGTGCACCCGTCAGGAATACGAGAACCAGGACTGAAGAAAGATAAACATTTCAAAGATAAGCAATTAAGATGAATACGATTCTTGTGGTCGATGACGAACCAAATTATCTCATAATTCTCGCTGAAATACTTCGTGACGAAGGATTTGAGGTTTTTACCGCAGAAAATGGGGAAAAGGCTCTCGAAATTGTTCGGACTACCGATCTTGATCTCGTACTCACCGATATGCAGATGCCTGTCATGGGTGGCATGGAGCTTCTCCGACAGGTCAAATCGATCAATAACAATCTCCCGGTTATAATGCTCACCGCTTATGGCGAGGTGGAAAAGGCTGTTGCCGCCATGCGGGATGGAGCCTTCAATTACCTGACTAAACCGTTCAAAAACGATGAGCTCATTGCCAATATCAAAAAGGCGGTGGAGCATTATTCCCTCTTGCGCGAAAATATCCGTCTGCGGCACGAAGTTAAAAAAAGATCCAGTTTTGCGGAAATGATCGGCAAGAACAAGCAGATGCAGATGCTTTTCTCCATGATTGAGAAGGTCGCCCCGACACCGGCCTCGGTCCTCATTACTGGTGAATCCGGGACAGGAAAGGAGCTTGTTGCACGTGCTATCCATAATTACAGTCCAAGAGACAAAGAACCGTTTATTTCGGTTAATTGCGCAGCGTTACCGGACTCATTACTTGAAAGTGAGCTTTTCGGTCACGAAAAGGGAGCGTTCACTGGAGCTATCGCCCTGCGTAAAGGACGCTTTGAAATGGCAGACAGGGGTACGCTTTTCCTCGATGAAATAGGCGAAATGGCTTTACCACTCCAGGCTAAGCTGCTGCGTATCCTTCAGGAAAAAACCTTTCAGCGGGTGGGAGGCACCCATGAGCAGAAAGTCGATGTCCGCATCGTTGCCGCGACAAACAAAGATCTGAAGGAAGAGGTGGAGGCAGGCCGTTTCCGAGAAGACCTCTATTATCGCCTCAACGTTCTCCATCTGCATCTTCCTCCTCTGAGGGAAAGGCCTGATGACATTCCCCTGCTTGTCGAACATTTCGTCGGCAAATTTGCCAGACAGCTTAACAAACCGGACCTGAAAGTATCTCCAGCCGCACTTCGCTTTCTAACAACGCTCTCCTGGGAGGGAAATGTCAGGGAACTTGAAAATACTATAGAGAGAGCGAGCATTCTCTGCATCAACAGCACTATTAACCCTGAAGATGTTCAACCTGAAGGAGGAACCGAAAAAGTTGCCTCAAAGTTGCCTCTCCGGTCAAACCCGTATTTGACCCTGGAGAAATTGTTCCTGTTGGAACGCCGTTGCCGGATATGCTTGATGCTATCGAAGAAAAGGCATTGCGCGATGCTTTAGTAAAAGCCGATTTCGTCCAGACGAAGGCGGCAGAATCCCTTGGTATTACTAAAAGCCTTTTGCAGTACAAAATGAAAAAATTCAAGATCAAAAAAAATTGATCCTGCAATATGAATAAAAGGTATTTATTTTACAAATACGGTATGATATGAAATAAATAATACCTGACAACCAAGGAGATTTCCCGTGGCCAAAAGTGATATTTTTTTTATCGTAGCTTCTGTGGGTGTTATGATTGTCGTTCTGTTTTTAATTCCACTCCTCACACAAGTAAAAAAAACAGTGGAAAAGGCAGATGCGGTGCTTGATAAAATCAACAATGAATTGGAACCGCTTTTACACAATGCCACCGAGGTAAGCGGGGAACTCAACATCCTTTCAAAAAATCTTAATGAAAAAGTAGAGCACGCTGACGAAATTATCGGAACTGTTCAGCAGGCCGGTGACTCATTACTTGCAACCGCGAATCTTATAAAGACAACAGCAACCCCATTAATCGTGCAAATCGGTGCCTTCAGCGCCGGTATTGGTGCTTTTACCAGTTTTTTCAAAAAATCCGAACCTACAGAAAGGAGATATTTTGATGAATAGGGACAATAATTGCAGTGCCGGTATTGCCGTTATTTCATTTCTTACAGGAACCGTCGTTGGTGCAGGAATCGCACTTCTTGTGGCGCCGAGAACAGGAGAAGAGACACGCGAGATTCTGAAAAATTACGGTCATGACCTCAAAGAGAAGGGCAGCAGAATTCCTGGCCATATCAAACACTCTGCCGAAAATGTAATTGATCACGGAAAAGATCTGATTGAGCAGGGAAAGCATATGATTAACCGGGGAACGGAAATGGTCAATCAGGGGAAAGAATATCTCGACGAAAAAAAACATACATTAAATGCAGCTATTGAAGCAGGCAAGGAAGCAATGCGGCAGGAAAAAGAAAAACTTTCCGCGGCATACGAAGAATAAACTACTCCTTAAGGACAGCTTTCTTAACAACGATCTCACAGAGAAGATGCAGCCCTGCAATAGTGAGTGGCTTCTTCTCTGTGAATACCTTCTTCCCATTTAACTGTTATTGGCTGTTCCTCCCCAGTTCAGCTTTCGCCGAAGAATATCGAAATAACTGTTCTGGGGTGAACATATCAGGCGTAGTGGCTTTTCGGAGAGAGCTAACTCCAAACTGTCCGTTTCATCCATGTTCCAGGCTAGATGACCATCAACAATGACTTTGACGTCGGCAGCAGGTCCAGCCAGTCTTGTATTCAGATGAACAGTGTCAGGCAAAAGCACCGGCCGGCTTTCCAACATAAAAGGACAGATTGGGGTTACCATAATGACAGCCAGCTCAGGGTGAACAATAGGACCTCCCGCTGAAAGATTGTATGCTGTCGATCCTGTAGGCGTTGAAAATATCAACCCATCAGCCTTGTATGTATTGAGATACTCATCATCCACCCAGGTACAGATGCGAACGAGGCGGTCAATGGCCCCCTTGCTGATGACAACATCATTTAACGCGTACCGCCAGCCACCCGGTCTCCCCTCAGAAGTAAGCCTTGTTTTCAGCATCATTCTGTTTTCGATCAAAACCGAACCGGCAAGAATCTTCTCAAGGGCATGAAATTTTTCATCCACAGAAACCTCAGTCAGAAAACCGAGATTGCCGAGGTTTACCCCTACCACAGGGACATGGCACTGGCTTGCCTCCTCCGCGACGTGCAGAAGGGTCCCGTCTCCGCCAAGAATAACCAGAATATCCATATCCGGAGTTATCGTATCAATCTCCGTTTCGATCGATCGCCTGCTAAACCAGGCCATCAATTCGTCGGATACCTCTCTGGCTTTGGCCGAATCCTTTTTTAAAATTATACCGGCCTTTTTATAATCCATATTAACTTCCCAAGGCGGAGCAGCAGTTGTATATTTTCTGTTATAGTTTTCAGCCAACAAGCTTGCCAAGCTCTTCGGAACGCTTTGTAGCCGCCTCAACAGCGGTCATGATACCGGCCTTGAATCCAGCTTTTTCGAGTTCATGCAGCCCGGCAATGGTTGTCCCTCCGGGAGAAGTGACCATGGCTTTCAACACAGCGGGATGCATTCCGGTTTCCATAGCAAGTTTTACGGAGCCGAGAATAGTCTGCAAAACCAGGAGTTCCGCGTCCTGACGACTTAAACCTACCTTGACCCCGCCTTCAATCAATGCATCGATAAAATGGAAGACATACGCAGGACCACTGCCACTTAAACCCGTTACGCCGTCGAGATAGGTTTCCGGCAGGACAATACTTTTCCCAATCGCGGAAAAAATCTGGCCAGCGGTTTCCACGTCTTCCGCAGTTGCACTCTTACCAGGACTTAAGGCAGAAGCTCCTTCGAGAACCAATGCGGGAGTATTGGGCATCACACGTATGATCCTGCATCCATGTTGCAGCCGACTCTCAATAAAGGAAAGGGGAATTCCCGCTGCTATTGATATCACAAGATGTTTGCTGGTGAGCCATGATGCACATTCTTCAAGTAGTCTTCCCATAATTTGCGGCTTGACGGCAAGAATAATAATTGCACATTCAGAAAGCTGAGCATGTGATTTCCCCGTTGAAACAGAGAATGTTTTTTGCAAAAAATCTCGTCGTTTTTGATCTGGATCAATCGCAACAACCTTAGAATTTTCGACAAGACCTGCCTGTAAAATTCCTTTGATAAGCGCCTCGGCCATCCGGCCACCGCCTAAAAATCCTATTTTTCCATCTAGTTTCATTTCTGTTCTCCTGCAAATTAACCGGAGTGTCGGGGGATTTCGTGAAGTAAAACTGCAAAACTTAAATGATTCCCGCTTTGATATTTTTTCAAAGCGTATCCGTGTTAAGTCTTTAGCCCTTTTTGTCATCCATTTCAATATCGTTTTCTTACGGGATTTGTAAAGTTTACAGAATTTTGTTTAGCGTTGTGCCACCCCCCTCATAGCAATTGAGAATAAAAAGAGAGGAAGGGCGCAAAAAGAGGTTTTATATGAACAGCTGAAAAAGCAAACAACAGGAGAGAAAGTTTTGATGGAAAAGTAAAAAAAGAAAAGGCGCCTGACAGAGGAAGGAAAAGCGAGGAAGAGGAAATTCCAAACCGGGTAAATCGAAACAGGCGCCTTTAATTTAAAAAAATTTTTCAAGCATATTTATGCCGGCAGGGGCGTACTGTTTGGAACAGGCAGCACCTGAGGCGGAACAAAAAATGGCAGGATTTTATTACCTGCAGCCCGGGTTGACATTACAACCTTCTCAAAGGCGCTATTCGCACCATTTTCCGTCCATTTTATGAATTGCCAGCATTCCGGGTGATCAGCTATTGCTTGCATGAGTTGGAGATGCTGGCCGTGGCCAGATTTAATCGCTGTGACATGCCCCAGCACCGGACAACCGAGCAGGGCCAAGTCACCAATCAGATCAAGCAGTTTATGGCGAACAAATTCATTGGAAAACCGCAGACCTTCACTGTTGAGAATTTCACTTTGATCAATAACAATTGCATTATCCAAAGAACCCCCAAGCGCCTTGCCGTTTTGCCGCAGATATTCCACTTCATGCAGGAAACCAAAAGTTCTTGCAGAGGCGATCTCCCTGCTGAACGTCTCAGCATCAACCTCCAGGGAAAGTTTCTGTTTTTTTACCAAAGGATGACTGAAATTAATCTCTCCGCTGACTTTGAAACCATCATAGGGTTCAATGATGATCATAGAGTCGCCATTATGGATTTCTATTTTCCTGGTTATCTTTAACATCACCCGTGCAGCTTTCTGCCGTTTACGACCAACCTTCTTCAAAAGCTGGACAAAGGGTGCTGCACTTCCATCCATGATAGGCACCTCGTCATTATCAAGCTCGATGACGGCATTATCAATACCCATACCGGAAAGTGCGGCGAGAAGATGTTCGGTGGTTGAAATGGAGACATCATCTTTAGCCAGAGTTGTTGCCAATCTCGTATCGCTTACGCGATACAAGGTTGCCGGGATCATAACCTTACGCCCCAGATCGGTTCGAAAAAAACTGATGCCGGTATCAACATCAGCTGGTTTAACAGACATCCGTACAGTATTGCCGGAATGCAGACCGATTCCCGCGAAACTGATTGTTTTATTGATTGTGTGCTGCCATTTATCCATTACTGACCTTCTCATGCCGTTCTACTGTGTGAAAAAAACTATAAAATATTAGCATATTAAATCCACAGCCCTAATATGCAAAAAAAAAGCCAGACAAACAATTATTAAGGAATTAATAAAAAAACTAATAAATTCAAAACAATAACACCTTAAAAAAGAAAAATGCCGAGAGATAAGCAGATCGATGATTGTTGCATAAAAAACACACCATGTCTTTTTATCCCTGGTGGCTCACCTTTGCTGCTGCAGCTTTTCCAAAACAAAATTGTCAAAGTGCTTATCAGCGACTACTTCCATCTTCAGAGCATAAAGAGGCCTTGAAAGTTTCGCCGGATTAATTTTAACCATGTCCTTTTCACTTGTGATATACGCCTGGGCTTCACTATTTTTCGATTGTTTATGCAAAAAATCAATCTCTGGTTTCATGTAAGGACAATGATCACGGAAAACCAGAAATCCATTCGTATCAATTCCAGCAAGAGACAAAGACCTTTTAAAGGAAGCCGGATTGGCAAGCCCACAGAAGCCATAAAATGATTCAGGGCCGTTTTCGACGGGAATTTGACCACCGTCCGCTCCCACCAGTGCCACTGCCCGGTATTCCGTCATGAACACCGGAATGGCCGGAAATTTTTTATTCAATGCCCTTTCTATCGCCTCCGCCCTCTTGCGATTTTCAACATCGACACAAGTCAGCACAAAAGCGTCGGCTCGTTTAAGTGCCTTTAACGGCTCGCGCATATCTCCGCCTGGAAATACTCTGTTATTCCCAAGAAAGGTATTAACCTTAAAAAGGACCAGGTTCAGGTCGCGTTGGAGGGACAGATGCTGAAAACCATCATCAAGAATGATTGCCCCGGAGCCAAAATTTTCAACTGCGTAATGTCCACCATCAAAACGATTGCGGCTTGTCAGCACCGGCATTCCAGGCAGATTTTTCGCTATGCAGTAAGGCTCATCCCCGGCTTCTGAAGCGCTGAGCAACACCTTGTTACCATTGGAAACCACATTAATCTTCTCTTTGGCTTTCCCTCCATAGCCACGGCTGACAACAACTGGACGCCGGTCGGCGAGAAGCCGTGCGAGATAGATGGTAAGCGGCGTTTTTCCTGTTCCACCCATGGTCAGATTTCCCACACTGACCACAGGCACTGGCAATCTGTTCTGCTTGAAAAGACCTTTTTTGTAAAATACCTCCCTGAGCGACATGGCTAAACTGTATATAGGAGAAAAAGGACGACCGAATGTATAGAGGAGATTAAGATATTCACTCATGACAATACCTGCCGGATCAAATCTATATGATGCAAAATCACACCTTTACGGGATTCTACAAATTTACGGGCAGCCTCACCTTTTGTTTTTCTTTTTGCGGCATCCCGTAGATACTCGGACATGCGCATTTCAAGGTCTTCGCCCCCGGCCACCTGCTCTGCGCAATCGGCGGCAAGCATGTCTTCCTGTACATCCGCGAAATCTTCCATATGTGGGCCGAAAAAAACAGGAACCCCTGCGGCAGCGGGTTCAAGGGGATTATGGCCACCCTCTTCCACCAGTGTCCCACCTATAAAAGAAACATCTGCCAAAGGATAAAGACCGGCAAGTTCTCCCATGGTATCCAGTAGCATCACCTGGTCTCCGACATGGGTCCCTTGCGTCCTTCTTGAAACATGCAACCCCTTTTTCCGAACGAGTTTTTCCACAGCAGAAACACGTTCAATATTGCGAGGGGCTAGAATGAGATACAAAGAGGGAAAATTTTCGGCGAGACTCTGATATACACCACACAGAATCTCTTCCTCACCTTCGTGAGTACTCCCTGCAATGATAAGAAGACATTTCTCATCGATGCCGAGAGAACTTCTGGCAGGTGCCACTTTACACTGTTTCGGCAGCATAGCTTCATATTTAAGATTGCCAAGCATTTTTATCCTTTCGGCATCGACACCAAGACTGATCATTTTATCCATATCTTCCTGCCTCTGCATGGCAAGACACGTAAAGGCTTGAAACATCGGAAGAAAGAATGCTTGAAAATTGGAATATTTCTTATATGATTCGCGGGAAATACGACCGTTAACAAGCAGGGTAGGAATTTTGCAGAACTGCAGCTGACTTATCAAATTCGGCCAGAAATCTGTTTCAACAAGAATAAAGAGATCAGGCTGTAACAATTTGACAAAACGACGCACTACCGGATAGAGATCTATTGGGAAGGGGACGAAAAGATCGACAGGTAACTCTCTGTGGTTACGAACAAATTTCTCTCCGGATGATGTTGTCGTCGAAAAAAGGAGCACTGCCTGAGGAAAATTCTCCCTGATCGCGTGCACGAGCCTCAGGGCCGACGAAACTTCGCCGACGGACAGGGCATGTATCCAGATTCGGGGATGACCATCAGGAATCTTTTCTGCCAGGTTTCCAAGTCCGAAACCGAGCCTTACCGGAATACGCAGCCGATATTTGGCTTTACAAAGGATCAAAAGCAGGAAAACAGGCCAAAACACAATAAGCCCGATGAACTGGATAAGATTGTAAACAGCCTGCATGATAAAAATTCTAAACTGACCCGCTAATTTTTATTAAACAAAATATTTGAAACACTACCCTATTCAGCAAACTGGGACTGCACCGCAATGAACATTATTCTCATCGATCAGGCTGAGATCAAAAACAACCGCGTAACCCTGCGGGACAGACGAAGTGGACACATCAGAAATATCCTCAAATCTGCCTGCGGTGACACCCTGATCATCGGTCTTATCAACGGACCGAGGGGAACCGGCACGATTGTCAACATCTCGGGAGAAACAGTCGAGCTCGAAACCTGCCTGCAAGATTCCTTTCCCAACAGGCCGCCGACAGATCTGCTCCTCGCCCTGCCGCGCCCTATAATGCTGAAAAGAATATTCTCCCAGGCAGCAACATTCGGAGTCAGACGCATTTTTCTCATCAACACCGCCCGGGTGGAAAAAAGTTTTTTTTCCGCCTCTCTGCTCGAAGAAAAATCTTATCGACCCTTGCTGTTGCAAGGTCTGGAGCAGGCAGTTGACACCATGGTTCCGGAGGTTCATATTTTCAAACGTTTTCGCCCTTTTGTTGAGGATGTATTACCCACAATCTTCACTGACTGTCCGGTACGGCTTGTTGCCCATCCTGGACATTTTCCGTTTCTTCCGCAATCCATTACCTTACCGCTCACGGAACGAACTGTTGTCGCCGTGGGGCCTGAAGGAGGTTGGGTTGATTTTGAAATTGACAAATTTCGAACAGCCGGCTTCCGCATTTTCACTATGGGAACCCGTATTCTGCGAGTCGACAGTGTAGTCCCTGCCCTGCTGGCTCAACTTTCCCTGTTACGTCAGATTAACCGAGAAAGCGCTGTCTGAGCTTGTCGATGATAAGCGAAAGCTCTTTGACCCGCATCATATAAAGCAGAACACCGTATACGGACACCGCCGCTGCTATATACACGATAACGCCTGTTATCTGCAGCACAGTTGACTTATTAAAAATATCCCCTCCCCAAATAAGCAAAGCTTTCAGGCAAATGCTCATGACAGCGGACGCCAGCAATACCTTGGCAATACCCTCAAAAAGATATGCAAGCGAGTACCCTTCGAGCTTTCTATAAAGAACGACACTCAAAAAGAAAAAATTGCAGATCATCGCGCTCGAAGTGGAAAGAGCGATGGCCCTGTGCTGAAAAAGATCAATGGAGAAAGAGATAAAAATAAGATTTGCCGCTACAGCAAGAAAACTGCCGATAACCGGATAGCGGGTGTCATCCAGGGCAAAAAAAATAGGCACCATGATCTTGACTGCAGAGTAGGCAAAAAGTCCCACGGAATAAAACCGTAATGCCTCGGCTGTTCGTTCCGTATCAAAAGCGCTGAACGCACCGTGCTGAAAGATAATTCTGATGATCGGTTCCGCCAGCAACCACAATCCGAAGCTTGCAGGAAGAGTCAAACAAAAGGCCATTGTCAGCGAAGACGTAAATGTCTCCCGCAATTTTACACTATCATTCTCTGCGGCATAACGGGCAATAACCGGCAGCGATGCGATGGAAATTGCCACACCGAAAAGGCCGATTGGAAGTTGCACCAACCGGAAGGCATAATTAAGCCAGGAAACACTGCCCTCCGCACAGGAGGAGGCAAATCTGGTATTAATGAAGATATTGAGCTGGGTGGCGGAGAGACCGATGATCGCAGGCAGCATAAGCCGGAGAATACGTAACAGCCCGGGGTCATGCAGATCAAGCCGGGGTGCGAAGCAAAAACCTGCACGGAAAAGGGTCGGCAACTGGCCGGCGAACTGGAGAAAACCGCCAGTCAATGTCCCGATCGCCATACCCATAATGGGAGGATAACCGAATTTCGGCAGAAGATATGCCATTCCGAGTCCGCCGATGATTGATCCCATATTGAAGAAACTTGAGGCCATTGCCGGAATAAAAAAGCGGCCCTTTGTGTTGAGCATCCCCATTACCACGGCAGAAAGTGAAATAAAAATCAGGAATGGGAACATGACAATGGTAAGCTGCCTTGTCAGATCGAGCTTGCCCGGTACCTGCACGAACTCACTATCCACCAGCAGTCGCACAAGGGGATCTGCAAACCAAATTCCTGCAATCGTAATCAGACTCAGGAGCATAGCAAAAAAAACAAGCACATTATTGGCAAGCTGCCAAGTCTGTTTTTCTCCTTTTTTGGCATCATATTCGGAAAAAACCGAGACAAAGGCGGAACTGAGAGCTCCCTCACCGAACAGGTCACGCAGCAGGTTCGGAATCCGGAAAGCTACAATAAAAGCGTCATAGGCAAAACCTGCGCCGAACAGAACAGCAAATACCTGTTCCCGTACCAGCCCCAGAACCCGGCTGCACATAACAGCGACGGAAACAGTTCCGGCTGAACGTGCAATTCTTCCGGTATCGCAAGCAGCTTTTTTCACTTTTTCACCCTGCGCCACGGAAACAGCATCGGCATCTTCCGGCAGTAATCCTCATACGGTTTGCCGATATCCTGGTGTAGTTTTCGCTCCTCAAGCAGGGTGCCGATAATAAAATAAGACGAGATAACTATTTTACTCGCGAGGGAAGTGTCAGTTATCGTGCCAAAAGCCCACACCAGCGCAATACCAGCCGAATACCAGGGATGCCTTACTCCTCCCTGACTGTTTGTGGTAAAGACGGCTGCAGGCACTTCGCGCCGGGCGACGAAGGCCCTGAGTTGCTTGATCCCCATAAAAAAAGAGAGATCATAACGCTTCAAACCCGCTTCAAACATAAAAAAGGCATAGCAGTATAAAACGATCTTCAGGCCGAGCCACCAACCGGACCAGTCGAAAAGAACAATTTGTTTAACGGAAAACTGATAGAAGACAACCGGCAACAGAGTAATCAAACTTATCGTGTTAAAGATAACCCGGTACAAGCCGGCAACGGCTCTATCGCCAAAAACACGATGGCATTGACGAAGCCACCAGTGGGAAATCAGCAGACTATGCAGAAAGCACCACCCAATCCAAAGCAACGCCGAAACTATTGGTGGGGAAAGTTTAATCATTTTGTAAGATGCTCGTTTTCAGTTTCTATCCTTTTCCAACAGTAGCGGTAAATACGATTACGGTGCGCGGGAAAAGAATCTTATGAACTGCCGGCTGAATGTACCAGTAAAACGGGAAGAGCGCAAAAGCAAAAAGGGGAACCCAGGCAGGTCCCCCTTCTATCATGCTTTTATGTATTCTTTAGGTGCTAGAAAATAGGCTTCATAGCGCTCATGTAGGAACGCAGCTCATCGCCGATCATCTCAACACCGGTGTACCGAATTAATTCGTTTGCTTGAATAAGGGCAAGATTATCAACCCCGTTATCCTTGAGATCAAGTCCGCGACCGATAACATCACTCTCGATTTTCTTCATAAAATCAGCAAGAAGCGGCAAAGCACTCTGGGTAAAGAGGTAGCAGCCGTATTCGGCGGTATCAGAGATGACCACGTTCATTTCATACAGTTTCTTCCGGGCGATGGTATTGGCGATCAGCGGCACTTCATGAAGTGATTCGTAATATGCCGATTCCTCTTTGATACCGGCGGACACCATGATATCAAAGGCAAGTTCAACACCGGCCTTGACCATAGCAACCATGAGAATGCCCTTATCAAAATACTCCTGTTCGGAAATATCGGCATCGGTATTCACTGATTTTTCAAAAGAAGTCTCTGCCGTCTCGGCACGCCATTTAAGCAGATTAGCATCACCATTTGCCCAGTCTTCCATCATCGTTTTAGAAAAATGACCGGACATGATGTCATCCATATGCTGTTTGTAAAGCGGTGCGAGAATTTCTTTGAGCTCTTCAGAGAGTTTAACAGCGATAATTTTGGCCGGGTTTGACAGACGATCCATCATGTTTGTAACTCCGCCATGTTTCATCGCCTCGGTGATGGTCTCCCAACCATACTGGACCAGCTTGGAAGCATATCCGGAATCGACACCTTTCTCTACCATCTTATCATAGCAGAGTAACGAACCAACCTGCAGCATACCGCACAGGATTGTCTGTTCAC
>QKJV01000405.1 GCA_003249165.1 Desulfobulbaceae bacterium | reverse complement strand
TGGTGGTATGGGTTCGGAGCTTACATCGGGTCAGCAAATTTAACAAATGCCGCTTGGTATGGAAACGTCGAAGTGGGAACTTTCTTCTACCAAGACGAGATGGACGAAGCAGGGATCACCACTGAGCTTGAGGCTTTTTTTGCTTTTCTTGATGAAAAGGCAATCCATCTGTCAAGAGAGGTTTACTTCGAACAGTTGAAGCTACAGGAACGACAAGTGTTTTTTAATAAGCAACAGAAGAATGAGACCGAGGCTTTTGAAAAAAATCGGATTTTACCGAGGATTGATCCTCTTCGGATGACAACGACAAAATCCGTCTTAACAAGGCAAAGGGAAGAGTTTTTGAAGGAATGGCACGGAACGCTGGAATTATTGCGTATTATCGCATCACGTGTATCCTCGAACGAGTTTCGACCAACATGGGTTGAACCAGGTACTCCCAGCGGGTCACAAGCGGATCAATTTCTCCATGCCTACTATTACGAATTTGTGAAGGATGGCACCAAATCTATTCATCGGAAGTTGCACCAAGAGAACGAAAACAGAAAAGAGTCTGCTCTAATTGCTGCGTTGAGGTGGTGGAAAAGTCAGCCAGTGGCACCTCATAACGAAGACTCGAACTTAAGCCGGGCAAAGATCATCCTTGATAAGATAGGCGGCCAAAAGAATCGCCGATTTTCCGAGGAAGATTTCATATTGGTGGCAGAGAATATTCATGCTTTACTGGATCATTCCTTACGAGTTAGAAATAAGACCTTGGGGTTGCCTGAAGGTACCTATACAGCACAAGCAGAGAGGATCATACTGCTAGTGTAGTGTCTCACATAAAGCTAGACAAATAATGTCGTTGGCCTATACTGGTAGCAAATACTCAGCCCCCAGGAGGCCGCCATGCGCAAGATGCTCATCGAGTTGACGAAAGAGGAATCCGAAGAACTCCATAAACGGCTCAGATCCCACAAGGTGCCCGTCCGCGACCAACGTCGAGCACGAATCATCTTGCTTGCGTCCGAAGGGAAAACGCAAGCCCAGATTGCCGGCGAAGTCAACATAACCCGATGCGCCGTCGGTACGTGGTGCCGCCGGTTTATGAAGTCCCGTCTGGCCGGGCTTGCCGAGGCCAAAGGGCGTGGGCGAAAATCAACGCTGGCGGTCCAGGCGGTTAAAACCGTTCTGGATGAAGCCGTTTCGCCACCAGCCCATCTCGGCCGGTTTACGTGCCGAACGATGGCGGCCCATGCCGGAGTCTCTCCGGCCAGTGTTCAGCGGTTGTGGGCGGCCAATGAGATCAAGCCCCATTTGACGCAGACGTTTAAGCTGTCCAACGACAAGGCGTTTGAACAGAAATTTTGGGATGTGATCGGTTTGTATCTGGTCCCACCCGAAAAGGCCTTGGTTCTGTGCTGTGATGAAAAGACCCAGGTGCAGGCGTTGGAGCGGACGCAACCGGGATTGCCTTTGGGGATCGGGCATATTAAAACCAAGACTCACGACTATTACCGACACGGCACGCTCACCTTATTTGCCGCTCTAAACTATCTGGAGGGCAAGCTGATCACTCAGATCACGGAACAACATCGTCATCAGGAATGGCTCGCCTTCTTGAAAAAGATCCACCGGGAGACGCCCAAAGATCTCGCCATTCACCTGATTGCCGATAACTATGGAACGCACAAACATCCGGAAGTAAAAACCTGGCTGGCCAAGCATCCCAGGTTTCACATGCATTTTACGCCGACATCGTCCTCCTGGCTGAATCTGGTGGAACGCTTCTTTCGTGACCTGACAGGCTTCCTTACCGAAGGAAGCTTCTCCTCCGTGAAAAAGTTAGCGGACTCGATCATGACCTATCTCGCGGAACGAAACCGCAACCCCAAACGATACGTCTGGAAAGCCAAGGGGGAGGATATTCTGCGCAAAATTCACGCGGCCAGAGAGAAATTGAATGCCGTAGCAACTATATAGCTATTTAAGAGACACTACACTAGGTATGGCCAAAATCGAACCCGTTGCTGACAATTTGCGTGAAATCAAGACCTTAGATCCGCCAAATAGCCTGCTTGAGCTTCGGGCACGTCTCATTAAACAAAGCACTGAGCTTGAAGCTATCCAAGCGCGTGTTTCTCCTTTCTCTTGGTATGGCGACCGTGCTGAGCGGTTTGTTCCTGTGGACTACTTGACCGGCTACTGGGAAGTATTTCGGCATAGCATCCAATCAAGCGGAAGTGGAGTGTTCGGTTCGCTTGAGAAGGTCTCAAAGAAAAATGGAATTGCCCAAGCCAAGATTTTTTTAGTTACGGGCATGGCGGGGCAAGGAAAAACAAACTTCGTCTGCGACTTGATCGAAAATCAATTTAGGGCATTTGAGGTTCCCACAATTTTCATTCCTGCGCGCTCATTGAACGACTATCCCGGCCCCAACCGAATTCTGTCGTACATCACAAATAATCGGTTTGCACCCGATGTCGTGAGCCTTCACGCCCTCTTCACACTGTTAAACAGTGTTGCCGATGAATGCCAAAAGCCGTTTATAATAGCCATCGACGGAATAAACGAAGTTGGCGACCTGGATGGGTTTGTCGCCGAGCTCCGAGTCTTCCTCGAAGCCTTGTGTCAGTACGATTTCGTAAAGATCGTCATAACCTGTAGGAACGAATTTTTTGATTATAAGTTCGCAGGAGTATTTGAACCTCAATTCTCCCATCATCTGTATCGTGTAAAAGACCTTCGCAAAGAGATGTCAGACGACAATAAATCTCGGCTACTAGGCGTTTACCTTCGGCATTTTCAAATCAAAGCCAGCCTTTCCGCACATGCATCGGAATTCTTGAAAAACGATCTTATCCTACTGCGAATTTTCTCTGAAATCCATGAAGGAAAGAATATTGGATAT
>QKJV01000412.1 GCA_003249165.1 Desulfobulbaceae bacterium | reverse complement strand
AATTTACAGTCTGATAGAGACTGCAAAATCCAATGACCTGGAACCGTACTGGTATCTCAAGCACCTATTTCAGCATCTGCCTGAGGCAATGACAAATGATGATTTTCAGGCGCTGCTCCCTCACAATGCAGCAAAAGAAAAAATTTTCGAACTTGCTCCATCCTAAGTGGGGTTAAAACACCGCTTACATTGTATTGGTTGAAATTTTATCAAAAAGTTGGTGAGCTTGAAAGATTACAACGTATTGAATTTAAATGTTTTTCAAAATGGTGCTGCCTGCAACTTTTAGGTAACATATGATTGTGAAATTATCAAAGCTGCAAAAATTTATACTGATGGAAGCCCGCAAGCACAGCATAGTTGAAAATGCTGATATTTTAACCAAATGGGTACGGGTTTGAACCAGCATACTCATACCGGATAATCAAGTTTGACCGGCGGCAGATCGGCATGAAAAAATACCTGAGCGCCACGGCATCAACTGTCAAAGCTATAACCCGACTCAGGGTTCGGGAACTGTTGCGGCGGATAGGCCAGGGATTCACTATACCCTTGGTTTGTCGCTATAATTTTTAAAGGAAATGGATTTAGTATAACGAATCAAAACAGTTTTTTAAGCCGTTTGTAACCGGCTTTGAGTTCATCTGCCGCAATGCTCAGTGCCGCGCCGGCATTTTTCGCTGTGTTTTCCAACTCATCCGCCAAGGGCTTGTACTGGCTTAAGAAGTCTTCCCATTTTTTTTCCAGTTTTTCCAACTCCTCTTTGGCGTCGGCTTTACCCAGATGGGCCTTTAATTTGATTTCATCCCGCAATTGTTCAATGTCTGCCTTCAGTTCTTTGAGCTTTTTTTTCATACTTATTTCCTCTCTATGTGGGGTCCTATTAATAAATTAATTTTCTATCCGAGAGCCAAATCATAACATGATTTAAACTGGGGTGTCTAAAAAATCGCATTGACGGCATTTTTATTTCTCCGATTTTTGGCACTATTGATTATGCTGAGATTTGAGGTGGGGCCCACAGTAGCTTGTTCGTAACTTACGAACAAAAATTAAACACCTCTCGCGCGCGTACGGATCACACCAGAACAAAAAAGCCCCGGGCAGAATACCAGGGGCTTGAAAATGCTAAGATTTGATAAGGTTTTCCGGTGGCTGTTCGGCCTGGCCTTCAATGTAACCGCTATGCCAACTCAGAACGTCAACGTCTTCCGGTGGCAGGTGCGGTTTCCCGACCAGTTGAGTGGCATCCCTGATCCGGCATAGTTGGTCGTAAGCCTCCCCGCTGATGATCGCTGAAAGCTGCTTCCTGCCGTCTTTTCTGGCCCGTTCAAGGAAGCGCCTGGACCTGGCCCGCCTCTTTTCTTCGATCTGTTTAAGCTTTTCAAGCCGGGCATGTATATCGTCTGTCATATACGCCCCTCATCGTTTACGTTGTCGTTTGCCTCATCGGTCAGCACGACGCTATTACAAACGGGCAGGAAATACAATGGGAGATGTGCCCTGCACTTCGCGTTTCCGGTAAACATTCCTGCATTCTTATTGGTGGAATGGTTTCAATCTGCTTTTCTAAAATCATGACCAACTGGTAATTTTCGAGTAATGTTCAGGTTATTTCGGATGGTATAAAAAACTTACTCCATTGATGGGCATAAACAACACCCATCTAATTCAACATATCATACCCCCTTGAAGCCGGGTTATTCACATAGTGAATGCCCGGTTTCTTTTATAGAATTAGAAACTTTCTTTAACCGTGTGAACCTGACCGGTCAAGTCGGCCTGCCGTTGACTATGATTCCCAGGTACTGATGGAGACCCCCATCCCTGCCGGTGAAGAGGGGATCGCCGGCTGGGGGATACCCTCTTCATATTCAATATCACGCTGTCGAACGGCTCCCATTTTTTTTAAGCAAAAGCGACACCTACCCAAATTTTACAAACCACGGAAAGAGGCTCCCACATCTGCCAGGGTGGGGTAGTGGATCATATTACAGACTGACTATCAGTAAGAATACAACGGAGAATTCCCTTCCCCCTGGACATCCGTAAACTCAAACGTGAAGGCTTACTAAGTACACCACGTCGCAAGTCCGTACACAGTTTTTTAGCCCGGCAAATTTTTTTAAATCAAGGCATCCGGCGTTTATGAACCGTGTACGTATTTACGGCGTGGTGTACTAAGACCTGGAATGAGAATAACCTCCGAATGGTCCACAAGGGGGAATGTTGACAGATAAAGCTGCTGTTTTATAATAAAAGAAAGCACTTGTTTTTGAGGAGGAATCTTACTTGGAACCGAATTTTTCAGCCTATGGAAACACACTATAAGGAGATACGCAAATGAGAACGCATGTAAAATTTTTCCTGTTATTCATGATGGTCCTTTCCTTCTTTGCGTTGCCAGCTGTTTCTTTCGCCGGGGAGCACAGCTCCAGCGAAGCCAAGATCGCCCGCGCACTGGAGGCGGCACCTTCTGCCATTACCGATAACGCCACGATTATAGATACGGACGGCACGGTCCTGAGGAAAGGCACCAACGGCTGGACCTGTCTCCCGGCATCATCCGCCGGGTCGCATCCCATGTGTAACGACGAGGTCTGGATGAGTGCGATGCAGGCTATCGGCAGCAAGGCGGACTTCAAAACCGATAAAGTGGGAATCTCATATATGCTGGCCGGTGACGATAACGTCAATAATGCCGATCCCTATGATACTCATCCCGATCCGGGTGAGGTTTGGGTGCAGGAAGGCCCTCACTTGATGATAATTGTCCCGGATGTGGGGGCGCTCAAGGGATTGACGGATGATCCTGAAAGCGGTGGCCCTTACGTCATGTGGAAAGATACCCCTTACGCCCACATCATGGTTCCCGTCGGCCCCCGCGGGAAGTAAATATCATAGTTGTTTATAAAAAAAGCCCCGGTCTCACGATCGGGGCTTTCTTGTGTACGTAAACATCGCCTATCAGCCCTGAAAATTCAGGGTCCCCTCCCCTATTCCAGCCTCCCTTTCGTATGGGCAAAGCCGCCCCGACAGCTACCCATAGCTGCTATCTTCAAAAGCCTCTTCATATATCGGTTCCAATACTCTTTTCATCGACAGTTCCACAAGCTTATCTTCGAAATTACTGATGCCCAGCGACCTTCCCTTCTTGCTCCCAGGTTTCGGGATGTAG
>QKJV01000384.1 GCA_003249165.1 Desulfobulbaceae bacterium | reverse complement strand
CTGGCGCGCCCGACAGGATTCGAACCTGTGACCTACGGCTTAGAAGGCCGGTGCTCTATCCAGCTGAGCTACGGGCGCTCAAAAAGGTTCTGCCGGATGAATTTGCTTTTTTAGCACGAGATACCGTATTTTGCAACTCAATTTCTATCTTCTGCTATCGTGAGATTCTCACAGTTTTGCCTGTTGCTCCAGGCGGGATGTCCCATTATCATACAAATTGAAGATTCATGGAACCGCCTGTTATTTCATTGCATCACAATCTTTAAAGCTGATACCTTTTTCAAACAACAAACCACAACTAAACCAATTTTTTGTACTGCCATGCCTTCCAGACGAATGGAAAGAGAAGCCAGGACAATTGAAGCCATGATCCGCATCTTCTGTAAAATGCGGCATCATAGCGATTCATCGCTGTGTGCGGAGTGCAGCGAGGTGCTCGCCTATGCCAGGCAACGGTTAAAAAACTGCCCTTTCCAAGCCGGCAAGACCACCTGCGGCAACTGCGCCGTCCACTGCTATAAACCGGCAATGCGGGAGAAAATCCGAGTCGTCATGCGTACGGTTGGCCCGCTCATGATGCGACATCATCCTTACCTCGGTTTTATGCATCTGCTCGATGGATTGCGGAAGAAACCAAAAAAGTTATGACCATCAATATTTCACCCGAACCCGGTACATAAGGAGTGTGGAACCCAGCGATGGTACCTGTACCTGCCAAAGAGCCGTATTGGCTGCCTCCTTTTGGTGGGGAATTGATTCTTCCAGGATTTGCCAGTCGCCGGGAATTGGCTCCACAACCTTGATCGTTGCCTCTTCCTTGCCACCATTTTTCAGCTCTATCTGGAATGCACTTTCGTAGACGTAATTATACCCTGAGAACCCGGCCACCTTTTTAAAATCCGTCTGCTTTCTATTTGCCGTAACATCAAAGGAATCACCAAGTTTCAACCGCAGTTGTTCATTTTCCGGTGTATGATCAATGCGGTCCTCACCGACGAACTGTAATCGGCCACGAGAATCCTTTTTATAAACACGCACAACCCCTTTAGGCAAAGGCAAACCCAGATTATTTTTCTTGCTGTTCTCAGTTGCCACAAAGACGCCGATCTTCATTTTTTTATCTATTTCGCCATACTGGTTGCGGTAATAATAGTCGCCGCCCTGCAGAATAAGCTCTTTACTGCAGTGGACCTTGCCTGCCTGCAGCAGGGACACCTGCTTGGTCTGATTGTCGCGAATGGTGGTTGGCCGTTCCAAACTATAGAGATGATATTCAAAAACCTGCTCCTCACCCATTCCTTTCTGCATTTCTGCGCTTGCAGCCATAACCCGTCCCTGAAGCCTGCGATTCGGCTGTTCTGTCTCTACCAGGTTGACATCGCCGGCCACCAGTTGCAGATTTGCATCATTGTAGCTTGCGCCGCTCTGATTTGTAAGTGTCACCCAGCCGTTGATGTCCATTGATGTATCCGCTTCATTGAGTTCGGCCACATAATCGGCTTGCCATCCCATGCCTCCGGTCAAATAGCTCAACTCAACCTCGCGGCTTTTGCCGATTGCGCTTCTTGTCAGCATGGTAAGGGTAGGTTTATCTCGCAAATTTTCCGGTACGTGATCAAATGCCAGTCTGCCCGGAATCCCTGTTTCTATCTGCCCCCCGATCTGCAGCACTACTCCGTTATTTGCGCTCAAAACACGCGCCTGTTCTCTTGTCTCCTCACCGGTTGCAGGATGCGTCCGGATAACCGTTACTTCCCGACCAACATATTTCTGCAACAGAGTCTGCGGTGTGAGCAAATCATATTCAAAATTCTGTTCAAGCACGTCAAGATCCCCGCCACTCAAGAGAGCGGTTTCCGGCTTGATCTGCGCGCTGACCTCCCGAAAAGAAAGAACATTCTCTCCGACCGGCAGGGTAATTGTTCGACGATCTTTCACCAGGGCAAGATTTTGATTATAAATTGTTACAGCGACAGCTTTCTGGTCGGCCTGCGTCGAGATATATTCTGCAGCAGATGCGGCCAGACTGAAAGACAAAATGAGTAAAACGCCCGATATAACGATGATCTTCTTCATTTTTCCCTCCGTATATCAACATATGGCTTTTGCTGCCTTTTGCCGATTTATCTGATTTTTTTAGCAACAAATATACAAACAGTAGTTAACTCCTTTCGGCACCCTGAAAATTTTGTTTTTCCCACGCTGAGCCATTTTGCCTGCTCACACTATACTGTTTCTCTATATTATAACCGGGTTGACTGTTAAATGTCCCTCTGTTATTTTCAGAGCTGATTATCAGGTTGATAATCTTACCTCTTTTTCCCTCATTAATGACAGGAAAACCCTCATGACAATGCCCCGTCTCGCCTCGTCCATTGCGGGTATTTACCGTTTCGAAAAAAAAAGCCAGGTACTTCGCCCTCTTTTTTTCAGTGGCGTTTCAGCCGGTTTTCCCTCGCCGGCTGATGATTACATAGACAGAGAACTCGATTTAAACGAATACCTTGTCGCCAATCCAGCCGCCACCTTCTTTGTCCGGGTTGCCGGTGATTCCATGATCAACGCTGGAATTAATCATGATGACATTCTGATCGTCGACCGCTCCCTTGAACCGATATCCGGCAAAATTATTATTGCCATCATAGATGGGGAACTGACCGTGAAACGTCTCATAAAAACAGAAAATTCCTGTCGGCTGGTTGCGGAAAACCCGCGTTATCCGCATACGGAAATACTGCGTGATATGGAACTTGAGGTATGGGGTGTCGTAACCTGTTCCATTCATCGCCTATAACAAGAGGATGTAAAAGCCTGATGGACAGACTGTTTGCCCTTGTTGACTGCAATAATTTCTATGCCTCCTGCGAGCGGCTTTTCAATCCAAAACTCGTCGGCAAGCCTGTTGTTGTGCTGTCCAATAATGACGGCTGCATTATCGCCCGTTCCAACGAAGCCAAGGCTTTAGGGATAGCCATGGGCACGCCTTATTTCAAGTGCGAAAAACAGCTCAAAGCTTGGAGAGTTGAGGTGTTTTCTTCCAATTACCCTTTATATGGCGATATTTCCAGCCGGGTGATGACCTTGCTCAAGCAACTCGAACCGGACGTTGAAATTTATTCCATCGATGAAGCATTTCTTCATCTCAACAAAATTGCAGGGGCAACCCTTGCTGACTACGGCATGCACCTGAGGAAGACGATATTGCGCTGCATTGGTATTCCTGTTTCCATCGGCATCGGCTCAACCAAGACGCTCGCCAAGGTAGCAGGACATATTGCTAAAAAAAATGAAGAACTGCAGGGTGTCTTTGATATTACCGGTGCTGATGTCGACAGCATTCTCGGAGATTTCGCAGTGGGCGATATCTGGGGTATCGGCCGCTGCCTGGCAGAGCGACTCAGGCTTCGGGGGATTTCTACGGCCTTGGATCTGAAAAACTGTGATGATGCGTGGCTGCGGAAACACCTGAGCGTTGCCGGTTTGCGCACTGCTATGGAATTGCGCGGTGTTTCCTGCCTCACTCTGGATGACTGCCCGGTAAGCCGTAAATCCATTGCAAGCTCAAAATCCTTTGGCTATCAGGTCGAATCGCTTGAGGAATTGAAGGAGGCTCTTGCCACTTACATCGATCAGGCAGCAGTAAAGCTACGCAAGCAGCGTGCTCTGGCCAATTGTCTGGAAATCTATCTCACTACCAATCGTTTCTGTAAAACAGCTGCCCATTACAGCGCCCGCAAGATTGTCACGTTTGCTGAACCTACGGCAAACACTACCGTTTTTATCCGGCATGCCATTCCGGCACTTACCAGACTTTTCAGGCCCGGCTTACGCTATCAAAAAGCGGGGGTTGTTCTTTTTGGTCTTGTACCGGAGTCCTTCTACCAACCGAACCTCTTCCGGCAACGCGATCACCGGGCGTCTTCTCTGATGGCGGCCATAGACAGCATAAACGGCAAATGGGGCCGCTATACCATCCAACATGCCGCCGCCGGTTTTGACAAACCCTGGAAGCACCGGCAGGAAAAAAAATCCCCTGCCTACACAACGAGATGGAAAGAACTGCCGCTTGTTAAGGCATCCTGGCCGGGACTCTGACCATGAAACAACGAGGACGGCTAACCGACATCTTTTATCCGCTGCTTATTGCTGTGCTCATCGGTGCGCTCGCCGGACTCGGCGCCGTTTTCCTCCGCTGGCTTATCCAGGCCATCATCTCAGTGCTGCAAACGGCTGGTAATTTTTTCAGCGATATAAGTGGCGAACCGCATTGGCTGTGGCGCCTGCTTTTACCCGCTCTTGGCGGTATGCTCATCGGTCCGGTAATTGCCTTCTGGGCCCCGGAAATACGTGGTCCCGGCGTACCCGAAGTTATGGAGGCTCTGACCCTGAAAGGTGGGCACATCAGGCACCGCGTTACTTTGATAAAAACCGGGGCAACGGCGATGCTGATTGCTGCAGGAGCTTCCGTTGGCCGTGAAGGACCCATAGTCCAGATCGGCGCTTCCATCGGTTCCACTGTGATGCAGCTACTGAAACTCGATAGGGACAAACGGCGTATGGCGGTGGCCTGCGGTGCAGCGGCAGGCATTGCTGCAACTTTCCAAGCCCCCATGGCAGGTACCCTTTTTGCCGTTGAAATCCTGCTGCTGGATCTTGAGGCTGCTTACTTAAGCAATATCGTTATCGCCGCTGTGACAGGAAATCTGGTATCGCGTTACTGTTGGGAAGGAGCCGCCGTTTTCCACATTCCTCATTTTGTTATGCAGCAACCAGCAGAACTGCTTCTCTATCTCGCCATGGGTCTTACCTGCGGTTTTCTCAGTCTCGTGCTTATGGCTGTCGTTTTCGGATTACCACGACTCTATGAAACATACAGGCTGCCTCCATGGCTGACACCCGCTTTGGGTGGTTTAGTGGTAGGCAGTTTAGGACTGCTGTGTCCGCAGGTCCTCGGACTCGGTTATAGCACCATAAATGAAGCGCTCGGCAATAAACTCTCCCTGCCCCTTGCCGCAACGCTGGTGCTGGCAAAAATCCTGGCCACCGGTTTTTCAATAGGCAGCGGTATGAGTGGCGGTATTTTTGCCCCGTCGCTTTTCGTTGGTGCCATGACCGGGGCTGTCTTCGGTCATATTGCCCATCTCATCTGGCCGTCTATTGGTGATTCCACCGCTTATTTCAGCCTGATAGGTATGGGTTCGATGGTGAGCGGTACTACTCTTGCTCCGATAACCGCCATCATGACCATTTTTGAACTGACATACAATTATGAAGTGATCCTGCCCCTGATGGTTGCCTGTATTCCCAGCCTGCTGGTTGTCAAGGTGCTACATGGATATTCCGTTTATGAAACGAATCTGCTTCGGCGGGGAATTAATATTGTCCGTGGGCACGATGTTAACAGGCTTCGCAGTATGGTCGTCAAAAATTACATGTGCCGCGATTTGCAGGTTTTACAATCAGACATGCCACTCTGTCATGTTGGTGAGCTGATGGAGCAGAGTAATTTCCCGCATTTTGTTGTTGTTGATACACAAGGAGAATTGACCGGAGTGCTTACGTTACGGGATTTGCGCAGTATGTTAACGCGGTCCGAACGATTTGCCGATACCACCACGGCAGCAGCGCTGATGCAGCAGAAAGTGGTAACGGTCACTGAAGAGGATGATCTTGAAACCGCTTTTCATCTCTTTGCCGGCAATGAATTCTCTTTTCTCCCGGTTGTAGCCAGGCATAATCCCCGCAGTGTTGTCGGTTATTTAAAAAAATCGGATCTGGTGGCCGCATACGACCAGCAGATCCTCAAGGAACGTATTCTGCAACCTCTTTCCTGGGTGTGTCCCATCAAAAAAAGGTAAAACTTCTTTAATTCTTTTCACTTTCCTTCCAGACCGGTCCTTTCGCTGTATCAATAACCGTAATACCCTGCTCGGCCAAACGAAGTCGCACATTATCGGCCTTAGCCCAATCTTTCTGTTTGCGAGCCATTTCCCTTTCCTGAATCAGTTTGTCGATTTCCGGCGCGAGCGGACATTCTTCCAGGCGCAGAACCTGCAGGATAGTGTTGATTCTTTCCAGTGCTTCCTTGATATACTGTTTTTGATCCCGGTCAAGCCGACCCTCATTGATGATCGGATTAACCTTCTTAATAAAGTCAAAAAGGCTTCCGAACGCCTTTGAGACATTCATGTCATCGTCCATGGCAGCCTGGAAGTTTTCTTCCATTTCCGTTACGTAGGTGGCAACTTGGGGATGTGGCATATCCGGAGGAAGACACTGTACTTTCCGGGTGAACTCATCAAGCCGGCGAAGACTGGCTTTTGCGGCATCAAGTTTTTTGTATGAAAAATTAATGGGTTTTCGATAATGATTACGGATTAAGAAAAAACGGAGTTCCCTTGGTGAATAACCTTGGGCGGCAAGCTCACGCAATGTTATGACATTATTATTATCCTGGCTCATTTTCTTGCCATCAACCAGGAGCAGTTCGCTGTGTACCCATAATTTTGCAAGTGGCTTACCGGTAAGGCTTTCAGCAATAGCATTTTCATTTTCATGATGGGGAAAAATGAGATCACGCCCGCTGGTGTGAATATCCATCGTTTCGCCCAGATAATGCATGGTCATAGCGGCACATTCGATATGCCAGCCTGGTCGCATATTGCCGCGATCTGTATGGAAAAAAACACCGTTTTTCAGCTCTGCCAGAGTTGACCGCTTCATCAGGGTGAAATCAAGTGGATTATTTTTCTCATAGTCGTCAAGGTCTACCGTTTTCCCAACCTTGATTTTATCGAGTGGTACCCTGGAAAGCTTACCATAACTTTTGAACTTGCTGATATCAAAGTAAACCGATCCATGCTGCTCATAAGCAAATCCTTTATGAATA
Source organism: Desulfobulbaceae bacterium (assembly GCA_003249165.1). GTDB lineage: Bacteria > Desulfobacterota > Desulfobulbia > Desulfobulbales > SURF-16 > SURF-16. Next base: position 4,296 of record QKJV01000384.1, on the reverse strand, counting down.
AGTTCATGGGCGATGTTTATCATTTCGTCTACATGCTCGGAGGCTCGTGGATAACCTGTCGCCTTTTTTACGCCAAGCACCTCAATATCCTGCATGAACTCACGGATATAATGATCAGTGAACTCTTTTAAAGACTTCCCGCTTTTTGTCGCCCCGTTAATCGTATTATCGTCAAGATCGGTAAAATTCATGTAATAATGAACATTATAACCCTTGGTAAGCAGTATCCTGTGAATCAGATCAGCAACGATAAAACGTCGGCAATGGGCAAGATTCGTGGATTCATAAGCGGTGGGACCACAAGCATAAAATGTTACACGTGCAGATGAAATCGGCTGGAATACCTCTTTTTTATGATTCAGCGAATTGAAAAAACGTAGCCCTGCTGTTTTTGCCTTTTTTTCTTTTTTAGATGTAAAAAGTTCTGTGCTGAGATATTTGTCGCCACTGTCCGGTAGAATAATGACAATCACACCATTCTCAAGCTGTTCCGCTACAGTCAGGGCTGAATACATTGCCGCACCGGAACTCATACCGGCAAAAATTCCTTCCTTACGCGCCAAAAGCCTGGCATAACGAAAAGCTTCCTCGTCAGGGATGTTAATAATTTGATATGGCTTAGTTTTATTAAAAATACCTGGCTTATAGGACTCTTTCATATTCTTGAGTCCTTGTATTTTATGACCAAGAAATGGCTCAACAGCAGTGACTCTTACTTCAGGGTGATTTTCAGCAAAATAGCTACACAGCCCCATAACCGTACCCGATGTCCCAAGTGTCGCGACAATATCCGTTACGGTACCGCCTGTCTGTTCCCATATTTCAGGCCCTGTTGTTCTGACATGGGCCATCCAGTTTGCATCGTTGTTAAACTGATCCGCAAGAAAATATTGATCAGGATGCTCGCGGGCCATGGCATAAGCTTTTTCAATTGCCCCATCAGTCCCCCGCTTACCTGGTGTCAGAAGAATTTCAGCCCCATATGCTTCCATGATTTTTCTCCGCTCAATACTAGCGGATTCCGGCATTATCAATTGACAGCGATATCCTTTAACCGCACAAACCATTGCGAGACCGATTCCGGTATTTCCACTTGTTGCCTCGAGAACAATTTTGTCAGGTGTTAATTCGCCTTTTATTTCTGCCGTCTCAATCATTGACAATGCAACACGATCTTTAATTGAGCCGCCAGGATTCGTTGACTCGATTTTGGCATATATTGTTACATTTTTATAAGGATTCAAACGAGTTATAGGCACAATTTTCGTGTTGCCGATCAAGTCTAAAACATTTTTGTATTTCATATTTAATCGTAGCTAGTATAAACGTTTATATTTAAATGCTTTTTGAATTACTTGTTTTGATTGATTATAACTTAGGGGCTGATATGTCAAGTCTAAAGCCTTGACTGTTGTGCAGCACGGCAATCAAGATTATGGGCAACCTTTGAAGGGATAAAAAAAGTGCGGTGAACTTAATTCACCGCACTTTATGAGAGGGAACTTAGACTTTGAGGAGGTTAAAACTTTAAAGATCTTTTTTAGTTGAATTTGACACAATCAACAATGAACTATCAAATTTTATTAAAGTACTCTTTTTCAGCGCCACATTTTGGGCATACCCAGTCCTCGGGCAGATCCTCGAATGCCGTTCCGGGTTCTACTCCGTGTTCAAAGTCGCCTTCTTCAGGATCGTAAATATAACCACACGGGCATTCATATTTTGCTTTTTCCATTCTTTCCTCCTGATTTTATTTTTTATCTTAAAAATCAATTTCCCATCTAAAATGCATATGTTAAATCAAGTTACTAAACTTTATATGGCGGACTTTCCTTCAGCTGTTATCTCGTACTTACATCGTACCGGGCTTCCAATATAACCTTTCGCTTTAAGTGTCTTTATGGCGTTACTGACATCTTTCGCGTCAATTCCTGTCACATTAGCTATATCTTTTGATCCACAAGGTCCAGTCATCCCCGCCATCGCTTCTAAAATTTTTTTTTGCTCGTCGGGTATTTCATTTTTACATCCACTTTTACAACTCATCTCAATACCTCATAATTTATGAGAAAGTCATTTATAGGAATTATTATCATCTTGTTATATTTTGTCAATTCTTTTCTCAACATAGTTTTATTCATTGTTATTTAATTTTTTTGCGCAAAAAAAAAAGCAGATCCAAAAGGATCTGCTTTTTTAAAAAAATATCAATAAATTTAAATTTATGCTGTTTTTTCACTCTCCAATTTAACAGAGATAGCGATCTTGTACAACACGGTTATTATGAAGAAACCGGTCGCCCATATGCCGGCAGTAATGCCGATTTCAGGGATAGTCGGATAGTATTCGGTAATCTGCTCAAGACCATTCGGTACAAAACCGCCAAGTACCAGACCGAGGCCTTTATCTATCCAGAACGCGACAAAAATCAAAATGCAGGATATCGCTAACAGTGCATCCGAACGCAGAAAACGGGATACGAAAATAAGAGCGATACCGCCAAATCCCATAAAAACAGATGCCCACATAAATGGAACAAGGTTGTTATACATTTCCCCGGTTGCATGATCTTTAAGACCAAAGAAGAGGTAATCCAAAGTATGCATATGACCTGGAATCTGGCTATAGTACGCAACAAAAATCTCACATCCGAGGAAGAAGAAGTTCAACATTGCAGCATAACCAATAATAGTAACGAGCTTATCCTGGGCCACACGACCAATATCGAATCTGGTCGTTTTTTTCATGATCAAAGCGATTACCATCAGCAGACAGGGCCCGGCGGCAAATGCTGATGCCAGAAAGCGGGGGGCCAGAATCGCGGTAAGCCAGAAATGACGGCCAGGAAGACCACAGTACAAAAACGCTGTTACGGTATGAATACTAACAGCCCAGGGTATTGACAGATAAATAAAGGGTTTAACCCAGTGAGGATACTTGATTCCTTGATATTCAGAATGCAAAACAACCCAGCCACAAAGAACGTTCAGAAATAAATAGCCACTCAAAACGATCATGTCATAAAACAGCATTGAGTTGGGGGTCGGGTGAAAGACAACATTTAAGGCACGAGCAGGTTGTCCTAGGTCAGCCATAATAAACAGCATACACATGGCGACGGCTGCAATAGCCATGAATTCACCAAGAATCGTGATACGTCCAAATTCTTTATAATGATGAATATAGTATGGAAGTACGAGCATCAAACCACCGGCTGCCACACCAACCAGAAACGTAAACTGGGAAATATAGATTCCCCACGATACATCACGGCTCATGCCGGTAGCACCAAGACCGTAATTAAACTGGTATATATAGCAGATGACGCCCACTCCGATGATGCCGAGCAGGAGCAGTACCCATGCCCAGTATCCCAAGTTACCTTTGAGCGATTTTTCTAACATAATTGATCACCTTAGATTATGTAAAATACTGAGGGCTTGGTGCCCAAAGTGGGTTTACGTTGAATGGTGAACCGTTCCCGTAATATCTGGGAGACTTCTGAATTCGGATCGTTCAGGTCACCGAAATACATTGCCTTCGTGTCACCGGTCGCTTCAACACAGAGCGGCTTCAATCCCTTTTTTACACGTAGGTCGCAGAAACTGCACTTTTCTACTACACCGCGCATCCTTGTCGGGAATTCATGATTTATCTTTTTGATAAAAGGAACGCCATCTTTTGACCCGCGGGGATCACGCCAGTTAAAGCTCCTGGAGCCATACGGACAGGCGGCCATGCAGAAGCGGCAACCAATACAACGATGAAAGTCCATCATGACGATACCGTCGTCATTTTTAAAGGTTGCCTTGGTCGGACATGCACGAACACAGGGGGGATTATCACAGTGATTACAGAGAACCAGAAACTTCATTATCCCTTTTGTAATGACTGTGATCAGGGAAGGAATTTGTATACGGCTCCTGCCAAATCCATTTAATTTCATCCTTCTTGTTGCCAAAATTAGGAACATTAAAGAAAGAATGGCAGGCATCAATACATTTTTCCGCCAACCCAGGATTATCATTAAAAACACGTGCGTCGATTACCATACCCATTCGCTTACCGGCAGGTGCAGCACCATGTTCACCAGAAGCCCCATGTGGGTCGGCTTGCTCACCATGAGCGGCTGAAGACGCCTTAACTTCACTGTTCATAAACATATTCAGGGCTGAAGGAGCACCTATACCGGCAACTGCAGTTATACCGGCAATTTTGAGGAAATTTCTTCTTGAACTATCCATTATTTCGCCTCCTCCATTGCCATATCTTCCTGGGGTGGAACATGGCAGTCCC
>QKJV01000012.1 GCA_003249165.1 Desulfobulbaceae bacterium | reverse complement strand
GTTGAAGCCTTTTTCCGGAGGGGATTTTGGTGCCATGGCGGAGATGCCCGAACCTGTCGATTATCAGACTAATGACTTCAATTTAATGGCTGGCTATCGTTCAAAGACCGTTAATTTTACCCTGACGGGTGTGTTGAGTTCCTTTGACAATGACAATGTCTACCTGAACTGGGAGAACCCTGATTCCGGTGACACAGACCTCAGTGCCCTGCCGCCGGAAAATGATTACGGTAAAATCGGGGCAAATCTGACGGTGAAACAACTGCCTTATTTTTCAACATTTTCTCTCAATGGCAGTTATGCCAAGCTTGAGAATGATTTTTCCATCTCCGACATAAATCTTACAGCGCCGACGGCACTGAACAGATCAATTTTTGACGGGGAGATCGTCTACAGTAATATCGCAGCGGCGTTTGTCTCTCGACCGTCAAAAGAACTCGATTCTCGAATTTATTATAGGTATACGGACAAGGATAATAAATCCGATATTATTTCGTATGAGGACGGTACTGATATTGTAGACAACGCCTCCTATCTTTACGATTATACCAGAAACGATGCTGGAATTAATATCGGCTACAAGCTTCCGTGGCGCACTAAGGCGGAAATAGGCTACGAATATCAAGATGTTGACCGGAATAACAGAGATGATGCAACAAAAACCAGATGTTGACCGGAATAACAGAGATGATGCAACAAAAACCAAAGATAATACTTTTTTCGTTCAACTCAAAAATTCATTCTCCGAATATGTTACCGGCAAACTGAAGTACTCTCATCTTGAGCGCAATGCGGACACCGATTTTGACCTGACCAGTGTCACCGATATTGATGCTGAGTTTATTACCCAGTATGTCCAGCGCTATGACGTTACCGATAAAAGCAGGGATGAAGTTAAAGTAACCCTGGAATTTTATCCTCTCGATTCGTTTGATCTTGGGTTTGACTACAGTTATATCATGAATGATTATGATGATGTGACATTGGGAAGAACCGAGGATACCCGCCATCAGTTTTATCTGGATTTCCTCTGGCATCGTTTCGCTTTTCTGAACCTGAGCGGTTTTGTCGGTTATGAAATCACGGACGCGGATTCGAACCATTATAATTTTACGGCAGGTTCAGGAACTCCGGCTCAGACGGCCGATCCTACTGTCGATGACGGTAACCCCGATTCCTATCTCTGGTCTCAGGATATCAAGGATCATTTCTGGACTTACGGACTATCCAGCCAGGTCAAGCTGTGGGAGGATGTCCTGAAACTTGTCGTTTCGTGGGAATATCAGAAATCAAACGGAAAAAGTACTTTCTCAAGTCAGGGCAGCACGATACTTGGTGATCTTGACAGCTATGACGATTACAGCAAGAAACGGCTTGAGGCAAAATTTGTCTATGCCTTTGATAAAAAGCTCAATATCAATCTGGGCTATGTCTATGAAAAATATACGTTTAAGGACATTCAGTACGAAGGTTATGTGTATAACCCTGGCACTGATGTCTACCTGACCGGAGCCTATGCTGATCAGGATTATGAAGCAAATATCGCTTATCTGGCTGTCCGTTATGTGTTCTGAAAAAAGAGAATCGGATAGCCGAATCTTGAAAGGATAATTCTTTTGATGTGAAATTTGGAGTTGAACGTATTAAAAAAGGCCGACAAATTTATCGTTTATGTCGGCCTTTTTTGGCTGAGAATGGCGGTTGGGCGTTTCTCAACAGATAAAGATTGCGAATAAGATTATGGTCTGATGATTTCGCAGTCACATTCTGCATCACTAATGTTCAGCAGCAGAAATTTCACATTGAAACCGTTTTTGACGAGTTCTTTATAGGCCATGTCAGCCCGTGCTCCAGTGGAACAGTGGACATATATTTTTTTATCTTTTGGCAGTTCGTTCATTCTGGCCGGAATTTCATCGAGTGGGATATTGATGGTATTTTTAAAAATTCCCAGTTCTGCAACTTCTTCCTTTGTCCGGGCGTCAACTATGATTGCGTCTTTGTCTTCTCCCGAGGCTGCCTTTCTAAAATCAGCAACAGATACTTCACCCTTTCCGAGTTTGCGAACCCATTTGATCTCGGTATTGAAAATCGGTCCTGATTCTATAGGCTCTCCAGCTGCAACCCATCCATTATAGCCACCTTCAACCAACGACACAAAATTAAAGCCGTCTTCCCGGATATCCACAACGGCATTAAGTACCTCGTTATCACCATACAAAATAATGGGAGCATTTCTTGGAACATCATCAAGACGATCTTCCAGATCTTCATAAGGAACGCTGTAAGCCCCTTTTATTCTTCCATTAACTGCTTTAACACTGGGACGGATATCTACCACAACCGTATTGCCGTTTTTGACAAAATCATTGGTTGAGTAGGTAGGAAGATTAGCTTTGGACCAGGACGGTTCCCCATCAAGATAGACACGAATATTTTTATAGCCTAATTTTTTCGCCAGACCGGCGGAAGCAGTGGACATGCCTCACGTGGGGCCTCCGCAGTAAAAGACAATTAATCTGTCTTTATCTTTCGGCAAGACACTTTCCTCTTTTTCTTTCAAAAGAGGGACCGGTATTGAAACTGCTCCAGGAAGATGTGATTGCCCATAACGGATTTCTGGCCTGGCGTCTACCAAAAACAGATCGGGATGTTTATTAAGCAATTCCTGGAGTTCTTCAGTCTTAATTTCATTAACGCCTTCAGGGAGTTTTGCAAGTTTCAGTTTAATTTCAGTGGCGTATTTCACTTTGTCACGAAGTTCATACCTGATTATCGCAGCATGTTCTTTGGCGACTTGATCGAGACCTTTGGTCTGGTCGTCGAACTTAAGCATAACAGTCTTTGCCTGGTCACCTTTGCCTACTTCAATTGAAATGGTTTTTGCTTTCAGAGATTTTCCAACAATCGTCCCGGTATAAACATTTTCTTCAACCTGCTGAGCTTGTTGCTGCGGTTTAGCTGAGGATTTATCTTGATTCTGCGTGATTGCACAACCAAAGTTAATGATCGTGACCGTCAGGCATATTGGAATGAATTTTAAAAGCCTTTTTTTCATGTATACCTCCTTGGTATGAGTAGGGGGATTTAGATATTTAAGAATTAAATATTTTACTTTATTTATATAGTAATTTTTCCCAATTTAAAAGTACATTTTTCATTTTTTTTAAATTATATTTTTAAGTTCAATCTACTGTATTGAGGAACGCATCATTTAAAATTATTGGGAGTCGCTAGTTGGCTCCGACTATTTTTTATAGAAAAAAATTAATTCTTTATAGTGGTTTCAGTATTGCCCTAGTAATGACTTCAGTATTGAGTATCGTGTCATAGTTCAAATTTCACAGAAATATCAGCTTAATGGATAATAAGGTTTTAGCTCAAGAGGCCGATGAACAGGCATCTTCGCTTGAAGAAATAGCAGCTATGACAACAAATAATAAACAGAGCGCGCATGACGCTGATCTTTTGTTGCAGGATGCCGCTTGGGTTATAGAAAGTGTAGACAAGGTGATGGTAAAACTTAGTGTTTCCATGCAGGAGATATCACTTGCGAGCACAGATACAGCTAAAGTCGTTAAAACAATAGATGAAATCGCCTTTCAAACAAATTTGTTAGCTTTAAATGCCGCCGTAAAGGCTGCTAGAGCAGGTGAAGCTGGTGCCGGTTTCTCCGTTGTTGCCGATGAAGTAGGTAACCTCGCTATGCAGGCGGCTGCAACAGCTGAAAATACCGATTCACTTATTGCTGCAATTGTAGTTAAGACAAATCAAGGTGTAGAACAGATGGATAAAAGCGTACAAATTTTTAAGGAAGTTTTGCCCATAATCTGTAAAGTAAAAAATTTGGTGGCAGATATTGCTGCATCATCTATCCAGCAAGATGACGGGATAGATCAAATCAGCCATGCAATGAATAGGATAGATTTAATAACACAGAAAAATGCCGAGCAAACACGAGAGTCAGCAAAAACTTGTGGTTCATTACGTTATGATGTCGAGAGCCTTGAAAAATTCGTCAAACAGCTCGGAAATTTCATCGGTGTTGATAACAAAAAAGTTTGAGTTTGACCGGGAAGAATGGAAACTGTATTTTCCCCAGTCTTTTTTTGCGTTTGTCAAAATAACGATCCGTTTCCGATTTTACGATTCTTGAAAGTAATAACAGACCTATTATATTCGGAATTGCCATCATACCGTTCATCAGATCTGAAAAATTCCATACAAATTCAAGTTTCATCATAGAGCCGACAATTATCGCACAAACAAAGACAACCCGATATGGACGTATTGCCTTGGGGCCAATAAGATATTCGATAGCTTTTTCTCCATAGTAGTTCCAGCCAATGAGAGTCGAATAGGCAAAAAGGGCTGTTGCAATAGCGATAATTACTACGCCAGTATGTCCCAGTGTTTCATCAAAACTGGCACTGGTCAATTCTCCAGGAGAAATGCCCTGCAACCACGCTTGTGAGGTAAGGATGACGAGTGCTGTCATTGTGCACACTATTAGTGTATCTATAAAAGTCTGCGTCATGCTTACAAGAGCCTGCTTGGCCGGATCTTCAGTTTTTGCCGCAGCTGCGGCAATCGGTGCTGAACCGAGGCCTGATTCGTTGGAAAATACCCCTCTTGCTATTCCATAACGCATTGAAGACGCAACAACTGAACCGGCAAACCCTCCAGTTGCAGCAGTCGGGTTGAAGGAGTGATAAAAAATCAGATAAAGGGCATGAGGAATTTCAGCAGCATTTAATAAAAGGACAATAACTGAAGCACAGAAGTAGATAGCAATCATGAATGGTACAAGTAATGATGTGAAGCGGCCTATAGATTTTATTCCTCCGAGTATTACAAGGCCGGTCATGAGCATAAGGATAGTGCCCGTTATCCATGGTTTAATACTGAATGTGGAGAAAAAAATTGTTGCTACAGCATTTGCCTGGGTCATGTTGCCGATGCCAAATGTGGCCAAGGTAGTAAAAAGGGCAAAAAAACCTCCAAGCCAAGGTAACCCAGCTCCCTTAGCTAAATAGTACATGGGCCCTCCTCTCATTCCATATTCACCTTTTTCCCGATATTTTACAGCGAGAACAGCTTCTGAATATTTACTGGCCATTCCTACCAGACCTGTCATCCACATCCAGAAAACGGCCCCAGGCCCTCCAAAGGTAATGGCTGTAGCAACACCGACTATATTTCCGATTCCAACTGTAGCGGCAAGGGCCGTAGTAAGTGCAGCGAAATGGCTGATGTCACCTTCAGATGAATGTTCCTTATGCCAAATGAGCTTCAAAGCATGGGGAAGAGCACGAAATTGCATGCCTCGCAGGATAATTGTCAGATAGAACCCTGTACCTACTAAAAGTACTAACATTGGTGGGCCCCAAACCAAACTGGACAAAGTTGAAATAATTTCTTCAATAAATTCCATAATGCTTTAACGTTTTTTTTTCAGGATTACCCCTTTTGTTGGGGGAGAATTTTAAATAAAGATGAATGAACTCTTTGTATTTGTTCTTACTGGCAAGTTAGTTTGCCATGTGACCTTGCATTGTCAAGTATTTTTACTTATCCATGCATCTCTTCTAAGAAGAAGATTAGTCACAAAATGGATGCTGAAAGAGATTAAATTATTCTTTATTTCTTTGCATCCTCATGGTAGGTGGTGAACGCGATTAGGAAATAATGATCTAAAATATGGTTGCAAGAAGTATTCAAAACTACTTAAAACAAGCAAGCGTTATGACATTTCCCCAACAATATTTTCGTGCCGGAGTCGGAGCTGTTATCGTCAATCAACAAAATCTTGTTCTCGCTTTAGAACGGGCAGATGTCCTGGGTGCTTGGCAGTTTCCCCAGGGTGGATTAGAGATGGGAGAGGAGCCTTGTGATGCTGTTCTACGCGAGGTTGAAGAAGAAACCTCAATTCCATCTAATTATCTTGACCTGATAAAGACTGTCCCAGATCTGCTCGCTTATGAACTTCCCTTTTCGGCCCAAAATAAAAAAATGGGACGTGGACAAGTGCAATATTGGTTCATTTTTAGATTTAAAGGCCCGGATGAGGTAATTGACGTAAGTAAAGGTGGAGAGTTTTATTCGTGGAAATGGATTCCTTTCAAGGATGTGGTAAAAAACGTAGTCAGTTTTCGTAAAAATGTTTATTGCCGTCTATTTGAATTTTATCAACGTATGATTTAAAAATGCTCTTTTGAAGAGAGAGTTGTTTTTACTGGTTTGATTTTCTGCTATTTACCGGTTATGTCAACACCTCTTTCTTTTTTTTAAAGACATATAGCTACAATTACCTGTATTTCACCGCAAAATTATAAAATTATATGAATTTTTAATTTCTTTTGCCGATATAGATCTGCCAACGAAATAAGATTGCAGGGAAATTTTTCTTTTATAACATGATTGGGATGGAATTTGAATTCCATATTCCCCATCATGAATTCAATTGATTAAGCAAATTGTCTATTTGCTTTGACTACAGAACTGTTTATCTCCAAAAAAACATTTAAGGATAGGATAAATACCTCAAAAAAATGAATTAGCATCAATAATAGCTTTTTTGTGCTTAAATTATTTTATCGTTTTAGATTTTATAGGCCATATTAAACATAATTCTTCCATAAAAAATAAAAAAGTTTTATTGTTTGTCCGGTTTGTATTTATTTTAAATGATATGATTCACGTTCCTCTTTAATACTTAAACACTGCTGTGTTTGCGAGGGAGTAGATTTCCTAATGTAAGATTAATTATGAACAATTCAAATAATCCATTGAATGGTCTAACAGACATTAAACGTTTCGGGATAGGACATTTAATTCTTTTATGGACATTCTGAGTTATTACGTCGCCGAGTTATGCAGATAGAAAAAAACTTATTCACTCCGACCGAGCTTTTTAGCCGAAAACTCGATCAGATCAAAAATAATGATCCAAAGGGTTATGGCCGGATCATGAAAGTAATTGAAAGATTGCTCGATGATCCAGATTCCGCTGATGGAAAAATGCAGGGACTTTACCGCGGCCGCTTCAAAAAATACGTGGGACGAAGAGATTACAGATTAATTTATTACTGGTGCAGGCGTTGCCGCAAGGAAAATATTAAGTTGGAAAAAACTTGTCAAAATTGTCAGGTTATACCTGATAACAGCGTTATTTTTTTTGACCTTTACCACAAAAAAGATATGAAAAAATTTAAAAGAAACAATTTAATTCAACTGTTTCCCTTTGCTGTGAAGCAATAATGCCAGGGACGCAAACTGAAAATAATTCTCCTGGAATTATAAAAGTTCCTGCCTGTCTATTTAGGAGAGCACAAACTTGACGGGTTGAGTATCATCCCCACCTCGTATAATCTTGTTTCTTTTGGCAATACCCTGTTATTAATGGACTTGCAATTCTCAAAAAAGCTACGGCACTGGTTCCGATCTTGACGTGTTAAAACTGCCTATCGTCTCATTAATTGTTCCAACTGCTGAAGAAGTTATTTCCGGCAAATTGAATAAGATTTTTTTTTCGTATTTTTCCAGATGAGATCCGGTTCTTCCTGATGATAAGGAATTTTTCGCAGGAAACCATTTAATTCGGTTATAGGTTACACCATGGACAAGCTCATGAGAAAAAAAGTGCTGGTAGTAGACAACAATAAACTGATCGTTCGGCTATTAACCGCATTCCTCCAACAGAAAGGCTATATTGTCAGTTCAGTAGAAGATGGTTGGGCAGCATTAGATCAACTCGATGTCTTTCATCCTGATATTATACTCGTTGACCTTATAATGCCTCAAATAAACGCGGAAAAACTCTGCCGGATTATTCGTAAAATCCCTGAACATAGATCCATTTTCATAATAATTGTTTCAGCAATATCAGCAGAGGAAAAAGTCGACTTTGTCTCCTTTGGGGCCAATGCATGTATTGCGAAAGGTCCAGGAAAGGAGATGTGCCAACATCTAATTACAATCCTGAACAGTTATGAAAATAATGATTTTTCTCTTCTTGTCCGAAAAATTTTCGGTGAAGAAAATATTTTTGCCCGTGACATTACAAAAGAGCTTTTTGCTACAAAAAAACACCTCGAAATAACTTTGTGTAACATGGATGAAGGTCTAGTTGAGCTGAATTCCAAATTCCATGTTATCTTCGCAAATCCTATCTCTTTAAAACTGCTTGGCAGGGTCGAGGAAAACGTTTTTTCCGGTTTCTTTCCCGATTTCTTTTCAGGAAGGGATCGAGATCGTATAGCTTCAATGCTCGAAAATCAGGATAAAGCTATTATTGAGATTGGCGAAGACGAACCGATCTTACTTGATAACAAGTATCTACTCCTAAAGTTCGTCCCATTCCATGATCAGGGAAGTAAATATAGTATCGCCATGATTCACGACATTACACGGCGAAAACAGGCTGAACTCGACTTAATACACCATAAAGAAAATCTTGAAGAAATGGTTAAAGATCGAACTGTAAGTTTAGAGGAAGTTAACGTCGAACTGGAAGAAGCACTCTGTAAACTAAAAACATTAAGCGGGTTATTACCTATATGCGCTTCATGTAAGAAAATCCGCGATGATCAGGGGTACTGGAATCAAATAGAGCTGTTTATAAGAGAACGTTCTTTTGCAGAGTTCAGTCATAGCATTTGCCCTGGATGTGCCAGAAAACTTTATCCGGATCTTGATATTTTTGAAGACGACAATTTAGAATGTCAGCATGATAAATTGAGTAATAGATACATTTTGAAAAAATACTAATTTTTCAATGAATCTGTGTTTGGTTTATATTATTGTGTAACTAATTAAAATTAACAAGAATTGTTCTTTTGGTGCGAATATCTGCTAATTAAGAATTTTCTTTTTAAGGTCTATCGGGACTGAATAGGAAACAGTCAGGTGGATCATTGCGAATGAGAATGGAGAGAGTTTGAAAAGGCCTGTCGCTTTTTCAATGTTTTCCTTCTTTTTTTTGGCAAGTTTTATTGAATTAAAATATGCTAACATTCCCGTCATCGATCCTCAATAATTACTCAGGGGGTTAAAGAAGAATAAAAGAACAACAAAATTATGCAGGAGGGTTTTGTGATAAAGAAAAATACAAAAATATGCATCACTATGTTTCCTTTGCTGGTCTTAATTTTGCTTTTTTCTTCTTGTTCTTACCAGGAACGAGTACAACCGATTGTTCTCCCAGTTGCCTCAAAAAATTATGTTATAATCGATGGGGTCCAGATTTCGGCCGAGGCTTTTGTCGATAGGAAAAAGGCTGCGGAAAGTTTTGGCTTTGATATCAGAAAAGCAGGCCTTCTTCCGGTACAGGTCGTTTTTCAAAATGATGGCGCTTATCCTGTCTCAATTATCCCGGAACAAACATTTCTCGTAGATACCAAAAATCATGCCTGGCCTGTTAATTCTCTCGACAGGACCTATTCGCGTGTTGAAAAATATACCGATATAGGAGAAACTGCTGCCGGAGCGACTAAACCTGCCTTTCTGTTAGGCGCAGCCGGTGCTTTAGCTGGCCTGGCAGTGGGAATTGTAACAGGAGAGAATATAGGTGAAGCCATGGGAAAGGGCGCTGCAATCGGTGCCGCGGCAGGTGCTGTAAGTGGTGGTGTAAGTGGCTATCAGGAGGCAAAGGGGAAAATTAAAAAAGACTTATCTCAGAAAGCATTGGTAAACAGGGAAGTACTGCCGGGACAAATCGGTTATGGAATGCTTTTTTTCCCTGGATTTGCTGAGGAGGCACAAGATGCCTCTCAATTAAGACTTACTGTGTCTTTGGCCGGTGAAATACGAACAGTTACATTTGATATCTCCAGCCTGAACAATTGATTTGATAATACAGCTTAAGAATTTTTTTTGATCAGCATGAGCCCGAGGCTTCGATTTGAGCATTTACCATTTCCATACTGATATCGCAAGCCGGGGCAGAATGGGTCAAAGCTCCGATTGAGATTATATTGATCCCTGTTTCTGCTATGCGCCGAACGTTTTCCAGATTAACCCCGCCAGATGCCTCAAGAAGAGCTTTGCCTTTAACTAAACGTACAGCTTCCTGCATCATTTCTACTGGCATGTTGTCAAGCATAATGATATCCACGCCAGCAGAGAGACATTCTTGCACTTGTTTCAGATTTTCTGTTTCAACTTCTATTTTTAAAGTATGAGGGGCATATTTCCGGACACGGCCAACAGCTTTCTTTATCGAACCACATGCTGTTATATGATTATCCTTTATCAATATACCGTCGGACAGATTGAACCTGTGATTATAGCCCCCACCGACCCGGACTGCATATTTTTCCAGCATACGCAGGCCGGGAGCGGTTTTTCTCGTATCGACTATTTTAACCTGAAACGGTTTGATTTTATCGACAAATCTAGCGGTGAGGGTAGCAATGCCACAAAGCCGCTGAACAAGGTTCAAGGCAACCCGTTCAGCGCGGAGGAGGTCGATAATCGGTCCAGAGGCGGTAAAAATAACATCTCCACTATTAACCAAGGTTCCATCTAAGAAGGCGGTACAATCAATTTTGCTGTTACAGTGACGGAAGACTTCTGTCGCAACGGACCCCAATCCTGCGCAAACAAATGAATGTCTGGCTAAGAAACAGGCTTTCCCAACCTCTGAATCAGAAAAAATCGACTCGGTTGTCAGATCTCCATTGCCTAAGTCTTCTGCAAGAAAACGTTTAATGTTTTCGCTTAGTTCAAGTCGATTCACGGTGTTATGTTTTTCCCTGGTCGGGTTAAGGATTACTGGGTTATCCAGTTTCCATACTGATCACGGCATGCTTTCTGGATAATTTTTTCGGGTTTGCCATCAATTGTTGCCAGGATTTCAGCTTCCCGACAATCCTGATTGTAATTATTTTTATAGGTGTTTTGAGGAGTTACGGCGAATTCATTGCCAGTGTTCGGGTTTGTCCAGCGAGAAGTTCTCCCGTCTGGGCTGTTTTCATAGGCAGCTGAAATATTTGCCTGATCTGCTTTATCAAGTTCATTACCAATCGCATAACCGAGAAGCGCTCCAATTGCTGCGCCGATTAAGGTCCCTCCTGTATTGCGGCCGATAGCCTGTCCGGCAATTGCGCCGGCAGCAGCGCCTGCTCCCATACCGGATTGCGCTCGAGTCGCACATGAAGAAAGGAAAACTACAAGGATCAATGCAAGTGTCAGATTTTTCCACATAACAAAACCTCATAAAAAGATTTGAAAGAAGATTGCCGGACAAAATAAACGTGCTATGTTGTCGACATGGTAAATGAATACAACGAGGTATAATTTTTTTCAAGGACAAAGAAAATTAGCCAGTGGCTTTCCTTTTGTATGGAAAGAACTTATTGAATAATGTAAGTCTTTGAAAAATTTAATTCATCTGGAGGGACATACCATGATCGACCTAATTAAAAAAGCATTCTATACAGGGCTTGGTGCCGCAGAACTTACTCGCGAAAAAGTTGATGATCTTGCCCGTGAACTTTCTGAAAAAGGAAAGTTGTCTGATAGTGAAGTCAAAAAATTTGTTGAAGAAATGTTAGATAAATCCCAGGAGAAAAAAGATCAGCTTGCAAAACAGCTGGAAAAGATTACGGAAGAAACTTTAAAGAAAATGAATCTCGCCAGTCGTGATGATCTTGATGCTCTTGAAAAAAGACTGTCTGAAAAAATCACACAACAGCATGAGAAAGGTACTGGCCAGTAATAATGTTAAATATCCGGAAAATTGGGGCGCTTGGCAGGACTTATCGCAATCTCGGGCGTTACCGCCAGATACTTTCAGTCTTGTTGAAATATGGTTTTGATGAGTTTGTCGACACTCTGAAAATAGATCAGTATCTGGAAATAAGTCTACCGCTTCTATTTAAAAAAGAACAGAAAATCGGCGAAAAACTGAGTAGACCGGAACGGATCCGGCGGGTTCTGGAAGAACTCGGTCCAACATTCATCAAGTTCGGCCAGATTCTTTCAACGCGCCCCGACTTGATACCTTTGGAATACCTAAAGGAACTTGCCCGGTTACAGGATGATGTCCCTTCTTTTAATTATGATGAGGTTTCTCAGGCTATCATCAGCGAACTCGGTAAGCCTCCTGAAGAGGTTTTTCTCACATTCGAGCAGGAACCTCTTGCTGCTGCATCAATAGGACAGGTCCATCTTGCCCGATTACCCGATGGCGAAGAAGTCGTTGTTAAAGTTCAGCGCCCCGGAATTCAGGAAATCATTGAAACCGATCTCGAAATCATGCTGCATCTCGCATCCCTGGTTGAACGACATCTGGAGGAATTTGAAGTGCAGCGTCCAACCAGAATAATCTCGGTATTTGCCAGAAGCATTGAAAAAGAGATAAATTACCTGCTCGAAGCTGCAAATATTGAGCGTTTTTCCAGACAATTCCTTGAAGATCAGACTGTTTATATTCCCAAAGTATATCGCCATTTCACTACAAAACGCGTGATAACAATGGAATATGTTAGAGGTATCAAAGCTTCTGATATAGAAAAGTTGAAAGATGGAGGATACGACCTCAAGTTGCTGGCGAGTAGCGGTGCCTCTTTGATTATGAAACAGATTTTCATTCATGGTTTTTTTCATGCTGATCCGCACCCTGGAAATCTTTTTGTTTTGCCGGGAAACATCATCTGTTTCCTTGATTTCGGTATGATGGGACGAATTTCCCGTAAAGAGAGGACTGATTTCGCTGATCTTGTCATGCGAGTGGTAAACAGGGACGAAAAAAAAGTAGTCGATTCAATTCTTAAAATCACTTATCAGCATGACCAACCAGACAGAGAAACTTTGGAAAATGACAGTGCTGAGCTTATTGACCGTTATGTAGGACTGCCACTGAAAGATCTTGAAGTTGGCGTTGTCCTGCAGCATTTACTCGAGATTATCTCCCGGCACAAGTTGAGTCTGAAACCAAACTTCTATCTGCTGGTCAAGGCAACAAGCACCATTGAGAGCCTTGGAGGTCGACTTGATCCTGATTTTGACATCATTTCCCATTGCGAGCCGTTTATTAAAAAAATTCAGATGGAGAGACTTGATCCTCGTAAAATCATGGGAGATATTTTCGAGTCTGGTACTGAACTTGTTCAATTATTTAAGGAAATACCCGCAGGATTGCGCGATGTTCTTGCTCTTACCCGTCAGGGGAGGATAAAAATTGAATTCGAACATCGTGGTTTGGAAACTTTATATGATCATCTGGAACAGGTATGTAACCGATTGGCCTTTTCAATCGTGCTTGCCGCTCAGATAATTGGATCAGCACTCATAGTTCTTGCCGACCTGCCGCCGAAATGGAACGGTATACCCGTGATTGGGCTGTTGGGTTTTATGTTTGCGGGAGTTATGGGCTTTTGGCTGCTTGTTTCCATGCTTCGGCATGGAAAGATGTAGAGTGATGTACTGTTTCTTCAGCTGATTGAGCAACATGTTTCGTGAGGAAAAATTAGAGGGATAAAATGATTGTTGTCAGCAATAAAAAAGCAAGTCAGTTTTCAGGCGATCTTCTGGTTTTTTTCGTTCGCCAATCCGAAAAAAAACGACCACCTGTCTGTAGTGACAAGCTGGTACAGGAAAGAATAGATCATGCCTTTGAACTGGGTGATTGCCAGGGGAAAAAAGAAGAATGTCTGCTGATTTATCCTGAAAGGGTGTTTGATGGAGTTCGGGCCAAAAGACTACTCATAGTGGGACTTGGCGGAGATGAGTTGAGTCGTGAACTCTTCCGCCGGGTTGGAGGAGTAGTTGCACAGAAAGCCCTTGCATTGAAAGCCGAAAAACTTTTTCTTGTTGTCCCTGAAGAACTTCCTTTTTCTGCAAGTGAGATGGCCGAATGCCTCAGTGAGGGGTTGATTCTTGGTGCATATCGTTTTCGGAAATATATAAAGGAAGAGGATGACGAAAAACAGGGTGAAATTAAGAGGATAAGCCTCAGTGTTACTGATAGTGCCATGGCCCATGTACGTAAAGCGGTAAAACGTGGTGTTGTTGCCGCAGATGCCGGTATTGCCGTAAGAAATATGGCTAATGAACCTGGTAATGTCTGGATACCTCAAGCATTCGCTGAATATGGTCGAAAAATAGCTGAAAAAGGTGGTATTGTTTCTCGTATTCTTGATGTAGATGAAATGCAGCAGTTAAAAATGGAAGGGATCCTTGGAGTAGGGCAGGGATCGGCACATCCTCCCAAACTCGTTATTCTTGAATATCGCACAGGCAAAAATGTTCCGACCCTGTTGCTCGTCGGCAAGGGAATAACTTTTGATTCCGGAGGTGTTTCCTTAAAGTCAGGGGAAAACATGGGGGATATGAAATATGATATGTGTGGTGGAGCTGCCGTCATGGCTGCCATGGAGGCCGTAGCAGAAGAAAAACCCGGTCGGTTGGATATTGTGGCTCTTATTCCTGCAGCAGAAAATCTGCCTTCCTCGACGGCATTAAAGCCGGGTGATATCATCACTCAATATGGCGGTAAAACTGTAGAAGTGCTCAATACCGATGCTGAAGGCCGTCTGATTCTTGCCGATGCGCTGGCATATGGTGTGGAACAGTTTAAGCCAGATGCTGTCATTGATGTTGCAACACTAACAGGTGCAGTTATTATCGGCCTGGGGCATCACCGGACAGGTCTTTTGTCAAATAACGATGAACTGTCGACAAATATCCTTGCTGCTGGTGAGAGAGCAGGAGAACCACTATGGCGTCTTCCTCTTGCCGATGAATATAGAGAACAACTTAAATCCCAAGTCGCTGATTTGAAAAATATAGGGGGCCGAGCTGCCGGGACAATTACTGCGGCAGCGTTTCTTCAGGAATTTGTTGGTAAAATTCCTTGGGCACATCTCGATATTGCTGGTACAGCCTGGAATTATACCGAAAAACCATACATACCTAAAGGCCCCTCAGGAATCGCAGCGAGAACGCTGATTGAGTTCATCCGTAGCTGGAAATAGCATCGTTCAAATCGAAAAGATCCGCTCTGAAGGTCTGTCAATCAAACTTGACACCAA
>QKJV01000073.1 GCA_003249165.1 Desulfobulbaceae bacterium | reverse complement strand
CGCCGTAATGACCTTGATCAACAGCCTTCTTTCGCCTCCCTGCAAAAAATGGCCGAAGCCCCTTTTGATCTGACTGCTCCCAATGCATTGAGTGGTCAGCGGATACGAAGTCATGTCTGCTCGACAGCTGGTTTTAACCTGTTATACGGGGCCCAGCGGGTGGATGATGCGGTTCTTGATGCCTTGCAGCAGCTCGCCGATGAAAGTGATGCCGTCGGTCAGTTTCTGGAGATGAAAAAAGGCGCGGTGCTGAACCGGATTGAAGGCTATGAATGCGAGAACCGGCAGGTACTGCATACCGCCACCCGCGATATTTTTTCCGATTCTCCGCTGGAGCCGCAGGCCACAGACCAGGCCGCCCGGGAATTGGAAAAATTAAAAGCTTTTCTCGATGATCTGGCCGCGGGGGACATTGTCAACAGCCGGGGCGAAACATTCACCGCTATGGTGCAGGTCGGTATCGGCGGTTCCGATCTTGGTCCGCGGGCACTCTACCATGCCCTCGCTGCCTATCGTATCAGCGGACGGCAGGTTGCTTTCATCTCCAACGTCGATCCCGATGATGCCGCCGGCGTGCTGGCCGGACTCGATCTTTCCCGTACCCTCGTTAACGTTGTCTCGAAAAGCGGCACCACCCTGGAGACCCTGACCAACGAGGAACTGGTCCGCCAGGCTTACATTGATGCCGGACTTGATCCCGGCAAGCATTTTGTCGCGGTGACCGGCGAGGGCAGTCCCATGGACAATCCGGATCATTATCTCAGGTCCTTTTATATGTTCGATTACATTGGCGGCCGCTACAGTGCAACCTCCATGGTGGGCGGGGTGATGCTCGGTTTTGCCCTCGGCTATGAGGGATTTGTCGAGATACTGCGCGGAGCGCATGAGGTCGATGTCGCTGCCGAAACAAGAGATATCCGCAAGAATATTCCGCTGCTTATGGCCCTGCTCGGCATCTGGAATCATAATTTCCTGGCGTGCGAAACCCTGGCGGTTCTACCCTACAGCCAGGCATTGGTCCGCTTTGCCGCCCATTTACAACAATGTGATATGGAGAGCAACGGCAAATCCATCAACCGTCGAGGTGAAAGCCTCAGGTATCAGTCCGGGCCGATTATCTGGGGCGAGCCCGGCACCAATGGACAGCATGCCTTTTACCAGCTCATCCATCAGGGCACCACGGTTATCCCCGTTGATTTTATCGGTTTCCGCAACAGCCAGTATGGTCGGGACATGCTGGTCAAGGAGACAAATTCCCAGGAGAAGCTGCTGGCAAACCTCCTTGCCCAGTCGCTGGCGCTTGCCACCGGCCAGAAAAACGAAAACCCCAACCGCCGCTTCCCCGGCAACCGCCCGAACTCCGTTATTATCGGCGAAAAGTTGACCCCGCGCAGCATGGGAGCATTGCTGGCGTTTTACGAGAACAAGATAGCCTTGCAGGGGTTTATCTGGAATATCAACTCCTTTGATCAGGAAGGAGTCCAGCTTGGCAAGAAACTGGCGACGAGACTGCTGGGGCATTTCGCCGGTCATCGCCAGGATCATGCCTATTCTGCCAGCGGGAAGGATCCTGTCGGCTGGACTATGCTGCAGACCGCAGGACTGCTTAATGAGTAGGGTATACCTAGGCAATTTCGGTGATTTCCAGCAGATTAAAGTCGTCGCAGTCACAATATTCGAAATAATTGCAGAGAAGTTCCTCTCCCTTGCGGATATTGGTGCAGGCGACCATGGTGTTCGTGAGTTTATCGTTTGCCACATTGGCGGCAAGCTTACTATGGTTCATGAACTGGGCGTTATCAACGCACAGGTAGTATTTGTTGTCTTCCTTGTAGGAATAGCGCCGGATGTGCAGGAAACTTTCCGGCGCTGAATTTCTTTCGATTTTCCGCCATTGTTCTGCCGTAAATTCAAGATCAACCAGCGGATTGAATTCCCAGACAACCTGTCCCTTTGCAATATTGTCGGCGGCAAAAACCCCGATTCCATGCAGGAGTGACCGATCAAGATACGTAGCGATGGTCAGCATCGTAATGGCACCCCCGGGCTATGGTGTTGATATAATCATCGGGTCGGATATTGAACATCTCCTGAAAAAAGAAATCGTCTCTGTCATAGGCCATGTGGTAGTTTTCCAGCAGTTCTTCATTGGGTTCAATATCCCGCTCGGCGATTTCCGTAAACTCGTCAAGGAAACCGATGTTGCAGGTTGTTTCCGAATGGTTGATGAAACGGGCATTATCTGTGAGATAGAAGTATCTGCCGTTTTTCTTATAGCTGGAGTTGAGCAGGTGGTTCAGGGTGTACAGATCCTGGTTCTGGCAGATCTTCAGAAAGGCGGGAACACTGAAGATTTTATCAATGAAACGATTGTATTTCCAGATAATGGATTGCGCCGAAATTTTTTCTGCGGCGAATAGACCGATTCCATGGATTTTTGAGGGCGCAAGAAACGTCTTGACGGTAAGCATGCCGGGGCCTCGATGAAAAAAGTGTAACACTCATTCCAACATAAAAGGGTCCCAGGCAGGACGTCGGATAAGAAGCTTCTGGTTAGCTTTTTATGCGGTACTGTTCAATTTGTCTTGATCTGGTAGCGCGATAATTTTTAGTGATATTGTTGCTAATACATAATTCAAAATTTCATGTCAAGCGGATTTAATATGAAGAAAATATGTTTATAATAGTTTGAAATTATTAAATATATTTTTTTGTAAAGAGCTGGTGCGATAAGAGAGAAAAATACGAATAAAGGCGGACAGTTATAAAACAACCTCTGTTTACCCGATAGATCGTTTGAAGGTCATGACCGCCGTACTCAGCATGAGCAGGGTAAAGACAAGCAGGAAGATGATATCGGCAGATACATCGACTAAAGTCGAATTTTTGAAAAGAACGGCTTTCAGGGCATGCACCGCATAGGCTTCAGGATTGACCTTGGCAAAAGTCTGCAGCCACTCGGGGAAGCTGGCAATGGGATACACCGCACCGCTTGGAAAAAAAAGTATGACGTTAAGAAAGCCGCTCAAGATGCCGACAATGCGTGGATGGCCAAGGCGGCCCAGCAGGAGAAACATCATGCTGAGCAGACACAGGGTGGTGAGGACGATGATGAGCAGAACGGAAAAGCATTGCCGGAACCAGTTGGTAAACGGTATGCCGGTTATCAGGATACTTACGATGAAAATCAGACTGGCGATGCAGGTAGTGACGAACAGGCCGCTGATAATCAGGCCACCGACAATATCCATTTTGGACAGCGGAGTCAGCATGTAGCTTTCATCCACCCCGAGAAATCTGTCCATGACCAGGTTGAAGGCACCGGTAGTGAGTGATCCGAGAAAAATGGCCATGATGACGACACCGGGAACAAGAGATTGGAAATAATCCACCTTGGGATAGAGGTTAATATCCCGCAACTGCACTTCATCGGCCTTTTCCCGTATTGCCACATATTCCGTTTTCATGGCACGGATAGCGCCGTTTACCGCTCCGCGGATTGATTCCGCTGATATTCCGTCGGTGTTATCGAGAAAAAGACCAATTTCCGGCACGGCATGCATGGCGATTTTACGGCTGAAGTCGTCCGGAATGATGATTGCCCCTTTGAAGAGCCCGGATCGGACGCCGTCAACAGCTTCGCGCTGGTCGCTCAGGGCAACTATGGAAAAGGTACGTGGACCCGCCTCGATGGCGCGCAGGTTTTCCATGACCAGCCTGGATGATTCGCCGGTATCAAGCTTAACTACCGCCAGGGGCAGCCCCACCAGTTTGCCCTGGAAGGAATTGCCCAAAATCACCAGATAGAGAATGGGCATAAGAACACTCATGGCGATGACAACCGGATTGCGGCGGAATTTTTTCAGGTCCCTGTCGATGACGGCAAGCAGTCGCACGCTCTTTCTCCCTTCCTCTATCTCCCCCATTTCTGGGGGATACCCGCGCCAAGCAGCACATTGAATTTTTTTGTTTCTTCCCGAATGGATTTGCCGGTGAAATGGATGAATACATCTTCAAGGGATTGCTCATGCAGAGTGGCCGATACCACCCGCAGGCCGTCTGCCTTGACCGTTTCAATCAGCAGCGGCAGGTTTTCTGCTCCATTATCGACAAATGCCCGCAACATGTTTTCATCTGCGGTGACGGAATGAACAAAAGAAATTTTGCTGATGCGTTCCCGCGTGTCCGGTCGTAAATGATCTACCTTGATCGAGACAATATCACTTCCAGGAATACGCTCCTTCAGCTCATCCGGGGAGCCGATGGCAATAAGATGGCCCGAATCGATGATCGCCACCCGTTCACAGAGCGCCTCGGCCTCGTCCATGTAATGGGTGGTGAGAAAAAGGGTCATGGCGTCGCCTTCCCGCAACTTGCGGATGAAATCCCATACAACCCTTCTTGATTGCGGATCCAGACCGATGGTCGGCTCATCGAGAAAAAGAACCCGGGGGCGATGGACCAGTACCCGGGCGAGTTCCAGTCTGCGCCGCATGCCACCGGAATAGGAGGCGACCATGTGATCGGCCCAGTTCGTCAGACCGACCAGATCCAGCAGGTAAGGAATGCGTTTACGCCGTTCTTTTGCACTGATACCGTAAAAACGTCCGTAAATATCCATATTTTCATAGCCGGTAAGATCAAGATCGCTGGTCAGTGACTGGGGGACAACACCGATGGCGCGGCGCACCATATCCGGTTTGGCAGCGACATCAAATCCTGCGACGGTCGCCCGGCCACCGGTAGGCCGCAGCAGGGTGTTCAACATGCGGATCAGGGTCGTTTTCCCTGCGCCATTCGTGCCCAGAAAACCGAAGATTTCTCCTTCGGCAACCTGGAAACTGATGTTGTCCACAGCCGTGAACTCGCCGAATTTTTTAGTGATTCCCGCCACCTCAACGGCGATGTTCTTCTGTATCATGGGTCGTATCCTTGATCGAAACGTCCACCGTCATGCCGGGTTTGAGCAAATCGTCAGGATCTGTTGCTGCAATTTTCACCTTGAAGGTCTTGATGTCCAGACGGCCCCGGATAACATCTCGTTGAGTGGCGAATTCACCATACCTGCCGATTTCAACCACCTTGCCCTGAAAAACCCGATCAAGCCCTTCGACCCTGATGGTCGCCTCGCTGCCCAGGGTGAGCTTGCTGACCATGGTTTCTTCGAGATCAACACGGATATAGAGGCTGGCCGGATCGACAAGAGTCAAAACGGTAGCGCCAGCATTAGTGGTTTCTCCTGCTTCCATAAGTCGGTTAACAACAATTCCGGCAATGGGGCTGCTGATGACTGTTTCATCGAGTTTTGCCCGGCGAAAAAGAAGATCGGCCTTTGCAGTCTTAACTGCCGCTTCTGATGCCAGGATTTGGATTTCCGCCATACGCAGCTGGGCCCGGCCCGCGATTTCGTGGGCGAGTGCGGCATCGATACGGGCTTTGGCGGAATTGGTTTCGGCTTGTGCCACATCAAAGGATGTGAGAGCGGAATCATAGGTTTCGCGAGCGATTGATTCATCCTGATAGAGTCTGGTCATTCGGGCCAGATGACGCGCTGCATCTTCCTTTTTGGCTTTCAGACTAAGCAGATCTGCTCTGGCACCGGCAACATCGGCTACGGCACTTGCCACATTCGCCCGTGCATTTTCTACTGTTGCCTGTTCCACGATGACTTCAGCCTCCGCCTTTTCAACCGCAGCAGCAGCTTGGCGTAATGAGGCCTTCAGATCGTCATTTTCCAGCACCAGCACCTGCTGGCCGAGCATGACACTATCTCCAGTTTGGCAGCAGATTGACGCAATTCTTCCCGATATCTTCGAGGAGATATTCACCTCTGTCCCTTCAACAATGCCGGTAGTGGCGATAGAGCCGGTATGTTTGGAAGAGTTATTGAAAAAAAACAGGGCAAACACTCCAACTGCAAGGAAAACCGCCGCAATAAGCAGCATTTTTTTTCTCATTGGAATACCTTTCGTTATTCAGCAATTTTGCGGAATGCTTTCTCATGCACAGGCTTCATTATATCGTGTTGACCCCTTTGGAGCATTAACAAACCAAAGGGCAGCATCTTTTTCGACACGGGAATAGTTATGAAAGAATTGCGGTAATAATCTGCGAAACATGTGAAATATTTTTTTGGACTGTTAACCGTTTACAAGTAACAACGCATTGAGGAATGAGGCCAGGCGACAGCAAAGGGATGGAATGAGGGAAAAAAGCCCGGTCGGCCAGTGAGGCTATTTCTCGGACGGCGAGTATCTTGGTGCTTCTCAAATGCCCACGGTTTTGGTCTGGCAAAAATTAAATGGAGAGTTTTGTGCTCCGACGGCGAGAAATTCTGCCGATTATCCAGCCGAGGAAAAGCACTCCTGCTCCGGCAAAAAACCAGTAGATATCAGATTTTTTCTTAAAAGATGCATTTTCCTGGGTTAACTGCCTGTTCATCACCTCAAGCCGGCTGTTTTCTGCCTGCAGTAGTTTCAGTTGATCTGCTATTTGCACAACACGGCCTGATTTTTCTCTGATGTCCTGGTAAGCGGCTTCCGTTTCCTGCAATTTCCCGGCAAGTTGGTCTTTTTCCTGCTGCAGTTGATGGATATTTTCTTCTAAGGTTTTAACCTGCTGGGTATGTTCACGTTTGATTAATTCAAGCTGCTCGCCCACAGGCCCCCTTTCCTTGGTAAGCTGTGTAATGGTTGCTTCAAGCCTTTTGATTTCTGTTTCAAGACTGGCAATGACAATCTGTTGTGGGGGATCAGTCGTGATATATTGTGCCTCTATCCAACCTTCCTGGCCCTCTTCAGTACGAACCTTTGCATAACGGTCGTTTTGTTCCAGCAGTTGCAACGGGGTGTCGGAAACAAGCCGGGCGACCCGTTCCCCTTCTCCCTGTTCACTGCGTAGATAAACGATAAGCTGGTCTGTAACATAGACAACTTCAGCATACGCGCAGGTAACTGAGTAGAAGAAAAACAACAGGGAAAGGATCAGGTTTTTTCGAGAGAAGACTTCTTTTTTCATCATTGAACGAGGGGTATGTTTTTTTATATATTTTACTGTATTACAGATAATTAGTGTTAAAATCATTTTTTTAATAAAATCAATTGGAAAATAAAAACTTATGTGTTTAAGGACAATTTTATAAAATTTTTACAGCAAACAGTATTCATACTGCCCGATAAGGTGGTTTTTTTGTATTAAAATTGTTTTGGGAATTTGTTTGACCGGATTCATCAGGGTTGATAAAAAATCAAAACTGCAGTTGCTCCACCGATGTTTTATCTGCCGCGGGTTTTTCAGGAATCACTATGAAACGGGAACGGGTTCAAGAACAGATAGTAAAGCAATCCTGGAAGCCGGGTAATGTCCTTTCGCCACTGCCGGTGGTTTTGGTCAGTTGCGGTGGCAGGGCAGAGTGGCGCCCGAACATCATCACCATAGCATGGACCGGAAGTGTCTGCAGCGATCCCCCTATGTTATCCATCTCAGTTCGACCGGAACGCTATTCTTATAAAATTATCGAAACTACAGGTGAGTTTGTCGTGAATATCCCGTCCATACGCCAGGCTCGTATAACTGACTGGTGCGGCATGGTCTCCGGTGGCAGGGTGGACAAGTTCAGCGAATCAGGGCTTACACCGGTTGAGGGTCTACAGGTCGGCTGTCCGATTATACTTGAGTGCCCCGTCAACATCGAGTGCAGAGTGCAGCGGACATTGCCGCTTGGCACCCATACAATGTTCGTGGCAGAAGTAGTTGCCGTCCGAGTCACTTCCTCCCTTGTTGATGCAAAAGGTAAATTTCGCCTTGATAAAGCTGGTCTTATTTCCTACGGGCTTGGCCACTATTTCGCTTTAGGCCCTATTGTTGGCCATTTCGGCTACTCGGTGCGCAAGAGGAAGGGGAAAAAGAAGGTTTGAAAAGTTTTCATTTAAGGGGAACATAATTCCTTATCATTACGAAGAAAAAAATAGATCGTAAACAGACTATGTGCTATAGAGATTTTAAAGAGAAAAAAGAGACCGGAGAAACAGGTTTCATCGCGGCTGTCTGTTTTGCCCAGTCACAAGAGTGGAGCAATCCAGGGGGGATTGTATTTCAACGAGGATAATTTAATGAAAATTTATGTAGGAAATTTGTCGTACCAACTCACGGAAGAAGAATTACGAGGTGCATTTCAAGCCTTCGGCGAGGTGGGATCAGCCACCATTATCAAAGATCAGTTCAGCGGCAAATCAAAAGGGTTTGGTTTCGTTGAAATGCCTTCCCAAACTGAAGCTCAGGCTGCCATCAGCGGCCTGAATGAGAAAGAGCTTAAAGGAAGACAACTTAATGTAAGTGAAGCTCGGCCCCGTCCGGATAAACCTGCTCGCGGCGGACGATCAGGAGGCGGCAAACCTGGTGGAGGTGGGCGTCATCATGGTGGCGGAAGACAGGGTGGCGAGGGCAGAAGAGGCGGCAATTAAACAAGCAGTTCTTCATAATTGCTCCCGATAATATGATGATAAAAATCCGTGTTGCAGATCGGCCCCTTTTTTCGTTTTGCTGCAACACGGATTTTTTTGTCACCTGGTCATGAATAAAAAAACGGCCCGCTTCCTTAGAAGCGGGCCGTCCAAGATTGCCGGGTTACCTGGCTACGGTTGTTGTATTCTTCATCCCGCATTTCGGACATTTCGCCTCAACTTTTGTTTTGGTCCAGGCATAAACTGTCCGCCCACATTTGGAGCACACACAGCCCTCATCTACAGCATCAGGCCTCGGCGGAAGAAGTTCATTTCCACATTCAGGACATCGAAGTTCTGGCATGATTTTCACCCCCCGATCAAATTATAGAGCAGACACCGTCTAAACCTTTTAGCCAGTGATTTGCTTTTTTATCTGCAGGTCAGGCAAATGACTGTTTGAAACCAGTAACACATATAGTTACCTTCCCTTTCCTGTCTTATGATTAAAAAATAAGAAGGATTTTATGGTCTGTCAATACGGCTGTCGCGTAGCCTGGAAAGAGGGACACGCGCTACCCACATCAGATAAACCTGATGTTCCGGCTGTCGGGGTCATCATCTTGGCATTGGCAAATTCATTTCAACGTTCGCCTCTCTTCAATCTTGCAAATGATTAGTAGTTAAGCGGCGTTAAGCGTTTACGCAACTTGCCGCCGAGGATAACCTCCAGCGCATTGCCGATATGTTTTATACTGTTGTCAAAACAGCCATGGGAGCTTTTTTCCAGGCCCGCTCCAGTATCAATTTGTTTATTTGTAAGAATATTGAGAGCTCCAAAAGGCCCACCCTTGCCATCTTTGGCAAAACCGCCTGGCTGAGGCTTGTTCTCCCAGAAAAAATTCTGCCATTTCAGGAGTTGCTCGCAGGTGTTTACGTGCCAGAATTCGCTGGATTTGCAGTCGGGAGCAGGCAGGAAGTCGGAATCAAAGGCGGCGGCCATGCCCAGAATGGGTGTTTTGTGCCACCGTTCCAGCGCCCTGCTTACCAGATAGAGCAATGATTTTCGATATGGACCTACGGTGTCGTCCAGCTCAAGGCTATCAGAAAGGACATGAATGAGAAAACGATTTCTCTTGAGTCGGTCTGCCTTAATAGCTGCCGCAAAATGGTCAAAAGCAAATTCCAGGTCACAGGCAGGAGCAAAAAGTGAACAACTTGCGGCTGAGAGTCCCCGTTTTGCTTCGCCAAACTCCTTTAACAGCCGGCCACAGACAAAGGAACCGGCAGAGTGCCCGACAAGATGGATTTCAAGTTTGCCGTTTGAAGCATCGGCAAGGGCTTTGATCTGATCGGCCAGGGCGTATAGACCTCGATCCGGGTCCGAAGAACGGGTTACGTTTTCTTTCATCTCAGACCACATGCTGCGGACAAGCAGGTTACGGGATATCACCTCAATGGCTCGATCGGTAGATTCCGTAATGGTGTCGGCTATTCCCCGTGCAGGAGGCTGGACGGTGCCAAACAGTTCTTCTGTTTTGTCCTTGAGCATGTCACCAATCGTTTCCATCCAACCGCTCTTCCAGGTGACAAATATCGGGAAGACTCCATTTGCTTCGAAGTTCGGCCCAAGGATCCGGATCCGCTCAACAGACGCGGCCTCCGAATTGAGGCCGCCATGTGCATAAATGGCCAGTCGCCATGGGCTGTCCCCGGTTTGTTGTTTAAACCATTTCAATGGCTGCTCATAACCGATGAATCGTATATTGTCCTGCTCATTTTCTACATGGGGCAAACGGTTGATAATGCACCCATCGTTACCGGTGACCAGCGTGTGCCAGTAAGCTGTTTCCTTATCCCAGACGTCGCGCCGATTTGCAAGCGGATCGGTTAATGCTCCTACCCAGCTCGGCAGACCTGTTGGGGAGGCAATACGGCCGGACCGTAAGACGAAATGCTGGGGCGATTTGGCAACTGTTTTCGTTGTGGAACTCTGGGTGCCATGGCTAACCGGAACGCCGAGGCCGACTACCCAGGCATCGCTGCCATTGGTTACCCAATCATCATAGGTGAGAATGGCAAACCCTGACCATCCCCAACCAGATCCCCAGGAGTTTTGGACAATAAAACCAATGTCATTGTATCCGACCAAGGCGAATGCGTGGCCACCAAGAATTTTTGGTGATGGTTTGATCACCGGAAGTTTTTTGTGGGTCGGCAGCAGTCTTTTTGAAGAAGTACTAAGCTGCCAGCCCTGGTGAACATTTGCTGAGACATAGATAGCGCCGGTCTGCCAGATGGCCGACTGCATGTCAACCACAGAATCTCGCTGGATACGGTAATATACACCAAGTGGACGTCGTATGGCGTCCACTTCCCAACCATCCTTCGGCCGGACGAATTTTCCATCATTGTAAGGCCACAAATTCTCCAGACAGACACCGTGGCGTTGCCAGCCCTTTAAGGCACCACGACAGCTCGATCCTTCGTAGTCCTCT
>QKJV01000449.1 GCA_003249165.1 Desulfobulbaceae bacterium | reverse complement strand
ATCCGAACGAAGTCGGTGCAGACAGAATAATTAATTCAGTCGCCGCTTTTGCAAGATACAAACAGGCGATGATCATTGTTGATTTCGGCACAGCAATTACCTTTGACTGCGTTTCTCCCCAAGGTGAATATATTGGCGGAGCGATAGCCCCAGGACTCGGGATTTCCTTTGACGCCCTTGTTAACCACACCGCGAAACTCCCCCGGATCGATACAAGTTCTCCACCCAAGAAGGCAATCGGCACAAATACGGAAACAGCTCTTCAATCCGGACTCCTTTATGGATTCGGCGGATTGGTGGAGGGACTGATCAAACGTATTGCCGAACAATTTTATCCCGATGTTCCAAAAGTCATTGCAACAGGCGGAATGGCAGGCATTATCGCCCCTTTTGCTCCCTCCATAGAAGAGGTAGCGCCTATGCTTACCCTGGAAGGATTACAGATCATTTATGCACGCAACAGTTGAACAACCTGTACCCCTTTATCCTGTCTTGCTGCAAAAAGAAGACACAATCGGACTTGTCGCGCCAGCTGGTTCCTGGGATGAGGACGAATTTAAACGAGGTATAGAAATTCTCCAACAATTCGGCTTCCGGGTCAAAATCGCCCAAGGGATAGAAAAAAAAGAAAAGTACCTTGCCGGTTCAGATCAACACCGAACTGCTATCTTTCATAACATCTGGAGGGATCCGGAGGTAAAAGCCGTTCTTGCCGTCAGGGGAGGATACGGGTCACTGCGAATTCTTTCCTCGCTTGATTACAATCTCATCCGCTTTCACCCCAAAATTTTTATCGGTTTCAGCGATATTACTGCTTTACATTGCGCCATTCATGGCCATACTGGACTGATCACATTCCATGGCCCTGTTCTTACCTCCCTGGCAAAGCACGATGATACATCTGTTCATTCTTTTTTTGACACTCTCACCAGTGGACTTTGCCGGCCCATCTGTGAACGATCCATCGAAATACTTCGGTCAGGAAACGCCTCAGGGGAGATTGTCGGCGGGAATTTGACCACAGCTGTGCATCTTCTTGGAACGCCTTTTGAGATATCATGGAAAGACAAACTTGTTTTTCTGGAAGATATAGGAGAAGCACCATACCGGATTGACCGCATGCTCTCCCATCTGAGTATGGCAGGCCGATTATCGGATATTCGGGGTCTCATTCTTGGATCATTCACCAACTGTGGGGAGAAGGAATTCATCTGGGAAAGGGTTTTGCAGCTTCTCGAAAGTGAACACGTGCCTGTCTGGGCGAATTTTCCAATCGGTCACGGAAAGGAAAACAGAATAGTTCCTTTCGGCGCCTTTGCTGAAATGGATTCATCGACGGCAACACTTAATTTTCCTAGCCCCTGCTGCCGTTTCCCCTAGACAGACCAGTTTATTCCGGGGCTATAATCCGCACCAACCGACTTCTATCTATTGGCAACATTAAGCAACAGCTCAACTTCCTGTCTGATCTTTTCCGCAAGCTCGTGTTTCTGCGCTCCAGTGAAGGCTTTTGTTTCAACAGGTTTTCCCACCCGGATTGTAACCTGTCCGGGCTTTGCCAGAAGTTTTCCTTTTGGCAAGATTTCATATGTCCCGCTGATACCAACCGGAACGAGTGGGACACCTGATTTAATCGCGAGAACCATGCCACCTGATTTGAAGTCATGCAGTTTTCCGTCAAGACTTCTCGTTCCCTCAGGAAACAGGATAACGGATGTCCCACCAGCGATACGCTCAGCCGCTTCTTTAAGACTCTTAAGCGCTTGCCTTCCATGTGACCGATCAATAGAAATATACCCCGCCAGGTGCATAGCCCGCCCAAACAACGGAATCTGAAAAAGCTCCTTTTTGGCAAGCCAGCGGAAGTCGAAATCAAAACAGCCCTGCATTGTAAAAATATCAAACTGACTCTGATGGTTTGCCGCGAAAATATATGGCCTGTTTTTTTGAATATTTTCCAAACCTTCTACTTTTACTTTCACTCCGGCAATCGCCAGAATTATTTTTGCCCAGCTTCTGGGCAAAAATTGAGCCTTCTGTTCCGACCCCCTGAAAACGACAAGAAATAAAATGGCCAGCAAGCTCGTCATAAAAGTAAGTACAGGGATAGCCCCCAATACGACAAGCCCTCTGAGAAAAACGTAGAATCTCATACACGCATACCTGATCTTAGCTGGAGAATATCGGTTGGCAGGATAATGTCAAATATGGAAAATAACTGCGTTTCATGTTATTTAAAAAATTTACTTTTTAAACTGTATGTAAGGAAATTGCCAGCAATTCGATCTTTAAGGTAGTGACTCGATGACAAAAAATGATCAGGACCCCTTCGGGTCAATCTCTATTTCCCCGGCTTCGGAAAAAAATGATTTACCTCAGGAAGACCTTGACGTTTCTATCAATCAACCCGTAGACATCGAACAAGATCAAAAAGATATTACAGCCCCCTCTGCCACTCCCAATGTAACACACAGAACTGCTTCCTCCAACCAACGCAAACGCCCCGCCTCTTCTTCATGGTTTAAAGCATCATCAGCCATCATTGGATCAGCTGTTCTCATTTTTCTTCTCTATATACTTTTCGGTTTCATTGGCGTTCCATATTTCTTCCAGCATGTTTTACCCGAAAAAGCCGAAAAATTGTATCATCGCGCAGTTACGTTTGGTTCGGTCAGCTATAATCCCTTTACCGCAAAACTTCGCATCCGTAATATGATTATTGGGCCGAATACGGCAAATCCTGAAGACCAGGTCGATCCACTCTTTTCCGCAATGTTCATTGATTCTGAGATTTCCTGGTCCGCTCTTGTTCGTGGCCGTCTAAACTGCACCAGCATAATTGCCGACAATCTTTTTCTCCATCTCGTCAGGAATACCAAACAAACCTATAACATTGGAGACATAGTAAG
>QKJV01000067.1 GCA_003249165.1 Desulfobulbaceae bacterium | reverse complement strand
AACTAAAACAGTTCACAACACTTGGTTGCCCCGTTCTCATAGGGCATTCCCGTAAATCTTTTATCGGCAACACACTTTCTATCAAAGACCCGTTGCGGCGCGATGAGGTAACTGCAGTAATATCCGCATACTGTGTCCAGAATGGAGCATCTATCATCAGAGTGCACGATGTTGCGAAAACAGCCCAAGCCATAAAAATGATCCAGGCAATCTGCAAGACCGACTTCACGGAGGGTGACGCCCAACCTTGATCTTGCCCGACCATGCGTGAAAAAATTCTTAGATACCAGTCATACAACAAAAGCCGTAAAATAAAGGCAATCAATTCGCATCCGGAAAAAGCAACTCTCTTTTTCCGAATCATTCCCTATCTCCTTCACTGCAATTATCCCGATTTACCTGGCTATATCGACGACCCGCAATGCCCTTTTGGCATTCACCGTTTTCTGCCGGACAAAATTGTCAGCAGTGAACTTTTTTATCGTTACTTTCCAGACTCATCAGCCCGCAACTATAAAACAGCATCTCCTTACTCACGTACCCCCTGCATTCATTCTCTGAAAACAATCGGCAGCATCGGCACTATCGCCCAGTCTGAAAAATCCGACTGTGATTTCTGGGTAAGCATCCGCGTTGAAGACATCGAGGATAAAGGAGTTGCCCTGCTTGATAAGAAATGTAAAAAAATTGAAAAATGGGCTTTGGAGCAGGGTGCGGAAGTTTATTTCTTTCTGATGGACATTGATCAGACAAGAGAAAACAAATTCACCTCCAGTGCCGAAGAGGAATCCGCCGGTTCAGCCTTGAAACTGCTTCTCAAGGACGAACTGTTCCGTACCCATATCCTTGTTGCAGGCAAGATGCTTCTTTGGTGGCTCATACCTCCGGGATTGACAGAAGAAGGCTATCGTGAATATGTTGAAACACTTATAAAGGATGGCTCACTGAACCTCGATAACTTTATTGATCTCGGCTATCTTTCCGATATTCCCAAGTCGGAAATTTTCGGTGCCTGCCTCTGGCAGCTCAACAAAGCGCTTGACAGTCCTTTTAAATCGGTTATCAAATTTGCCTATCTTGAACTGCTGCTCAAACATCAAGCCAATATACTTCCACTGTTTTCAACGAAGATTCAATGCTTTGTGACTTTCCCAGAGCGACTTCCGCAAAACGATGCCCCCCTCCCGCTAAATCAGATTGACCCATATCTCTTACTGGCCAAGGACCTCGTAGCTTTTTATCAAAAGAACAAAACAAAGGACGAAGATAATCTGGTCAGGGAGTGTTTATTCTTTAAAACTTTCGAAGGAACAAAGTCAGGCAAGGATGAAAGACATCGCCTCTCAACACTCAATCTGATGGACAAATGGGCTCTGCTTCCACCTAACTTCGACCAGTTAATTAAACTGCAAAATTGGGGTTATAAGGATTTGCTTGCTCTAGGATCTCGTGTTCACGCCTATCTTCTCGAAACTTACAATCGTTTACGCTGGTTACGTAAATCTTTTCAGAGAGAAACCGGGCGGACCATAAGCGACAGGGATCTATCGATTCTCGGCAAGAAACTCTTCAGCTTTTATGATGTGAAACCGGACAAAATTCCCTATCTTCATACACTCTCCCGCCAGTCCATCCTCCAGCCGGATCTGACTTTTCATGTCAGCCGTTTTGAGGGCAATCTTTACTATTATGTTTTTCAAGGTGTTCATGACGGGGAATCAATCAAAGACAATCCTCTTTCCATCATTAAACGGGAAACAGATCCCGTTTTTCTCATAATCTGGCTGACAATCAACGGCATCATGCAGCAAAAAACAAATATTCACATGACAAAACATTTTTTAGCCGTAAACCTTGCCGATTTGAAAAGTCTCGCCGCGGTAATTATTAAAACCTTTCCTCTTTTCAATTTTTCCAAGATAACAGCATCCGAATTGCTCAGTCCGGAAAAAGTCACCATGGCCCTGGTTATCATCAATTTTGAAAATGAACCTGTAAAGGGATCACCAACTCTCAAATCAGCCATTATCACGGTTAACAACTACGGAGAATATTTTCTGCACCGTTATTCCACAATTGTCCAACTCAAAAATGCAATGCGCCATCTGTTAACAAAACATTTTGTCAGTCGTTGGAACAACAACATGGAAATTTACATTCCGGATCAACCGGAAAAATATTTTATCCAGAATTTGCTCGAGAAATAATGAAAATTACATTTTACCACTCCGCACTTTGTCCACGTTGCCTGATGGTAGGTCGGACACTCCTAAAACTGCAGAATGATTATCCTGATCTCGAAATTGAAAAAATTGAAGTAACGACCAGCCCGTTGCAAAGTTTTCGGCAAGGAGTCAGAATGATTCCGACTCTTTCAGCGGTAAACCTGAAACTTGCAGGCATATATCTGACACAAGATACCATACGTAATTTCTTAGAAAAATTGTATCACTCCCAACCTCTTGACTGACCAGCCTGTCAGTATTTCTTCTGATATTCCTTCAATAAGCAACGAAATAACTCAAAAAACAGGTGGGCTGACAATCATCATCCGATGCTTTTCCTGAAGTTAGCATTGGTTCACCTTGTCATTTAGTTAATCAATCATTATTATTGCCATTATAAAAAAAAACAAAAATGTAACCAACCAGGAAAATTATGAAGATAGAATATGGTCTGCAGACCGAAAAAGAACGCATCTGCTCCGATGAACGTAGCATTACAGGTGAATGCCGTGCAAAAATCCCTGAAGTAGTTGATCAACTTGTTAACAGCTGTTTTCGGGATGGATGCTTTGAACATATCAACACCGATCCTCTTCCTTCAAAACAACGAGCAATTGATCTTATTGACCGGTGCCGCGATATTCTTTTTCCAGGTTATTTCCGGTCTCAGGATATTGATCATGTAAGCCT
>QKJV01000165.1 GCA_003249165.1 Desulfobulbaceae bacterium | reverse complement strand
CCTTCCCCGGCAGCAGCTGGACAGCAGATGTTGGTTGTAGGTGCTGAAAGTGTCCAGCCAACTGTCGTGACGAACCGTAAACCAGGAAAAGGGTATTACACAATAGATAAACCTGTCGGCTTGATTACAGTTACCGCACCACGCTCACTACAGGAAAAGGTTGCCAATTATATTGATAGTTTAAAGAGGGAAATATATCGGCAGGTTTCGATCGAAGCAAAAATTGTTGAAGTGACCCTTTCTGCAGATAACAGAACAGGGATAAATTGGGAAGATCTGTTGCAGAACCCGAATAAGCCTTTTAATTTATCAATGGATTTCCAAAAGCTTAATCCTCTGGGCACGCAAAACAAGTTTTTGACGGTTAAAAGCCAGGCCTTTGGGCTTATTCTTGATGCAATTGAAGAACAAGGACATATTGAGGTTATTTCAAACCCCAAGTTAACCGTTATGAACGGTCAGCCCGCCATGATTTCTGTCGGATCAACCCTTACTTACATTAATACGGTAGATGCATCTGTTGAGGATGGGGTTACAACATACAGCGTAGAAACTTCAAGCGTAATGTCCGGACTCGGCATGGCTGTTATCGCTACTATAATTGACGATAATGAAGTGGTTCTCACGCTTACCCCAGTGACTTCAGAAGTGCAGACCCCGATTGAATACAGGCAATTTGGAACTTCTGGAAGTGAAGTTGGATTGCCGGAAGTTGACATCAGAGAAATGACAACCCAGGTCAAGATCAAAAATGGGGAGATGTTGATTGTCGGAGGGTTAATTGATAGCGTGAGTGATTATTCCGATTCAAAGATTCCGGCTCTTGGGGATATTCCTGGTCCAGGAGGAAAACTGTTCGGTGAGAGTGGCACTGCAAAGCACCGTAAGGAGTTGGTCATTCTTTTACGACCAGTTGTTTTGCAGTAAACTATTTAGTGAGGTTCAAAAGAAGTTCGCTTAAAAGCACCGGATACCATTGTTTCCGGTGCTTTTTTTGTTGAAAAAGAGATGATCTGTTACTGTGGCGTTGAATTGTTTTGTTTCTTTTTCATGGCATTTTGAAACAGAGCCATAAAGTTAACAGGTTCCATCAAAAAGGGCATAAATCCGCCGTCAACGGAAACCTGGCTGATGATCTGCCGGGTAAAGGGAAACAAAAGGGTTGGGCAGTCAACACCAAGAACTGCCGGAAGATGCTCTTCCGGAATATTTTTCAGGATGAATACTCCTGCGTGTTCTATCTCAATAACAAAAAGACTTTTACCATCTTTGTTGTTGGTAACGTTTGCCGTCACAGAAAGGCTGACTTCCCAATGATCGTTTTCAAGCTTTTTGTTTTTTACCCCCAGGTTCACTTCAACTTTCGGTTCCTGGGGAGCCAGAAAGGCATCCGGCACATTGGGATTTTCAAAAGAGAGATCTTTCAGGTAAAGTTTTTGTAACCTGAAAACAGGAGCTTCTTTCTGAGAGGTATTTTTTGCATTCGGTTCAACCATTGATTTTTCCTTATTTTTGAGGAGTTAAGAGTGCAGGATTTATAAAAAGAGCAGCTGAGTATAAAAAATCTAAATGCTATCGTCAAGAAAACCGCAGCCGATACTTTTGCAGTTGTTCATAATTCCGGAGCCCTTGCATGACGACGTGAACTTTTACCATTGAAAAGTTCATTCAGTCAACCAATTACAGTTATTAATCAATGAAGGAGCTGTTTTAAAAATTTCCCCGTATAGGATTTAGGGTTTTGGGCTATTTCTTCGGGTGTGCCTGCCGCAACGATTTCTCCTCCTTCATCGCCGCCCTCTGGGCCAAGGTCTATCAAATAATCTGCGGTCTTAATCACATCAAGATTGTGCTCAATAATAACAACAGTATTCCCGTTGTCAACCAGTCGAGAAAGGACGGAAAGGAGATACTTTATATCAGCCGGATGCAAGCCTGTCGTCGGCTCGTCAAGGATATAGAGGGTTTTACCGGAGCTCCGTTTGCGGAGTTCACGTGCCAGTTTGATTCGCTGTGCCTCCCCACCGGAAAGCGTTACGGAAGATTGCCCCAGGGAGATATAGGAAAGACCAACATCATACAGAGTCTGGAGGCGGTTTTTGATTGCTGGGATGTTTGTAAAAAACTCCAATGCTGTTTCCACTGTCATTGAGAGAATTTCTGAAATGCTTTTCCCGCGGTACTTGATATCGAGAGTTTCCTGATTGTAACGTTTACCGCTACATGCCTCACAGGTCACATAAATATCAGGAAGAAAATGCATGGCGATTTTAATCACTCCATCACCTTCACACGCCTCGCACCGGCCGCCTTTCACATTGAAACTGAATCTTCCTGCTTTGTACCCTCTCGCTCGAGATTCCGGCAAGCGGGCTAACAGTTCCCGTATTGGAGTGAGAACGCCCGTGTATGTTGCGGGATTCGAGCGGGGAGTACGGCCAATAGGGCTCTGGTCAATATCAATAACGCTATCAATTTTTTCGAGACCGGCAATCGAACCAAATGATCCGGATGTTTCATGAAAAGCTTTGCCAAGCCCTTCTTTGGCTCCCTTAAAAAGGCTTTCCATAACCAGTGAGCTTTTTCCTGAACCGGAAACTCCAGTAACACACGTCATCATGCCTAGGGGGAATGATGCATTCACTTTTTTCAGATTATTGGCAACAGCGTTTGAAATAAGAATCCACTCTTTGGTCGAGCGGGTTTGCCGTCTTCGCTTAGGAACCGGTATTTCAAGCCGGCCGGAAAGAAATCCCCCGGTTAAAGAATTCTCTGCTTGAAGCAGACCTGCGACAGGGCCGTTATAGATAACCTGGCCACCGTGGATTCCTGCCCCGGGGCCTATGTCGAGCACATGGTCTGCCGCGGCAATAGTTTCACTATCATGTTCGACAACAATCACCGTATTGCCAATATCGCGGAGGTTG
>QKJV01000257.1 GCA_003249165.1 Desulfobulbaceae bacterium | reverse complement strand
AACTGGCGCGCCCGGAGGGATTCGAACCCCCGACCCACGGATTCGAAGTCCGGTACTCTATCCAGCTGAGCTACGGGCGCTATTGGAGCAAAAGCAAAAGATACTCAATTCTGTATGAATTGCCTGATGACTTCCAGCATTGAAAAACAGAAAAGAAATAAATATCCAAATAGACATATTTTGGCAAGGTAAATTTCTAGTTAAAAACGATATTGATTTTTAAATTTATAGTCATGTTCTGGTAAAATTCCGCATAGGTTATGGAGAAAATAGTAAGATTCCCGGAATGGATTGTTTAGATGATAGGGGTTGGGTTTTTCCCTTTCAGGCGCATTGTTTTTGTGTTAAAACTGCATATTACGATGAAGACAGGCCAAGGGCCATTTTCTTTTTTCCAGTGCGTCAGAGCCAGCTAGTGGTCGTTGGTTTTGGTATACTGTAATGACTGATTCAACTTTCCCCGGCCGCATCCATCCTGATAGAGAGTCACTTTTTCCTGATATTAAACTGACTAGGACTCTTCCTTTCCTTCTGATGATTGTATTGGTGTTTGCAGAAAACAATATGGTGTCTGTTCAGGTTGCTATTTTGTCAGCCGCATGGAGTAAAATAGTGCGGCAACGGGGTGCCTTGATCGCTTTAATGGTAAGAGGCGCCGGAGAGCTAAGTGAGGTGGGGCAATGAGCCCTTTATGGCGGCGCGGCGGGATCGTCAGGCGTCGTACACCTGCGGATGCTTTTGGCGCACTGTTTAATCATTTTCGCCGTGTTGTTACAATTAACAATCAGATACTTGAAAAAATTGCTGATCTGGAACGGGTCCTTGGTGGTGAATACGTTTATGATCTGACGTTTCTCCAGAATGCTGTAACTGATATCGTTGAGAAGGGCCGGCGCGTCATATACCATCTCAATGCAATGTCGGATGATCGCTATGACCTCCTATACGATCGTTACACCACAATGGCTGATCATCTCGCGGATATTCTCGCTGGAGGTGCCGGACCTTATGGGCCATTGCTAGTGCTTGATTGGGATTTGCTGCACCGGGACCTGCGCCATCTAGCTGGTGGAAAGGGTGCTGTTCTGGGTGAACTGGTCAACAGTCTCAATCTGCCATCTCCGGTCGGTTTTGTCGTGAGTACGACCGGATTTCGGCGGTTCATGGAAACCAATGACCTTTATGCCCGTATTAATGCCGTTTTGAAACAGACTTCAGATCCGGCAATTCAAGCTACGCGTATTGGCGAACTGTTCGCTGGTGCGAAAATTCCCCATGATCTTGCCGGTGATATAAGCCGTGCCTTGAAAAAGGTACGTTCCGGCGCAACACATCCTGAACGATTTGCCGTTCGCAGCAGTGCAGTCGATGAGGACGGAGAGCGAAGTTTTGCCGGCCAGTTCCAATCCTTTCTCGATGTTGCCGCCGGTGAGGTTGCCACTGCCTGTGTTCGGGTAATGGCGTCCCGATTCTCAAAAAGGCTATGCCGCTATTTGGGCAGTGATACTCCGGCAGAGGTCGAGCCCATGGCTGTTATTGTCCAACCCATGGCTACAGCTCAAGCGAGTGGCGTGTTGTATACACGTGATCCGAATAATCCGGAAAGCGAAACCATGGTTCTCTCGGCAGTTGCCGGATTGGGTGAAAATCTTGTTGCTGGTCTTGACAGCGGTGATCGTTTCGTGTTTGACCGCAGTTATCCTTTTGCCCTGTTCCAGAGCAGTATCAGCAGTAAAAATGTGGACCCTTCTTCAACTGCAGCAGATTTCCTGTCCCGGATGCCAAGCGGACTAAGACGGGGTTCCGGGGTAATCGGTCTTGCCGTGCTCCGGCAACTTGCCGAATACGGTATCCTGCTGGAAAAACGATTTGAGTACCCTCAGGATATTGAATGGTGTCTCGACCTGGAAGGAAATATATGGATTTTACAATCAAGACCGTTGCGGCTGCCTCTGCGCAGTGAGGCGGGAACACCTGAGCAACTGTCTGCTGAATTGGAGAAGCTGCCGGTTCTTATGACAGATCGGGGACATATCTGCCAGTTGGGGCTTGCAGGGGGGAGAGTGGTGAAGGTAAATGAGGACACCCCCGCAGAGACTTTTCCGGTTGGCGCGGTAGCGGTAAGTCATTATGCCACCCCGCGATTGGCTGAGATCGTTCGGAGGGCTGCTGCAATTATAACTGATATCGGCAGCCCGACGAGCCATCTTGCCACCATTGCAAGGGAGTACCGGACACCGGCGTTGTTCGGGGCCGGAAAAGCAACTTCCCTGCTCCCGGAAGGAGCTTATGTCATGGTCGATGTTGAAGCGCAGACCGTATATGAAGGCAAGGTGGAACTTCCGGCAGACTTACCTCAAGGGGGAGGTCTTACCCCTTTGATCAATAACCGGGAGGAGTCGCTTCTGCGCAGTTTACTGCGCCTTATCTCTCCCCTGAATCTGACTAACCCTGCTTCTTCTTCATTTCGAATGGAAAA
Organism: Desulfobulbaceae bacterium; assembly: GCA_003249165.1. Classification (GTDB taxonomy): domain Bacteria; phylum Desulfobacterota; class Desulfobulbia; order Desulfobulbales; family SURF-16; genus SURF-16. The sequence goes on along the minus strand of QKJV01000257.1, from coordinate 8,526 downwards.
CTGTCTGACCATTCATGATTTTCTCCGTTTCTGCCATGAGCGTGCCGTTGCTGAACTGATCGGCTTTCATACCTCAGGCAAGCTTATTTCCGGGGGTGGGGCTCCGCTGTTGCGAACTGACTTACCCATGCGGCTCCGTATCATTGATATCGGGCGAGGACTTGATAATCCGGGAAATGACAAGCGGGTCAACCCCGAGCAGATAACCAGCATCCCTTTTCGTTTTCTTCTTAAGGGATTACTTGATGGACGCTTTTGGGATCAGGAACCGGCGCCTTTTGCTCTGCGTGATATCTTTGCCGGTATTACCCGGCCGATAGCCATGCTGGCCAGTGCGAAACCATATAGTGGAGAAAATTTGGCAATTATTGCCGATAATTATTGCAATCTCAGCCTGAGACTGGGCTATCATTTTAATATTATTGACTGTTATCTTTCCGACGAATCCGATGACAACCATGTTTATTTCCGTTTTGTTGGCGGGTTCGCCGAGGCGGGCAAACGGGAACGCCGGGCGCTTATGATATCCCAAGTGCTTGCCGGACTGCATTTTAAAGTGGAAGTTAAGGGTGATTTAGTGCTAGGAAAGGCTAAGATGCTTGAACGGGCGCATCTTGAGAGCATTCTTATTCATCTGGGTGAGCTTGTCGCATTCACCCGCCAACTTGATGTTAAAATGATAGATGACGCCGCCGTTGAAGAATTCTTTAATGAGTTTATCCGTCGTATCGGGGAAATACCGGAAGAAGGAGGGGCCTGATATGTTGCGCGAATGGCTCCGTCATCCGATTGCAACTTTGCGTAGTTTGCAGCAGAAAAACCGCAATACCCAGCTGGCGAGATTGAAAGCCCGTTATCAGGTGTTCCGTATACTTCTGGATGACAACCACAAAGCCGTAGAACTTATCACTGAACTGGGCGCATCCCTGCGTTCGCCAGTATTCTGGCCAAGGGTCATAAAAGGTGACATTAACGAATTGCTTAAGGTAACAGCCGATCTGGTTGAAAAGCTCGATCATCTGGCGGATGGAGGATATGCTGGTCTTATCCGCCGGCAGGAGCAGCTTGCTGCTGCAATCCGTCAGGGCCTCGGTCGTCTCGCCCAGGAGGAAGGGTTGCCTTTCTGTCTCTCACTTGATGAAGTTGAGGCCACCATGAGCCGGGCTGTTGGGGGGAAGGCCGGCAATCTTGCTAAACTGCGGCGTAGCGGTATGTTTTCCGTGCCTGCCGGATTTGCCATTCCAGTATCTGTCTGCCGTTTGTTTCTCGATCAGGATAATCTTTACCTGCGGATTGTGGCACGATTGCGCGCTGGTGAACAAAACGGCGGAGAGCCCGACCAGGAAAGCGTTGATGCAGTACAGTCAATGATTTTTGCAACTCCGTTATCAGAGGAATTCAAAGCTGCCATGATGGAAGCGGCAGCTCCTTTTTTTGCCAGAGGGAACGGGATTGCCGTTCGCAGCAGTGCTGTAAGCGAGGATACAAAGACTCATTCGTTTGCCGGGCAATACATTTCCATTCTTAATGTAAAAACATCTGAACAGCTTAATGATGCTTTCAAGCAGGTCATTGCCAGCGCTTTTAATGTTCGCAATCTCGCTTATCGCCGACATGCCGGACTACCACCTTATGAATTTGACCTGGCTATACTTTGCCTGGAAATGGTGAATGTTCGCTCTGCCGGTATCCTTTTTACAAGGGATCCTAATTATGGGGCGAGCAACAGGATGTTGATCACAGCAGTGTACGGGCTTGGGGAGTTGGCGGTTGGCGGCAGTGAAGCAGCAGATGTATATCATCCCTTGCGTGACGGTTCCGACCCTGGTGAGCGCGATATTGTGCGTAAAACCAGGAGGCTGGTTAGTGCAGGCAGTGGCGGAGTGGTTGAAGAGGCACTTGGTGCTGATGAAGAAAATGCCCCGGTGTTGGAAGAAAATGAAGTTAAGACAATGGTGCAACTCGGTCTTGCCGCAGAGGAATTGCTGGGAGGACCGCAGGATATTGAGTGGGCGGTTGATCACCAGGGCGGTATTATTTTTCTTCAATCCCGCCCACTCAGGATAAAGAGCCGTAATTTAGCCGAAGGTGAGGGACAAGAGAGTCGCAAAGCATTATTGCCGCAGGGCCAGGTAGCTTCATCTGGTCGTGTGGCTGGAATTGTGCGCATCATAGGTAACAGGCAGGGGCTCTCGGGATTAATTGAGCCACCTTATATTCTTGTGATGCATCAGAGCATGGTCGAGGCCGTAAGCGTCATGCTGAAGGCTGGTGCTATATTGGTGGAACTGGGAAATCCAGCCGATCATCTGTCCTGCGTCGCCCGGGAATATGGCGTGCCGATGCTTACAGGGGTGCAAAACGCAACAAGAAAACTGAAAGATGGCGACCAGGTACTGGTTGATGGAGAGCGGGGACTGGTCTTTACCGCAACCGAGCAGGAAATAATCCGCCACCGTGAGCGTTACCACCTGCAGATTGTCGGGCGAAAAGAGCGGGCATCTCTTCCGGAAGACCCGGTGGCGGCAGATCTTTACGAACGGATTGTTCCTCTTAATTTGACGGACGCATATGGCCCGACATTTTCCATTGCTGAATGCCGTTCAATTCATGATCTTGTCCGTTATGCCCATGAAAAGGCGGTACTGGCTATGTTCGAAGCTGGTGACGAAGCGGTCGAACAGGCATCAGGCATCATTTTCCATCTTGACAGTGAAGTTCCTTTTTTTGTTTCTTTAATTGACCTGGGAGGAGGGCTCATGCGGGGCAGTGAACGCCGTGTTCCGGCAAGTCAGGTTTTGTCCCGGCCTTTTACCGCCCTGTGGGATGGGGTTACAACGCCTGGAATTAACTGGGGCCCTGCTGGAGGGGTTAACGTGGGGTCTGTAGTTTCGCGTTTTCTCACAGATCATCGGTCGGCCAGACCAATCGGCTTGCCAAATTATGCCCTGGTCACCCGTGATTTTCTTAATCTCAATGCCCGTATGGATTTTCATTTCACAATGGTGGATGCAATATGCGGAGTCGATTCCCGGCTTAATTACATCAAATTTCGTTTCAAGGGTGGCGGTACCAGTATTGAACAACGCAATCGGCGTGTCCTTTGTCTCGCGGACATTCTCACGGCTTCCGGTTTTTTCTGCGACCTGCGTGAAGATTTGCTTACTGCTTCTATTCAAGGAGGAGCCGCCGAAATCATCGAAGAGAAACTTAAGGTTATCGGCAGGCTTCTTGGATTTTCCAGACTGCTGGATGCCGTTATGCGCAAGGATGAACTTGTCCCGCGTGTGGCCCGCGCCTTTCTCGATGGGGATTATCAGTTGGCGGGGCTGAAAAGTGAACTCGAAGGGTAGAATGCTGAAGAGTGCCCGCCTTGGGCTCAGGCGTGGAAAAAGATTTCCTCGGGTAACTGGATTGCGGTGAGCAGGTTGTTGTACATGGCGCCGGTATCGATGCCTATTTTATGGGGAGTAACAAGCGGCAGTTCGAAGGCGGTATGCCCGAAGATGACCTTTTTGCCGAAATCATGATCTGTTGTAAGAAATATATCCCGCACTTCACAAAGAGTTGTCATGTCACTGTCAGCGGGGGTGACCCCGGGTTCAAGCCCTGCATGAACAAAAATGTACTCTTCGTTCTCCCAGTAAGGCAGTAAACCCTGCAAAAAATTGAGATGTTCCTGCGGCAGAAAGCTTAATTTCTGGAGATTAACATTGGTTCCATTGCCATAACTGCTTACTGTCGCGTCAAGCCCCATACCGCGCAAGTAAGGCAGAAGAGCTACATCGCCGCTACGGTAGAATTCCAACAGCAGATATTCGTGATTACCGAGCAGGGCAATGAGATTCTTGTCCCGTTTTTTGAGCCAGCAGAGCAAATCAAGAACTTTGGCCGAGTCCGGTCCCCGGTCCAGGTAGTCACCAAGAAATACCAGGCGATCGCGGCCCGGCGTATAAGGAAGGCGGTTCAGGAGATCATGCAGTTTATTGTATGACCCGTGGATATCACCAATCGCAAATATTTTGCTGTTCGCCAAGGTCATGTTTCTGCTCCCGCATATTTGACTGATTTTTTGTTGAGGTAAGAATTCTTGCCGACAGGGTTTAGCTGCCGGCAAGAAAAAGTGATCAGCAGGAAGGGGAGGGCCGTTTATTACTGCTGTACGGCGTGTCGATTTAAGCTCTCCGATTTGCTTCTGCCAGAATGGTTAGTTTGCTCTCTTCCTGCTTTGCCATAACCATGCCTTTTATCATGGCAACTGTAATAATACCACCGGCAGTTACGAGGGCGGCAATCAATGCCCAGAAGCTAACTGATTCAAGAATAGCTGCTGTCGAAGGATTGATAGGGGAAACAAGGTTTAATGCCTCGAGATAACCGGGGATCTTTGCGCCACGGCTGACTGCAACGATCAGCATAGTTGCCGCCATAACGACTTTGATCATATAGTCTTTTACATAGGTGGTACCCAGTGCGCCGAGCTGTACGCCGATGAGAGAGGTGGCAAGGATGAGCAGGGTCAGACGGATATCGATCAGACCACTCAAACCCCACTGAATAGAACCCCACAAACCCATAAGAAACGCGATCCCAAGCTCTGAGGCGCTGGCAACAACTGCAGAACAACCAATAACATAAATCATACCAGGGACACCGATGAAGCCACCCACAGCGATTGTGGCAGCGAGCATACCGGTAGCCAGACCGACTGGAATAGTTACCCAGGCGGAAATTCTTACCTTGGCGACCTTGAAATTCATCATTGGCGGTATATTAATCCGCTGCATTGCAAGAGCAAGCTTTGACACTTCGTTGCTTGTTGTTTCTGTCTGACCACCTTTTGCAAGCTTGCGGGCATCCATTGTTACATAGCCACCGACCACTACGAGGATGATAACAAACACCACGCTGACGTACAGGTTTGAACCGGCATTCCCCCAGTGATTAAGGATATATTTCTGAATCATGACACCGATCTGGACACCGATGACAGAGGTGACCGCTATGGTTAGCGCCAGTTTGATATCAACCTGGCCATATTTCCAGCGTTTATATGTCCCGATCATGGCTTTGGGGAATTTATGGCACATGTTGCTTGCAACGGCAACAGCACCGGGTGCTCCCAGGGACATCATGGCCGGCGTAAGAACAAACGCACCGCCAGAACCGATGAACCCGCTCAACAGCCCACCGACCAAACCAACCATAAGCAGGGCAAATAATTTTCCTACAGTGATATCCAGGAACATGATGGAAACGCTTTTAATAACGTTCTCGCCGGCATCATGGTCCATGCTCACCAGTACCTTTTTTCCAAGGCGAAGATTTTCCGGATTGACATGGTCCCCGATGATCAGGTTTTTCAACTCGCCGGTGCCGTCCTTCTGCAGAATAGCTGTATGGGCAGCTTCGTTGATTTCAGTGAACACGCCTTTCAGCATGGTCTTGTCAGGTCCTGCCCCGCCGCCGGCAAAGGCAACGCTTGCAAGCGGTAATAGGAGTAGTGAAAAAAGTAATGCTAGAACAAACCTCTTCATTGAATTGTCTCCTCGTGGTAAATTATAATTGTACCCGACAGGGGGGGTTATTTCTTTTTCGCCTCAAGACCGAGTATAGTCAGCAGGTTGCTGGCAAAAGCACCATGCACAAAGGAAAAAAGGAAAGCGGTTCCTACTGGAAGAAATGTGTATATACCTCCTTTGGTGAACAGCTCGGTTACCATGTGTTCATTGGTGAACACCAGAAAATAACAGGTGATGGAAATCGCACCGAAGATAATAGTGCTTAGATACGGTTTTGGTTTGTCGTGTTGTGTTGCCATCAGAGAAAATACCCCACTTCTGAAATTGAATAATTCCCGCCCGTACATGAACGGTCACGTTTTAAGTTAGACCTCCTGGCCGCGCGGACTTGCGAAATTTCTTCCCTGCCTTTTAAGTTACAATTACCTTGTTAAAGTGTAACCGGCGGTCAAAAAACTTCACTTCCCATCTCCCGATGCTCATTTTGTTTTTTTAGTGAGCATTCCTTTTTCGATCGCTTGTGTCGCGGCTGGATCCTTGCCGGCAGAGTTCACGAAAGCGGATTCAGGATGAATGCCAGTTCGATGACTAATTGTGCATCTCGCGTGCCATGTGGCTATTATTTTTCCCTATGGTATCTTGATGTTACCAGGATTGGTTGTTTTCTGAATAAATATGGGAGATGGTTTTTTTTATTTTTATAATAATATTAGATGGTTCCATTATGATATGTCTGGTTTGAAAGATGCTGATTTGCGAGTTGTAACGAACAAGGGAGGGAATTAGTACATGCGACAAGGAGGAGGGGATGTCGTTGTTTAAATTGTGAGCGCTGCATCATGCAACACTTTGCTGTTGCTCAATGCAACCTTGATAGCGTTGTTGGCAGTTGCGCATGTTGCAAAGTGCATCTTTGTTTGTTGTTGTAAAAAAAATGCCAAATTAACAGGTAATTATATAACAAGCAAGGCAACTTTAGAATGTTTCAGTTCGCAACATATTGCGAAAGGCAAAAAGAGAAAATTCCTCTTAAAGTTGTGGTTAGCATGTGTTGATATTTTAGAGCAAAATACTATATCTTACAATAGCTGAAAATGCAATAAGGATGATTTATCGGGTAGTTATTATGTGTGTATTGTCACATTTCAACTGTGGAACCAGTGTTCTTTTAAGGAGAAAATCCTAAATCTCTTCAAATGTTGTAAAAAAGAAAAACAGCGGCAAGAACGATACAGAAGAAAAGAAAGGTGATGCCACTTCCAGCTTTAAAATAGTCCCTGTTTCGATACCCTCCCGGTTGCAGAACCAGAGCATTAACCTGATGCGTCGGCAGAATAAAGTTGTTTGAGCAGGCAACAGCTACTACAAGAGCGGCTATGCGGGGATCGGTACCGCTATGCAAGGCCATTTCCATTGCAAGAGGGATCATTAGGACAACAGTCAGGATATTTGAAATGATGAGGGTAAAAAAGGAGGTACAAAGTGCTATAATTCCAAGGGAAAAAAGAGGTGATATCGGTCCGAGAACTGAGTTCAATTGTCCTGCAAAAAAACCGGCTGCGCCTGTTTTTTCAAAGGCTATGCCGAGAGGAATCATCCCCGCGAGTAGAAAAACGGTCATCCAGTCGATTGATTCATATGCGTCATCAACTGAGAGGACATCGGTGAGGATAATTCCCACTACTCCCGTGAGGAGAGCAACCGCAAGCTGTACCTTGAATAATATAATCAAAAGAAGAGAAAGAAGCATGGAGCCGACCGCATATTTGAGTTTTTCCGTTTTAAGAATCTCACCGCGGACGTCCTCTGTGAAAATAAGATCAAGCTGTTCCTTGAGAAAATGAAATTTGTCCCAGCGTCCCTGCAGTAAAAGGGTGTCTCCTGTTTGTAGAATAATGTCCGAAATTCCCCCAACGAAAGTCTTGTTGCCTCTACGCAGTGCTAAGGGATTTACTCCGTATTTTCTCCGGAAGGAAAAAGAGCGAAGAGTGTTGCGTGCCATCTCTGAACGTGGAGAAATAACAGCTTCGATAATTCCTGCATTATCTGGAGAGAGCTCTTCGGCAAAGACTTCAAGACTGTTTTTAATCTCCCATCGATATGATTCCGCAAGTTTTTTTACGAGTTCCGGTGGCCCTTCAACTGCTATTGTGTCTCCGCCACGGAGTTCCGTATCGACATCAGGGGCAAAATTTTTGGTGCCTCCCTCGTGCACGACCGCTATTACAGTGGTGAAATAATAGGCTCTAATTTCAAGATCAACCAGCTTTTGCGGTCCGGCAAAGGAGTGAGGGATGTGAATTTCAAAGAAATTTCCAATATCGTGGTATGTCCGCTGCAGGTTTTTTGACATGAGCCCATTGGCAGTCTTTTTTGGTCGCCCAGCCGGGAGTATAAGATTGCCAAAAAGCAGAATGTAGAGAAGAAATCCACCGGTCAGGCAAAGTCCGATTGGGGTGACGGCGAACAATCCATAGGGTTCAACATCAGGATTGACCGCTTTCATGATATCATTCAGCAGAATGAGGGGATTAGAACCAATCAGGGTCAGACAGCCACCGATAATGGCACTGAACCCCATTGGCATAAGTATTCTGGCAACCGGGATTTCAGTCTGTCGGCATATCCGTTTTACCGCAGGCAAAAATAAAGCCGCAGCATTGATGTTTTGCATAAAACCGGAGAAAAACGATACAGCAAATGAAATGAGCAGCATAATCCCTGTCTCACTTCGTGTCGCTAGTTTCAGCAGAAATCCTGCAAGAGAGTTTGTTGCGCCTGTTTTTTCGAGTGCGGAGGCAAAAATGATAACGGATACGACGACAACAACAGCATTGCTCGAAAGACCGCTCAGAGCTTCATGAGGAGTGATCAAGCCCATCAGCGGTAAAAGTGTCATTAATAGAATGCCTACAACGTCAACTCGTACAATTTCAAAAATAAAAAGCAGGATCACACAGATTATAACGGCTGAAACAACAATAATCGGTAAAGTCATTTTTCC
>QKJV01000180.1 GCA_003249165.1 Desulfobulbaceae bacterium | reverse complement strand
TGGGGATTATTTACGGACCTCTCATCGTCACGGGATTTTTAACACTGGCGGATATTTATCTGCTGAATTATGATCAGTACGTAAAGGACTCCTCTTGTTTGTTGGGGAGAAATGGGCAAACAGATTCCTTAGATGACAAAACGTGATCCATAGCCGGTGAATTCCGGCCGCCTTTCCGCAAATTGTCTACTTCAAGGTTTTTACCTCGGAAAGCTGTCCAAAGAGGAGAACCATGCAAGATAACGCTCAACTGATCGATCAGACGTTATATGAGGATCAGGTTAATTATCTGTATGCCGGACTGAACGCAAGTTTACTGGCCAACCTGCTCAATGCTCTCATTTTTGCCGCTGTTCTTTTTAAAGTCAGCTCACCAACAACCCTTATCCTCTGGGTGTTTTTTGTTTTTATCATATCCGCTAGTCGGTTTATCCTCTCCAAAATTTTTCAAGGGTTACCTCGTGATGCAACATTTAAACCGTCTCGTTGGGGAAATTTTTATATTACCGGATTAATGAGTTCCGCCTTGGCGTGGGGTTTTGCCGGATATTATTTTTTCCCTCCGCAATCGACATCATATCAAATTTTTATTGCCTTCGTCCTTGGCGGCATGGTCGTCGCGGCGACAATATCGATGTCCTCCATAAAGCATGTCTTTTTGGTTTACATGTTGATAGTGCTTGTCCCCCTGCTCTCGAGATTTTTTCAGGCTCACGATGAGATCCACACCGGGATGGCCGTAATGCTGTTGGTTTTTATGCTTTATTCACTGTTGTTGTCCCGGGAAGTGTATCGGATCATTCGCAAGTCCTTCCTGCTTGGATACAAAAACGAGCAGGAGATCCAGGAAAGGCTCAGAGCAGAAAATGAGCTTATTCAACATCAGGAAGAACTGGAAAATATCGTGATAGAACGGACCCGAGAACTCCAGAAGATAAATGCTGATCTGCATGATGAAATTGCTGAACGCCGTGTCATTGAAAAGCAGCTGCTTGTTGAAAAGAATAAACTTGAAGTTGTAACGGAGAATATGCGGGTCGGGCTTTGTGTTATCTCCCGGGAGTACCGTATTCTCTGGGCAAACAAAATTATGATGGCGACATACGGTGATACTGCGGGAAAATGTTGCCATTCAATATTTAAGGACCAGCAAGATGTTTGCTCACCCTGTAGTGTAAAAAAAATTTTTGATGAGCAATTGGAAGAAGTGCGTACAGAAGTTGCTGGGAAAGATCTGGAAGGAAATACCATTTATTCTGAGATTATTGCGACACCTATATATGATGATTATGGCAAAATAAGCTCAGCACTTAAAGTAGTTGTTCCAATCACAGAAAGTCGGCAGAGAGAAAAAATCCTTGGAGAGTTGCTTGCTCTGTCAAAAATACTTAGCAGTACAACACATCTCCCCATCATTTACCGTGAAGTTGATGCCCTTGCAAAAACCCTTCTCCGGTTGGATTTTTCAACCATTATGCTCCTGGCAGAGGATAAAGCTGGCCTGATGGTGGCTGATACTATTGGTTTTGCAGCAGAAAACATAGGGAAAACTTTCAAATTAGACGAACATGGGTTGGCAACATATGTCCTTCGCGAAAGAGAATCTCGGGAAGTCATTAACTATGATGAAGAGTCTCGTTTTACAGTCCCACCTTTTATAAACAAGTACAATATAACATCTGCGCTTTGTGTTCCTATGGTAATAGGTGCAGAGGTATTTGGCGTCATGATCGGCCATACCATCTCACAGCGAAAATTTTCCGATTCTGAATTATCCTTGTATCAAACAATAGCTAATATGGCTGCAGTAGCCGTGAAAAATGCAATGCACCTGCATTCTCTTGTGATTTCAGAAAATAAGTTCAGAACGATTTTCAATAGCACCCATGATGCCATTATGATTTATGACCCATCCGCGAAACTGATTGAGGTAAACAAGGTTGCCTGTGAACGATTGGGATACACGCGGGAGGAATTGCTGCAAATGAATGCTTCCCAGTTTATAACGCCGGAATATGCTGCATTGTTACCGGAACGGCTGGAAAAACTGAAAAAAGTGGATACCACAATTTTTGAGACAGCACATGTTAGAAAAGATGGATCAATTGTTCCAGTTGAATTGAGCTTACAACGTATTCAATTTGAAAATAAACCGGCATTATTAGGGATGGGGCGTGATATCAGTGAACGTTTGAAGTGGGAAGAGGAAAGATTACGTACCCAGAAACTTGAATCACTCGGCGTTTTTGCTGGTGGAATTGCTCATGATTTCAATAATTTACTGACTGGTATTCTCGCCAACATCAGCTTGGCCAGGCTTCAAGCGAAAAATGACAATACACTGCAAAAATCTCTAGTCGATACTGAAAAGGCCGCCCTTCGCGCGAAAGATCTCACCAAGCAGTTGCTGACCTTTTCGAAGGGCGGCACCCCTTTGAAAAATCCTTCCGCTATTGCTGAAATAATTCGGGACTCTGCAGGCTTTGCCATGCGTGGATCCCGCTCTGTCTGTGCGTATGATTTTGCCGAAAATCTCTGGAAGGTTAATGCCGACAGGGGGCAGTTGAGTCAGGTTTTCCAGAATCTTGTTCTAAATGCCTCTCAGGCAATGCCTGAAGGGGGAGTGATAAATATCAGGGTACGAAATGTGGTATTAAAGCAGGGGGAGGTTCCTCGCCTCACTGCTGGCAACTATGTCTCAATTATGATCCAGGACCATGGGGTCGGTATTACAAAGAACAACCGGGGAAAAATATTTGATCCATATTTTACAACTAAACAGGGCGGCAGTGGACTGGGTCTTGCTGTGGTGTATTCAATTATCAATAAACATGGAGGTCATATCAGTCTGGAATCGGAAACAGGGAGGGGAACAACATTCACCCTGTTCATTCCTGCTATAATTGGCGATAAAGTTGAATCAGCGCC
>QKJV01000335.1 GCA_003249165.1 Desulfobulbaceae bacterium | reverse complement strand
GACAGTCATCCAGCGAGAATAGAATACTCACGGTCTTTGTAATAATGGTGGGCACAAAAAGACGTACCCACCCTACCTTTCATAGCATTTGCACCTTTCGGGGGCGCGGTATTTTTTTTCGCGGGCATGGCCCGCTCCTTGTATCTTGAAATTATTGATGGTTAGCTACCATCATGCAGAGACAGAGGAAGCTTGTGCCCACTCCTAAGGCTTAAAACCTTGAGATGTAGATTAAGCCCTCTGTCTCATTCCTCGCCAACAAGGACACTGAACGGTAGCCAAGGGATAAACCCTGTATGCACAAGGCAAGTGGGCGAAGTTGGTCTCATTTTTAATCCAAAAAACAATATGTTCTATCTAGGTGTTGATGTAGCTAAAGCTAAGATCGATTGTTGTTTGTTGCTGGATCCCACAAGCACCAAACGAAAAACAAAAAAGTTCGCAAATAACAAACATGGGTTCACGGAACTCATAAAATGGATAGATAAACTTAAAATTTCCCGACAAAGCTTCCACGCTGTAATGGAAGCGACCGGGGTCTATCACGAACAATTAGCTCTCTTTTTAGTTGATGCAGAGGCGACAGTTTCCATCGTTAATCCTGCTCAAATAAAAGATTTTGGTAAAGCCATTGCAGTGCGTACCAAAAACGATCGCATGGATAGCTTTGTTATCGCCCGCTATGGAGCAATGATTCAGCCACCAGCCTGGAAACCTCCTTCAAAAGAAGCCAGGGTACTCAAAGCTCTCTTGGCCCGTAGAGATGCCATTAATGAAGATCTACAACGAGAACTTAATCGTCAAGAAAAATCTGGTGTGACGGACACCCCGGAACTCATTTGTCAATCGTTGAGTGACTCTATCAAATTCTTGAAAGAACAGCTTAAAAAGCTCCAGCAGGATATTGACGATCATATACAGCGACACCCAAATTTACGGGACGATTACGAGCTATTGATCACCATCCCTGGCGTAGGCCCCAAGGTTGCTGGTATGATCATGTCAATTCTTCACAATCAGTATTTTAAGTCTGCAAAACAACTTGCTGCCTATCTCGGTTTGGTCCCTGTGGAGAGACAATCCGGCACGAGCCTTCGGGGAAAATCTCGGTTATCAAAAACAGGTCCGCCCAGAGCTCGTGCAGTTTTGTATATGGCAGCAGTTTCGGCAAAAACATACAATTCAGACGTAAAGGAACTCTACGAACGCTTACAATTTAAGGGCAAAACAAAGATGGAGTCTTTGTGTGCTGCAATGCGTAAACTCGTCCACATCTGTTTTGGTGTATTAAAAAACCAAACCCCGTATCAAGCAAATTTCATTCAAAAAGCTTGCGCTTGAAGACGGTATCTACACAGTGAGTCCTGGGCTGCAGGAGCGGGCCATGTCCGCGATAAGATAATCATTTTGTGCTACCTTTCCAGCTCAGCCACAACCCGCTTCAACACCTCGGGAATCTCGATCTGTTGAGGGCACTCCAGACATAAACCGCATTCCACACATTGTGAGGCTAGCCCTGGTTCACGTTGCAGCACCTCTCCTTTGGCAAAGGTATCATATAATCTCTTTGCCTCCTGCACATTGCCAAACATATGCATTTTATTAAGCCAGTCAAAGCAGGTAGGAATCTGCACCCCTGCCGGACAGGGCATGAAAATTGATTCCGTCATCAATGGCCTGGCGAATCTGGGCAATAGCCCGCTCTTCATCAATTTGGTTGTCGACCATAGGGAGGCGCATACAACCAAATCCCAGGGTTGAAAGTGTATCGCCGTTCTTTGGCAATATTCTGTACAACACGGATTTCTCCTTTCAGGTATTCTTTAGGAAAAATTGTTCAATTCACTGTTTATGCATCAATGCCTACGAGCGTATACTGTTGCCAACAATTCCGGTGGCGCAGGGTGATTGTCACAGTCGCAATCGATGGACAGGTTGTTCATCAGGTTGACATACACCATCCGCTCGGTACCCAGTCGGTTGATCACCGAGCCGGCCTCTGCCGCTCCGGATTTAATAAAGTCATGTACCACCGGCAGAGCCGGTGGCTTGAATTGTGGACCGCTCAAAGCGGTTGAAAACCTGGAGCCACCTAAAGGTGGCGGCCTATTCAAATAAATTGAGCTGATCCAATCGCTTGTCTTCTTTTTCCTGGTGTTGGATATATGCCTTTACAGCCTCTTCATCCTTGCCAACGGTGGAAACGTAATAACCTCGCGCCCAGAAATTCTGACCAACAAAATTCTTCTTTCTACCTTGAAAGTTACGGGCAATTTGGATTGCGCTTTTTCCTTTGATAAAGCCCACTATCTGGGCAACCGAGTATTTGGGTGGAATTGACAGCAAGATATGGACATGATCTGGCATCAAATGCCCTTCGATCACTGTGCATTCTTTCTGCCTGGCCAATTCTCGGAATATTTCACCCAAATATTTCCGCAAGTCTCCGAAGATCGATTTCTTACGGTACTTCGGTATCCAGATCACGTGATACTTGCAATCCCATCTGGTGTGGCTTAGGCTTTGTTCGTCGTACATGGGGAGTCTCCTTTTCTTGAACTTTGAGCGGTTCTGAAAAGCGAGACTTCCCATTTCTCCCGGAACTGTCAAACTTTGTGAGTCCACCGGCAGAGCCGGTGGTTTACCCATTTATTATTATCAGAAAAGTCGACTCGTTTTTCGGTCCGTGAGGGGCAGGAGTACAAGTTTCCAAAACGACTACTTGGTGCTGGCAACGCCTTCTATGATTTCGATATCCCTGAGCTTTGGGCGGGTGGTATGGCTGCGAAGTTTCGCCTACGAGTCTATCGACATGTTCTCGGTCGGGAAGTTGAAGTGGTGTGGGATGGTGGTCATGGTCTGCAAGCTGGAGAATCCATCCCAATGCGGCCTTTTCCTGGGCACCTCACGCTCGATCGGGTGGTGAACG
>QKJV01000488.1 GCA_003249165.1 Desulfobulbaceae bacterium | reverse complement strand
CGGGAATCTGCGCAGTGATACGATGTCCTTGCACCGACTTGTTCTGATGATGCTGGCTGAAATTCCCGGTGCCGTGCATACTCTGCGTGATCCGACCAGAGGCGGGGTGGCAACCTCTTTAAATGAAATCGCCGAAACAGCTCAGGTCTCTATTGAGCTTGATGAGAGTGCAATTCCAATAAAACCAGAAGTGGCTGCTGCCTGTGAAATTCTCGGCATGGATCCGCTTTATCTAGCCAATGAGGGAAAATGCCTGGCTTTGGTACGGATGGAAGATGCGGACAAAATGGTGAAATTAATGCATTCTGTCCCGGAAGGAGCAGCCGCGGCCGTTATTGGTTCCGTATGTGATGGGCCGCCAGGAAGGGTGCTTCTGAAAACGGTAGCCGGCGGATCGCGGATTGTGCCCTCTCTGACAGGTGAGCCTCTGCCGAGAATATGTTGAGAGGAGAGATGAATGCATGAAGTATCCCTTGTACAGGCTCTGCTCAGTCAGCTTGCTGACCTTGCCCGTGAGCACAAATGCAGTTCGATCAGCAAGGTGCGGGTTGAAATAGGGCCTTTTTCCGGAGTTGTTGCCGATTCATTTCAGTTTGGTTTCGATGTATTGGCGCCCCAAGAGAAACTGACGGAGAAGGCGCGACTAGAAATCGTTTCAACGCCCATGGGGTTCAGGTGCCTTGAATGCGGCAATGTCTGCCTGAAGCAAACACGTATGCCTGATTCCTGCCCTGCCTGCGGTTACTCTCTGCTTACTCCCGAAGGCGGTGACGGCCTGATTCTTCTGCAGGTTGAAATGGATTGAGAAAAGATTTATATTAGCTTTCTTTTTAAATTTGAGGACAAAAATAATGTGTGAAGATTGTGGATGCGCAAGTCCGGGGCATGATCATAAAGTGGTTGATGTACATGAGAGTCTGCTTTCTGCCAATGATGCTCTGGCAGCAAAGAACAAAGAGCATATAGAAGAATTAGGCGCTATAGGAATTAATTTGATTAGTAGCCCCGGTTCCGGAAAAACCACTCTGCTGGAGAAAACCATCGAACATCTGGCCGACGAGCTGCGTATCGGAGTAATCGAAGGTGATATTGAAACCGAGAGGGATGCTGATCGTATTCGAGCAAAAGGTGTGCCGGTAGTCCAGCTTACCACTGGAGGAGCATGCCACCTTGATGCTTCTCTTGTTCACAAGGGGATTCATGCATTGGAGCATCAACTCGGTGACGGGAAGCTCGACTTGCTTTTTATTGAAAACGTTGGGAATCTTGTTTGTCCAGCCACTTTTTATCTTGGTGAGCATAAGCGGGTTGTTATGATTTCCGTACCAGAGGGGCCCGACAAACCAGCTAAATATCCCAAAGCATTCATAGGGTCTGATGTTTTTATGATCAGTAAAACGGATTTGTTGCCCTATTTTGATTTTTCCCAGGAAATGGCTATAAAAGACGCTCTGCAGCTTAATCCGCATCTTATGGTCATGTCTGTTTCCTCGACAACCGGCGACGGTTTTGAAGGTTGGTTGTCGTTCTTGCGTTCCCTTCGTCAATGATATTCGGGCTGACTGAATCGCTTATTTTCCCCCCAGCTTATTTGGCCAGAGAGGACGGACTGCTTGCCGTAGGTGGTGATCTTTCCGTCGAGAGGCTGCTTCTTGCCTATGGTCAGGGGATTTTCCCATGGTATACGCAGGAAGACCCCATTCTCTGGTGGGCACCTGACCCCCGTTTAATACTCGAACCGGAGAATTTTCATCTTTCCAGGAGACTTGCCAGAATTATCCGCCAGGGACGTTTTGAGGTTACTTTTGATACAGATTTTGAGCAGATTATTCGTTCCTGTGCTCAGCCGCGCCGTGGCAAAGAGAAGGGGACTTGGCTGGTTCCTGAGATGATTGATGCCTATATACGCCTGCACGAAGCCGGTTACGCCCATTCTGTTGAATGTAGAGAGGGAGGAAGACTTGTCGGTGGACTTTATGGAGTTGCTATGGGGAGAATTTTTTTTGGTGAATCGATGTTCTCATCTGTATCGAACAGCTCAAAAGTTGCCTTGTTACATCTTGTCGGGCTGCTTCGAAAATGGGAGTTTAATCTCATCGACTGCCAGATGACCACTTCCCACCTGTTGAGCCTTGGGGCTAAAGAAATTCCGGGCTATCAATTTTACAGCCGACTGGAGAAATATATCACGCAACCCGGTTATCTTGGGTCCTGGGCAGCAGAATCTAACAAAAATATGACCGTACCTTGACTCCCATTGTCTAGGATATACATTTTAATCAGAAGGAGGAAAGAGGGCTGAAATGCAATAAAAAAGCTGGCAAAAAGGGGGTGTTGGTATGTTTGATATTATTCCATCGCGACGAGAGAGAGGTAATGTCCCGGACGTTTTTGAAGACATGGAGGAGATGTTCAAGAAAATGTGGAAAGGGGCAATGTTCCATGAATTGATGTTTGAGGGCGAGGGAAAATGGACTCCACGTCTGGATGTCAGTGAAACTGAAAAGGAGATTGAGGTTGTTGCTGATCTTCCTGGGATGGAGAAAAAAGATATTGAAATTTCTCTGGATAACGACCTCCTGATCATCAAGGGTGAAAGGAAAGAGGAACATAAGGAAGCCGATAAGCATGTCCATAGAATGGAACGACGGTATGGTTCTTTTTACAGGGCAGTCAGGGTTCCTCCTGGGGTTAAGAGTGATAAAATAGAGGCCTCCTTCAAGAATGGTGAATTGAAAATCACTCTTCCAAAGTCCGAGGAAGAAAAAAAGAAAATTACCCACATTGAAGTTAAATAGTTTATCTGCTTCTTGAGGAAAAAAACCCGCAGCAATGCGGGTTTTTTTATTTACTTCAGCTCAACAGGTGTCACTCCTTCTGCAACAGATTTCTTTGCGGGAAACAATGATGATCATCCGTGAAGAGTTTTCT
>QKJV01000151.1 GCA_003249165.1 Desulfobulbaceae bacterium | reverse complement strand
ATACGCAGGACAATCGACTTGATATCGGAGTTATTTCTGAATTCTGTCAGATGTTTCAGGACTTGCTCTGATGAGACAATCAGGCCTTTGAGCTCAACGATGCCCACCCCTTCTTTACGGGAAAAAATATCTGTTCTGGTGCTCTGCGAGATAAGCGAAGAAACGAGCAGGGATATTCCTCCCAAAAAGAGGAAGAATATCCCTGTCAGTATAAATAGACCCAGAAGAATGGGGTGTCTTTGACGAAAAGTGCTCATGGCGTTCAATCAGCAGCCGGCAGAGTCTGAAATGCAGCAGCTGTTTACTGATTAACATCAGAAGCGCATACAAGACCTGCGGAATCGTACTAATTATTCCTTATCTTCATCGGTTTCCGGTTTATCTTCCCCGGTTTCAGCCTCAGCTGGAGACTCTGCTTTATCTGCAGCCTCAGCCTCTTCCTCGGCCGGTGCAGCCTCAGCTTTCACTTCTTCAGCTGCCTGCTCGACAGGCGCTACCGGTTCTTCAGCAGCTTTGGCTTCTGTCTTGGAGCTGGTTCCCTTGCTCTCCAGTTCTTCTTTCAGCAGGTCACCAATTGTTGCAGGACCGGCAGCCTGCTTTTTCTTGTAATCCTTGGTGGAATCCTCACCGGCATCTTCATCCAGAGCTTTGATGGAGAGACCGATCTTCCGATCCTTGGATGAAACGTTGATCACCTTCACCTGCAGATTGTCACCAACATTGTACATGCCGACCGGTGTATTGATTTTTTCTTTGCTGATCTCTGAGACATGGACCAGTCCTTCAACGCCTTCCTCAAGTTGGACGAATATGCCGAAGTCGGTGACATTGGTAATTTTACCTTCGACAACGGCACCGGCAGGGTAGTTGTTAAGTGCTGCCTGCCATGGATCGGGTTCAAGCTGTTTAATGCCAAGCGAGAACCGTTCGTTTTCGCGGTCAATTTTCAGAACTACGGCCTGGATCGTATCACCTTTGGCATATTTTTCCGTCGGGTGCTTGATGCGTTCAGTCCAGGAAAGATCAGAGACGTGAATGAGACCGTCAATGCCTTCTTCAATACCGATAAATATACCGAAATCGGTTATATTCTTGATCTTGCCCTCAATAATTGAGCCGACAGGATAGTTTTCACTGAC
Organism: Desulfobulbaceae bacterium; assembly: GCA_003249165.1. Lineage (GTDB taxonomy): Bacteria > Desulfobacterota > Desulfobulbia > Desulfobulbales > SURF-16 > SURF-16. The sequence goes on along the minus strand of QKJV01000151.1, from coordinate 1,799 downwards.
CAGGTCCCAGGGATTCGGGTGTAGCTGTTTCATGCCCAGTGAGATACGTTTGGTCTCGGTTTCTATGTTGAGTACCATGACCTCTACCTCGTCACTTACGGCAACAAGTTTTGAGGGGTGCCTCGGTTTCTTGGACCAGGTCATCTCTGAGATATGGATCAATCCTTCCACACCTTCTTCAAGTTCAACAAAAACACCATAGTCTGTAATTGAGACAACCTTGCCGACAGTTTTTGAGCCAATGGGGTAGCGCTCGGTTACCGTAGCCCAAGGATCGGGACGCAGCTGCTTGATACCCAGTGACACCCGGTCGGAATCCTGGTCGTATTTGAGGATTTTTACATCAATCTCATCGCCGACCTTGTAAAGCTTGGCTGGATGTGAAACCCTGCCCCAGGAAAGGTCGGTTATATGGCACAAGCCATCCATGCCGCCAAGATCAATAAAAAGTCCGTAATCAGTGATATTGGTAACCGTTCCATTCACGACCATGCCCTCTTCAAGGGTAGAGCGCATATCTTCACGCATTTTTTCCCGTTCTTTTTCGAGAATAGCGCGGCGTGAAATAACGACATTATTTCGTTTTCGGTTAAATTTGAGAATTTTAAAGGGGAAGGTCTCGCCTATGAGAGCATCCAGATCTTTTACAGGACGTAGATCAATCTGGGAGTAGGGCAGGAAAGCAGGCACCCCGATATCAACGGACATGCCGCCCTTAACACGGTTTTCAACTTTGCCGTCGATGGTCCCGTCTTCAGACTGGATTTTAGCGATCTCTTCCCAGACTTTGATGCCGATTGCCTTTTCCCGCGACAGCAGCAGTCCACCTTCTTCTTTTCTTTTTTCCACGAAGACCTCAAAGGAATCACCGATATTGATTTCCGGTTCTTCCCCCTCGGTGCGGAATTCAGAGAGCGGGATGTAACTCTCAGCTTTATCACCGATGTCAACAAGGACATGATCATCAACAATGCCGACGATCGTACCCTGTATGACATCTCCTACTTTACTTACTGAACTGTTTTCTTCCATTTCGAAGAGATCAGCAAAACTCATCTCTTCCGAGCCTTTCTTGCCTGCTTCTGAAACGTTTTTTTCTGTTGAATTTTCTGTCATGTTAGTTCTTGCCCTTTAGCTTAGTTTCTGCCAACTAGTTTTAGAGTTAATCTTAACTTCGACTTATGAAAGTGCCAAAATGGGCTATATACCAAAGACTATGCCCAAACACAACTCTTTCTTGATAAAAAATAATATATGTTACGTCCGGTTTGGAAATAGAAATTATGAAGGCGGTACTGGGATAAAAGCAGATTGTAAGGAGTGCAAACTTGGACTATAGTGTCGGTGCAGGGAAAATATTTTTCGCGGCCCCAGAACTGCTTGTCATGGCGAAGTCCGTCATGTTTTGTTTGAAAGTGGTATTGGAGTACAGGCTTAGTGTAAAGTTATCCCAATATCCCATCACTCAGGTACTCCAGCAAACGGTGAATAATAAGATCATAACCTCGATTTTTGAGGTTTATTATTTTAAACCATAAACCGGTTGAAATCTATGCGTGTAGCAATGTACCATAATAACAGGGATGTCCGTCTTGAAGAGGTGGAGGTCCCGGGTATCGGTCCCGGAGAACTGCTGCTGCAGATTTTTGCCAGTTCGATCTGCGGCAGTGATACCATGGAATGGTACCGTATAAAGCGCGCACCACTTGTGCTGGGGCATGAAATAGCCGGCCGGGTTGCCGGAGTCGGACAAGGTGTAACAGGGTTCAGCAAGGGTGATCGGGTTGCTGCAACCCATC
>QKJV01000100.1 GCA_003249165.1 Desulfobulbaceae bacterium | reverse complement strand
GCAACTGGAAAAATGGGCGGCCAATCATATCGATCATATCATTGTCGACGAGTATCAGGACATAAACGAGGTTCAGCAGCAGTTGCTGAAAATCATAGCCGGAGACAGGGCGCAGGTCATGGTCGTCGGTGATGTTGATCAGTGCATTTACGAATGGCGGGGCGCGAAACCCCAATTCATTACGACACGTTTTACGAGGGATTTTCCTGACGCTGTCAATTACACGCTGTCCTATACCTTTCGCTATGGACACTGTCTCTCTCTCGCCGCCAATCATCTTATTTCACATAACACTCTGCGTGACAGGAAACAGTGTCTTTCTTTCTTTTCGACATCCGATACAGTCGTGCGGTGTCTTGTCGAAAAAGATCCCCACCCCATACTCGCTATTCTGGAGGAACTGGCCGGGGAAGGAAGATCTCCGAACGAGATAGCAGTACTTGTCCGTTTATTTGCCATGAGCGTGCCGCTGGAACTTGTTCTGCTCGAAGCTCATATCCCTTACCGTCTTGTCGGGCATGAAGAGGTTTTTTCCTGTCCGGAAATTAAGGCGTTGTGCGGGTATCTGCATCTCTGTCGCGGCTCGTTGGCGGAGCTTGCCACCGATGCCGCAGCTGACATCATTGAGGCCATGCTGGTCAATCCTCATTTAGGATTGAAACGGGAAATAATCAGTGAACTTGCCGCAGAGATAGCTTGTCAGCCGGCAAGTGCGGCAGAGGTACTCCTTTCAGCCATTCATCCGGATATCCCGCCTTTCCTGGCGAAACGTTTTGAGCAGACCGCCGAAACATGGCGGGAAATAACCAGACTGCCGGCCGCGGTCAAGGCTGGTCAGATACTTGAAACAATTATGAGTAAAACAAAACTGTTCGATTATTACCGTAACATCTCCGCCCGTTTTTCAACCTCGGAAAATAGAATAAAAACCTGCCAGGCTTTTATGCGCTTTGCCTGGCGGCAGGACCTTGCAGTTGCGCCGTTCCTCGAAAAAATAAAAACCTTGCAGCAGCAGGGAAAAGATACGGCCAAAGATTGCCTGCTTATTACCTCCATACATCGTGCTAAAGGCCTTGAGTGGCCGATCGTTATTATTCCGGGCCTTGAGGAAGGGTTTTTCCCATTGCAGCCGGATGAGCAAAGCACGCCTTTGGTCCCTCTTGAAGATGAACGACGGCTCTTTTACGTCGCCATGACCAGGGCGCGGCAAAAGGTTTATTGCATTCATCCGCCGGATCGAAAATTTGAGCAGATGAATAAAACCGGTACAGGCAGATATCAACAAACCGGAAACATGGATGAATTCCCTGTAAGCCGGTTTCTTTATGAGGCAAATATCGGGCTGAGTAACCGGTTGGGCGAGGCAATAGGGCAGGGAACGGCATATTCCGGTCCCCCAATAACCGCTCAGGATGTCGATGTGGCTAATGATTATCTCGCCGCAATTGATTCGTCGCTGCCGCAGGTAAAACCGCCAGGAGAACAAACGACAAAGCAGGCAACCGAAATGGATATACTGACAATAAACGATCTGGCTGAGGGGATGCTCGTGCGACACCAAATTTTCGGACCCGGGGTCGTCACGACTGTAACGGATCGTCGTTTTGGTAAAGTGCGGGTTCTCTTTGAGGAACAGGGGGAAAAGCTGCTTATGGCCGGAATGGCCCGTTTGCGTCCGCAATAGAAGAGAGGGTGCTCTTTTGAGCTCACTTCTTTGTCTTTTATGATGAAATAATAATAGAAAAGAAAACTTCGGCTTTTATTATCACGAATCAGTCGTTATTATAGTTTCTCAGCAAACGGAAATTGCTGCACTTTACATCCAGCGTAATGCTGTCTTGTTCGGAGAGGTGTCAGAGTGGCCGAATGAGCCGGACTCGAAATCCGGTATACCCGTGAGGGTATCGTGGGTTCAAATCCCACCCTCTCCGCCACGTCATTTGCCGTATAAGTCTGATGAATACCCCCGCAGCGAGCTGTAAAGGCATTCATTGCGGTTCTCAGGCTAACCTGATATTTCCCTTGCGAATTATTGCCTTAAATAGAATACTGATTGGTGATATGTTCAGCAATCTGATTACGACCTTTTGTGAATGTGAGTAAAAAACAACTCTCCGAACGAGATATCTGCACCAAGTTCATCACTCCGGCGCTTGAACGCGCGGGCTGGGATATTGCTACGCAGATTCGCGAGGAATTCCCGCTCACCAAAGGCCGCGTTATCGTCCGCGGCAAGCTTTACAGCCGGGCCAAGTACAAGCGGGCCGACTACGTTTTGTTCTACAAGCCCAATATCACCATCGCCGTCATCGAAGCCAAGGACAACCAGCACGCGCTGGGTGACGGCATGCAGCAGGGGCTGGCCTATGCCGAGATGCTGCAAGTCCCTTACGTCTTCAGCTCCAACGGCGACGGGTTTCTGTTTCACAATTAAATTACCGTTTTTTAGATTATCTAGCGCCTCTGGAAGGTCAAGGCTAGAAATCGTTCCTGTTTTTGACCGATTGCAAAATCCTGGTCGAGCAGACCATGACCAACGATTTCAAATCTTTCGGCGTAGCCGCCGATTCAGCCTGGTGGAAAATCTCACCTTATTGAAAACTGCATCATTACCTGGAACCCAACAACCAACAAACTGATAGCTTTTCACGGTCCTTCGTGAAGAGGCCGCTATGCCCGGCTCTCTTTCCGTTTCGTATTTTTCTTTAAAGCACTTGCCCCCTTTTCTGCCATTGTACCCTGTCTGTGAAGTCGTTTTGATTTCGTGGTTGGCTATGAGCAGAGATGTGCTTGCCGAGTTGTTTCTGCAAAAATTAGTCACATTTTTTTTTAAAATCACTACAATATTTTTAGAGGTACAGATTTTAGTCAGGTTTCTTGCCTCATGTGGACGGTTTGCAAGAAACTTCACAATCCGGCGTCAGCATGGAACACACGGA
>QKJV01000390.1 GCA_003249165.1 Desulfobulbaceae bacterium | reverse complement strand
GGTAAAAGTATTTTTATGGGACAGGTTTGTGGAAATTCTCTTTCAAACGGTTTCGGCAGCCGGATTGAGCTTTCTAACACTCGTTTCCTTTTCCCCTTACCAAGGTAAGAAAAAAAACTGTTCCATCTTAAGTATGTGTTTTGTCTTCGGGTGTGATTTGTGCAGTACGAGAAAAAAAATATTATTTAAAAAAAAATTTTGACATGAAATATACAGCGCGAAACGCAAAATTGTGGAAACCGGAATTCGGATTTACCACTATAGAACTGATGATCGCCATCTGCATATTGGGGATACTGATGGCAATTTCTATTCCCTCCTTTTCCTCTTGGGTGCCGAACTATCGTCTTAAGGAGTCGGCAAGGTATTTGTATTCCAATATGCAGAGAGCGAAAATCGGCGCAATTAAAACAAATAGCGATTGGGCGATCTACTTCGATACGGGAAAAAATTGCTATTATCTCTGCTCAGCCAATGGTGATGGTGATTGGAGTACAACAGATAACAATACAATAGTAGAAAAAATTGATTTGTCACAGTACGGAAGTGGTATTGGGTTTGGATCCGGTAATGCAACTTCAGGGGTCCCTGGTACGCCATTACCAGCAGGTAATGTCAGTTATCCTGACAATGGTGCACCTAATACCTATATAGTGGTTTTTAATCCCCGGGGTACCGGTTCGGGCGGATATGTATATTTTGATCATAGGGAAAATACAACAACATATGCGGTTGGAACGGCAACAAGTGGGAGCATAAGTTTGAAAAAATGGACGGGAAGCGCATGGGAATAAACGATTACATATCCTTATATAAGGATAATAATCAAAAAGGTTTTACTCTCGTAGAGTTATTAATTGTTATGATGCTTTCAGGCATTGTTATTGCCTCAATTTATTCTGCTTTTCAATCCCAGCAGAATAGTTATGTCGCCCAGGATCAAATTTCGGAAATGCAGCAGAATATCCGAGTGGGACTTGATGTAATGACCCGTGAGATTCGCATGGTGGGCTATGACCCTGATAATACCGGTAACTATAATGTACTTGCAGCAACAAGTAATTCCTTTAATTTCACTGCTGACATGAATGAAGACGGTGGATTACCAGGTGCTGGAGAGACTTTTTTGTATGAACTTTATGACACAGATGGAGACGGCGTAGATGACGCTCTGCGGCGAACTTCTGGCGGCAGCGCGGTGGCACAAAATATTGAAGCTCTGGAGTTTGTTTATCTGGATACAGACAACAACGTAACAACCGTTGGAGACAAGATCCGCAGTGTTGTTATATCAATATTGGCGCGAGCAGCGCATCCGGATCAAAAATATTTTAACTCAGAGGCGTATATGTCTTATTCCGGAGCATTGTGGGGGCCGTATAATGATAAATTCCGGCGCCGCCTGTTAATCCAAACGGTTAACTGCAGAAATATGGGGTTGGGATCATGAAAAACCAACCCCATTTTGAAGTCTTTTCCGGGCAATCAGGTTTTACCCTGATTGAATTATTGATTGCCATCGCCATTTTTACCATAGGCATTCTCTCCGTCAATGCCATGCAGATTGCCGCAATCGGCGGCAATTCAACCGCCAATCGTATAACCGAATCAACTTCCTGGACTTGTGACAGGATGGAATCGCTGATCGGACTTGACTATGACGATAGTGATTTGAAAGATAATACTGATGATGGGGACAGCGGCCTTGATGATACCGGTGATGACGCCGATGGGAAGCTGACCTCGCCTGATGGCAATTATAAAATTTATTGGAATATTTCTGAGGATTATCCTTTTCCCGGCGTCAAAACTATAAACGTCATTACCATCTCTCAGGAAAAGGGCATCACAAAATCAGTATCCATAACGTATATGAAGGCTGATTCCATATAAGGTTCGTTCATGCTTAAAAAAGAAACAGTAGTAAATAATGAAAATGGCTTTGTGCTTGTCGCCTCACTATTGATTCTTCTCATTTTATTAATTATCGGCGTTGCTGCAACAAATACGTCGACAATTGAGCTGCAGATTGCCGCCAATGAAAAAATTCATCAGCAGACGTTTTATCAGGCTGATGGTGGTGCAGAGCTCGCTTCGCGGGTAACTTTTGAGAACGCGATGTGTGTCAACTCCGGAGGTTTTTCGGAGAATCCGGCAAGCTCCGGGAAAAGCGTGATTGGCAATCTTGAGGTGCTAAATCTTGATTTTGCTTCACCTACAAGCGCAGCAGTGCAGATGCCAAGCGATACAACACGCGACTTGGTCTATTATTCTGGGTCAACGAAATCAGATAGTGCCCCGCACAGCAATATGACCATTACCGGCAAGACCACTATGACGGCTGGGAGCGGTTTGAACCAGGTTGCAGGATATGATGGCTTGGGGAAGAGTGCGGCGGCTGGTGGCACCCATGTCCGTTATTTTATCAACTCCCAGCACAAGGGGGTTGATGAAAGTGAGTCTCTGGTGGGTATGGAATGGAAGCTCAGTACCTATCTGATTAACAGTGCAAGCTCGGATGATTGTGAATATTGAATAGCGCAAGGGGGGTTGTCGTGATTTCAGCTATAATGAGTTCTCTCTCTGTGAAAATTTTTTTTCGGGTCATCCTTGTTAGTATTGTTTTGACCGGCCATACGATAAATGCTAGGGCTCAAGTGTCTACCCATACAATGGCGGAGTTTTCTTCTCAACCAATAAGTCTTATTGAATCTGCTGTCAGCCCACAGGTTATCATCAATGCCTCTAATGACCATCAGCTTTTTTTTAAGGCCTACAACGACTACTCCGACCTTACCGGTGATGGTGTACCAGAGACAACCTATATCAATGATATAGAGTATTTTGGTTATTTCGACAGCTATAAGTGCTACGATTATGACTCTACTCAGCAGAGATTCGTACCTGTAGCCCATACTGCGGACAAATACTGTACGGGGGCAAATGATGCCTACTGGAGCGGTAACTTTCTGAACTGGGCCTCCATGACCCGTATTGACGCTATCCGGAAAATTCTGTTCGGAGGGCATCGGCGCATTGATACCTCTAACGAAACGGTCCTCGAGCGCGCCTATCTGCCGCCGGATATCCATGCATTCGCCAAATATTACAAAGGGAGTGATGTCAATGCGCTGACCCCTTTTACAGTCAATACTACCGCGCCCACTGGAAAAAGTGCATCGATTGTTAAGCTTTCCTCAACTCTGACAGCGATTCGCACAAGTTCATCAGCTGTGGAGATTGGTACCGGCTCAAAAATTTTTTTAACTCAAACAGGGGATTGGTTCGAAAAAGGTGAACATGTAAAAATTATAGATTCGGCAAATTATCTGAATTTTATGGAAGGGGATGTAACGGAATTTATTCGTGATTCTGGTTGGTTGACAGTGAATGTTACAAAAACGGGGGGATCGGGATCATTCAAGAGCTGGAACATCATCAAAGTTATTTCGCTGGATACTAACCAAGCCGGGAATTGGGTTAAGACCGGAGATTATGTAACCATTTACGACACTGTAAATTCTAACGTGAGTATGGCGGGATGGGTTACCTCCTTTGATAGCTTTGATGGGAATCCTCTGGAATTTCACCCAACAAAAATAAGTGGTTCCGGTACTTACTTCAACTGGGTTATTACCAATCTTTCTCGGGTAGGATTAACTTTATGTAATGTGACAGACTCTTCCACTGCCAACATTTATTCTCAAAATGTTTCCGCCCCCCCACTAATAAGGGCTGCGGCAGGCAATTATACGTTCTGGAGTGCTGGTGAAGCCCATCAATGTCTGTGGGAAGAGGAGGATCCGGGGAATAAAGGGCAAAATTTTAATAACCCTTCTTACTCAGGAGTCTATGCTGCCCAGGATAATCCAAGAAGGGCGGATGTCGGGCTGGGTGGATATGATTATGTGGCGCGAGTAGAAGTGTGCAAGGATAGTGATGGTGATGGAGTGGTTGATCTGGGAGCGGGTACGGAAAAATGCAAGCAGTATCCTCACGGGAACCTTAAACCAATCGGCCTGTTGCAGGTTTTCGGGGATGAGGACAGGCTGATGTTTGGTATGATAGGCGGTACGTATGGTAAATCAATCACTGGAGGGGAAATAATTCAGAAGGTTGCCAATATCGACGAAATGGATGGCATGTGCCGTGAAATCAATTTAGGAAGGGACTGTAACGGTGATGGTGATGTAGACGGCGGAACCGATGTCGGCTTTGTTGACCAGGATGACTGGGATAATTCCGCAGTCGTCCCAGATGACGATGATAAAAATGCTATTCGCATTGGTGATGGAACCTTCAAACGTGTGTATCAGACAGCTGGAGGACCCATCACTCATGCTGAAAAATCCCAGGGTGTTATCAATACCTGGGAACTGCTTCGCATTTTTGGCTACCAATACTCTACCTGGAATTACGGAAATAACTCTCCAGGGGATAAATGCCCTGTTGATATTGATTTTTTTGGGGATACCAGTGGTCAATGCCATAACTGGGGGAATCCCTTTGCCGAGATTTATCTGAGTGGACTGCGGTATTTTGCCGGAGAAAATTCTCCTACCGCTTTTCAATCAAGTGATGGTCAGTTCATATTAGGGATTAACTATAATACCGGCGTCTGGGTTGATCCGCTGAACTCGAAAAACTATTGTTCCAAGCTTAATGTCGTAAATTTTAATTCAAGTGTTATCTCGGCAGATACGGTTTTTACTTCTGATCCTGCGACAATAAAGGATGAACTTGACACAAACAGTTTTGGGGTTGTCAAGGACTTGAATTCTCCTCGCAATTCCAAAGAACTTACCGCGATCATCGGCAGGGTTGAAGGGGTTTATCCCGATGCAGCGTCCCCGAACAAGAAATGGTTTGTCGGTGAAAGCGGAACAGCAAAAGATAAAATGTGTACGGCGAAAACAATCACAAATCTGGGTGATGTGCGGGGGCTCTGTCCGGAAGGACCGGACCTCCGCGGCGGATTCCGGGTTGCCGGTCTGGCCTGGTATGCGCATGTCAATGACATCCGGCCTGATACTCTTTTGGCTAGCAGAGGTCTTGAGGGGATTCAGAAAGTAGATACTTATGCAGTGCGTCTTGCCTCGGGAAATCCGGTAATCGAAATTCCTGTCCCAAACTCTACGAGCAAAGTAACTCTCCTGCCAACCTGCATCAATAACAACAAAGACGGCCATGGCTGCACCATGGTTGACTTTAAAATTCTCGAACGTCCTACCACGGTGGGTGATACTGGCCACGGAAAATTTCTGGTTATATGGGAGGACAGCCTGCAGGGAAGTGATTACGACCTGGATGCGGGAGGAACGATTGAATATACCATAACGCCCACGCAGATTACCATTGCAACGGGGGTCACCCTGGAAACTCTCACCGACACTGACAGTCTCGGCCTTGGCTATGTGATCAGTGGGACAACTGAAGATGGCCTTCATATCCATTCAGGGACGAATGGGTTCAATTACACTGATCCGACATCCATAGCAGGTTGTTCGAATTGTTACGGCATAGCGGATGGGGGAGCCATTACTTCGCGTATCTATTCACTCGGCTCTACAAATGCCGGTTTGCTGGAAGATCCTCTCTGGTATGCGGCGAAATGGGGAGGATTTGAAGATAAAAATGATAACGATTTGCCTGATCTGACGGAGGAATGGGACAACAAAATAAACGCAACCGGCATGACTGGCAGCGACGGAATCCCTGATAACTATTTTTATGCAAGCAACCCCAAAGAACTTGAATCCGCTTTAAATCGCGTTTTTATGACAATTCTTGAGAGAACATCATCGGGTACGGCCGCAGCAGTGGTTTCCAATAATGTCCGAGGTGAAGGGGTGCTGTATCAGGCCTACTATGAACCACTGAAAAAAGATCTTGATGACAGAGAAGCGAGTTGGCTCGGTACTGTCCATGCGCTTTGGCTGGACAGCTATGGGCATTCACGGCAGGATTGCCGTCCTGGTGACAATATTGCGGCTGGTGAGTGTACTCCAAATGGAATGTTGGATAACTATGACATCGATCAAGTAGTTGAAACCTATTTTGACGATGCTGAAAACAGAACACGAGTAAAAGTCTACAAAAGTGATGATCCCGACTCATTTAATCCTTATTCCATGGAGGGAGTTGTTACGGCTTATGGTGCCGGAAATGTCACATTAGCTCCCTATTCAATGGAAGGGGTGGTGTCGCATTATGATTCGCTTTCTCTGACTCTTAATCCTTATTCCATGCGCGGAATCGTGAACAGTTACAACCCCGATACAGGAGAAGTGGTTTTGAGTGTTACTCCCGGCAGTATGCAGGGAGAGGTTGGTCGGGTTTTCACAAACTGGCAGATTTATGACTCGACAGCCTTACTCAGTGGCAGGAGTAATACAAGTATGTCCTTGGCGGACGGCGGTACGTTAACATTTTTTATAGACCCAAAAGGAGAATGGGTTTCAGTGAATGATATCATGACCCTTTCTACATATAATGTACAAGGTGAACAGGGAAAAAGTTACGACAACTGGTATGTTGATTGTCTTACTTCGGATGCTGAAAGTTCTGTTGCGCATAGCATAAAATTGGCAAATACAGGGGAGAAAACACTTACAGTTCAGGATGATGTTTTTACCGGATGTCAACGAGTGAAAATTTCGACATTTAATCTCAAAGGAACGCCAGGAAATACCTATAGTGACTGGGATGTGTCTAATCTGTCAACCGGTATGGAGGGCACGAGTAATTCCACGTTGACTCTTATGGAATCAGGCGAGTTGCAACCGTTGGTTTCGCCTGCGGTTGCTTGGATAAAGGTCGGAGATCGACTGATGTTGTCAAACTACCAGTGTGTCGAAAAGGAAATGTATAATATCGGTTATTTATGGAATGCAAGGGAACAACTGTATCTGAAAACTTTAACGGATGCACAATTAAAATCAAACAGGATTTACAGTGCCAATGCGTCTTCGGGACGTCATATAATGACTTGGATTGACAGCGATTTTGATTCATTTGTCGATAGCACGGAGTATAAGGATTTTGAACAGACTTTGTTTGGGTCCGTCAGCTATGGTTATTTTGATGTCACCACTCAGGCCGAAGCAGAAAACATCATAAATTATATCCGTGGCGTCGAAATCCCCGGTTTTCGTTCACGAACAGTCAAGTACACGGCTGATGAAACTGTACCAGACATCATGAGGCTCGGCGATATTGTTAATTCCACTCCGACGGTTGTTTCCTCGCCTCAGGAAGCATTTAATATTCTTTACGATGATACTTCGTACACTGATTTTCGGAATCAATACGCAAATAGGCGGTTGATGATTTACGTCGGGGGCAACGATGGACTTCTCCATGCCTTTAATGGCGGCTTTTACGGGGTGGTCAATGACAGTGGTGTGAATAAAGTAAGTTATTTGACCAATGGGAAGAATTGTGCCACCGGAGACTCTGCGACAGCACATCCCCTTGGCAGTGAAATTTGGGCGTACGCCCCAATGAATCTTCTTCCCCATTTGAAATGGCTCAAAGATCCAAACTACACTCATGTCTACTATGTGGACAGTAAACCCCGTGTGTTTGATGCCAGAATTTTCACGGCGGATACTAATCATCCCAACGGCTGGGGAACATTGCTGGTCGTTGGGATGCGGTTGGGGGGTGGAGCCATGACAATTGATACGGGGGCGGACGGTTTTGGTTTCCCAAATCAGGCCAACGATAGAACAATGCGTTCGGCGTTTGTTATCTTTGATATCACCAACCCGGAAAACGAGCCTGTCCTTTTAGGTGAAATACAGGTTCCGGATGGCAGTTTCAGTTTCGTTTATCCTGCCGTCATGGCTTTTGGTGACAACAATAAATGGTATCTGCTTTTTGGCAACGGGCCGAATAATATACAGACTGCGGCGAGCACCCTTACTGCGAAAATATATTTTTTTGATCTGGCTGAACTTGTAACACCCGGGATAACAACCAGTAGACCCGTGGGGTGTAGTTTGACAAATATTGGCACTTCATCGATGAAAATCATTACCTGCGATACGGGAATAGCTAATAGTTTTCTCGGCAGTCCCGTGGTAGTGGACTGGGATCTCGATTATCAAACTGATACTGCCTATTTCGGGCTTGTCGGCAATGCGAATGCGATTTCCGGCAGGCTTATGCGTTTGGCCTTAAAAGAAAACAGTTCCCCAGGTTTCTGGGGTAGCCCGACTACACTGCTTCTCACGAACCAGCCGGTTGTTGCCCAACCTGCAGTTGGAATGGATAATTTACAAAATAAATGGGTTTATTTCGGAACGGGACGTTATTACGCCATGGCGGATAAAACAAGTGTGGCGATACAGACGTTATATGGGGTTAAGGATGATGGGAGTGGCTCTGCTGTTAACATATTCACCGATCTTGTCAATGCAACAGATATTGATGTGTATGTCGATGAAAACCGGACTATTGAAAATGGGCCTAATGCAGCAGCTACCGGAGAACAGATAACCAATTTGCAGAGTCTTATTACTGAGGTCGATAAATATAAGAAAGGATGGTATGTCGATCTGCCGCCGATTACCGGTACGGCGGGAACAGTACCGGCTACCAGAAACTTTACTGAGTCGGCGTTGCTGGGTGGTATTCTTTTTACTTCAGTCTTTCAACCAAGTGCTGATCCATGTGCAGGTGAGGGATACAGCCGGTTATACGGTCTTTATTATAAAACCGGCACGGCATACCCATCTCCGACAATATTCGGTACTGATATTGTCATAAGCGGAGGCGAAGTGAAGTACCAATCTTTAAAATATGTTAATTTGGGACGAGGAATGGCGAGCGCACCGTCACTTCATTCAGGGACGGGAAGTGGTGATGATAGTGTAAGTGTTTTTACCCAGTTGTCCACCGGTAATGTTTTCCGCCAGAAAGCCGATACTGCCTCCACCGTAAGAAGCGGTAAATCCGCATGGTCCAGTAAATAATATGCATATAAATAAAATAAAGAGGCAGAAACAGAACAAAGGGAATTTTTTGACGATTTTGAGGAACACTATTTTTTATTCTCACCTATATGATCAAGCCTGACGCATTCCCTTTGTTAACGGCCATAAAGGTGCGTTGGCTTATACCTCGGAAATGCGCACATCCTGATTTTGCATGACCTTGAGAACTCTCAGTTCCGCAGTTATGGCTATTGTCCTGGAAGAATTTGTTCCGTAACGTTGTTAACGTTTAAATGTATTTTTCATCGCAGATCGACGAATCGGTTAGCCGCGCCATCCATCAGAATGACTGTACTTTCTCCATGATCACTAAATCTCGAATGGCCGCTTACAGCGAGCGTGGCCACTTCTTACCGTTAATTCTGCAAGCTCCGAAGAGGGTTCGACAACTTCACCCTGCCGGAAAGGAAGATTTCTCTTCTTGTAATTCAGCAACCCTGCTCCGGATTTCATTAAAATAGCAGTAGTTTGATAGAGCTCGGTTAATACCAGTAATTTGAGCAAACTGTAATGCATGCAACCAATTGAAAAGCTTCGCAATTTGTCTCAATAAAGTTCGTACAGATTTCGGCAAAAGCTTCTGAAGATAAACAAAAGTCAAGGATTGAGAATAAGTGGGTGGAGTTATTCATTGGATAAGTCTGCGGTTTTGTCTTCGATCGTATAAAGCGCTTATTTTTTGTTTATTGACAAAATATGTCATGCCATAGTGACAAAAATTGTCACTACGGCATGACATATAATAAAGAAAAAAAGCTCTAAATAATTGCAAGGGATATAAACAGAAAGATGGCCGTTTATTTTTATTTTGATTTCACCTGGTTATGAATTTGTTACAAAAGAAAATCATGATGGCATGAAATTAGCTTTTATAACAGATAAAAGCTGAAACAAAATGTCAAGGATGACAAAAAAATCATAACCCAGAAGGTCATAAAAGGAGGATCTCTTATGTTGACATTCATTAACAAAATGAAAAAATCAGACCAAAAAGGCTTTACCCTTGTTGAGTTGATGATCGTTGTAGCTATTATCGGAATTCTGGCGGCAATCGCTATCCCCCAGTTTGCTGCTTACAGACAGAGGGCATTTAACTCGGCGGCCCAGAGTGATCTCCGCAACTTTAAGACCGTCATGGAAACGGACTTCGCGGATAATCAACATTACGATGACACATTGTAATTCCTATTTTGTTACGAAATATAAGGAGAAAATATCATGAAAAAAATCATGCTTATTGGTTTTGCATTATCACTCTTCGCCACCAACGCCTTTGCTGCAACTACAGCATTTGACTCTGCTGGTGACCATGGTTCAACCGAAGTGCTGCAGGGATTTAAGACCTCAAAAATGGTAATAGTCGCCGTTAATGCTGAAGTACAGACATATGCCGCTGCCGCAGACCATGCAAACGGAACCAGGGTCTACGGCACCGCATCGGGCGATCCGTTGATCTATTTTACGGATAAAGTTACAGACGGCGCAAATGATGCTGTGGATAAAGTGGGCTCTGCTGTCGATTCAACCCTGTTTACTGGCTGGTCTTCTCTGTAAACAGTCGCTTTGTCAAGCTGAACACATAAAAGGAAGGGCATACGCCCTTCCTTTTTTATACAGTGAAACCATGCGTCGACTTTTTTCCTTCCTCCTACTTGCCGTTTTTGTGCTGGGTATCTTTTATCCCTCCATTTTCGGCGAGATTCTTTCCACCGATGATCAGGAGATGATCCGGGGATACACCAATATGAAAGGACTGGATTGGCAGGCTCTTTTCTGTCCGTCTTCCGCCCCCTACTATTACCGGCCGATGCTTGGACTTAGTTTTTACTGGGATCATTTTTTGTTTGACAATCATGCCGCAATAGCGCATCTGGAAAACATATTGATCCATCTTGCCAATACACTGTTTCTCTATATTATCCTGGGTAATTTTGTCTCCGCGGAAAAGGAGCAGGAACTGCCCCTGCTGATGGCGATTTTTTTCGGTATCCACCCGTTAGTAACCGAACCGGTGAACTGGATCTCCGGACGCACCGATCTCCTGGCCG
>QKJV01000170.1 GCA_003249165.1 Desulfobulbaceae bacterium | reverse complement strand
CAGCCTGCGGATATTTTCCGATACCACTCTGGCAATGCCGTTCATTGAAACATCCGTCGAACCGCCGATATGAGGTGTGGACATGACATTATATCTGAATATACTGTCATCAGGATCAGGCGGTTCTTTCCAGAACACATCCAGACCTGCTCCGGCAATTCTTCCTGCCGCAAGGGAATTCTCAAGAGCTTCCTTATCTATTAAGCCGCCTCTGGAAAGGTTTATGATAACAGAGCCTTCTTTCATATATGAAATCGTCCTGTTATCAATTATATTCCTGCTTTCGTCTGTCAGGGGGAGACAGAGGAGCACATAATCGGATTCCTTCAACAGCCTGCCGATTTCATCCGGCGTACCGACCCATTCCAGATCCAGCTCTTTTTTTACACTCTCCACATTATTCCGTTTTATGCCGATTATTCGAATATCAAATGTTTTCAGCCTTCTGACCAGCGCCTTTCCGATACCGCCGAGACCGATAATTCCCGCTGTTTTGCCTTGCAGGGAAATTCCCTGCGGTTCCCCCATTTTTCCGTTTGCCATACTTTTCGCCATCGCAGAAATGTTCCGGGACAATCCGATCATCATATATATTCCCAGTTCCGCAACGGAATCAGCATTACCCGAGCTATCTGTGGGCACATTGCAGACCTGTATATTTCGCTTTCTGGCAGCTTCAATATCTACCATTTCAAGCCCTGAACCGCATTGCTGTATCAGTTTCAGTCGGTCAGCACTATCCAGTATCTCTTCAGTCACAGGAGACATTGTCGGAATTAGAACATCAATCCCTTTCAGGCTGTCAATCTGGAATTTTCCGGTTGCCGTAAAGCAATGTTGGGGGAATTCCACGCGGACTTTATCTAAAAAACCGCCCCAGGAATTTTCATGTGCAGCGAAAAGAATATTCATATTTCTGATCAATCCTATTTTTTTAATGTCAGTAAAAACACATAATACCGAGTTAACTGAAAAAACTGGGATTTTCGGCCCCTTGAATCAAGGGGCGGCTCCCTAAACCTTTTGCGTCCGAGTTCAGGGGTTATATGGCTTTTTTTCTATTTAATTGTCTTTTCCTATAAAATTATTTTTTATTTAAGAACCTCACGAATCGCCATAGATAATTCACGGCTATTCAGCGGTTTTTCAATATATTTTCGTATGCCGATTTCAATAGCATTTTTTTGATTAATTTTTTCGCTAAAACCTGTACATAAAATAATCGGCATATCAGAACGTATTTTCAAAACTTCTTTTGTTAATTTATCCCCGGTCATCTGAGGCATCGTCATATCCGTAATGATCAAATCAAATATGCCCGGTTGACATCTAAATATGTCCAATGCTTCAAGGGGATTGGTTTGAATGGTAACCACATATCCAAGCCGTTCCAGCATCTGCTTACCCATGTCTACAAGCGCTTGTTCATCATCAATGAAGAGGATTTTCTCTGATCCCGTTGGTAGTGTTAAAATTTTTTCCTGTTGCGTTTCTTCCGGTTCTTCAATAGCAGGTAAAAGGATTTTAAAACGAGAGCCTTTTTCCGGTTCGCTGTACACAAAAATTGCACCATTATGATTTTTAACGATACCATGAACGACCGATAGTCCCATTCCGCTTCCTTTTCCAACATCTTTTGTTGTAAAATATGGATCGAAAATACGTTCTTTTAATTCCGGTGAAATTCCGCAGCCGGTATCAGTTACGGAAAGACACACAAAATGCCCTATATTGATATCAGTGTATTGTAATGCACTTTTTTCATCAAGTATCAAATTGTCCAGACTGACCTCCAGAATACCCCCATTCTTATCCATAGCATGGGCCGCATTTGTGCAGAGATTAACTATGATCTGATGTATTTGTGTGGGATCTGCAAGTACTGTGCTGGCATCTTCCGAGATATTCTTTCGAATTTCGATGGTTGTCGGCAAGGACGATCTCATAAGGTTGAGTGATTCTTTAATGATTGGACCGATAGCGACAGGTTTTTTGATGATTTCCGATTTTCGGCTAAAACTGAGTAACTGCCGAATCACATTTTTTGCACGGAAGCTCGCCTTTAGGACCTCTTCCATGTTATGTCTCGCCGGGTTCCATTCCGGAATATCATCAAGCGCAAGCTCGGTATTTCCCAAAATAATTCCAAGCAAATTGTTAAAGTCATGTGCAATTCCTCCTGCCAAAACGCCTATTGCTTCCATTTTTTGAGCCTGTTGAAGCTGTGTTTCCAATACAGCTTTCTCATCTTCCATTTTTTTTATATCGGTAATGTCTCTAAATATTCCAAGAACTCCTGTTACTTGTCCGCTGTTATCTTTAATTGGAGTTTTAATCGTATGGACCCAATATTCACTGAGACCTACAATATATTTTTCCACGATGTCTTCACTTTTGCCAGACTCAATAATTCTCCTGTCATCATTAATATATTTTTCTGCTAACTCTTTTGAATAATAATTAAAATCTGTTGTGCCCACTATTTGCTCAGGATTAATGTTTAAATCCTTTGCATAATTTTCATTGCACGAAACGTAAATTGAATTTGCGTCTTTATGAAAAATTTTCTGAGGGAGATTCTCAAGCAAGTGCCTGTACTTTTTTTCAGCCTCTTTTATAGACCGTTCTGCCTGTTTTCGATCTTCAATCTCTTTTTGAAGTGCTTCTGTGCGCTGGCGCACCATTTTGTTCAACATGCGGTTCCAGGTCAGAAACCCGCCTACAATCAGAATTATAACAAATAAGGTGATTGTTATCAGGTTTTGAACCTCACTTTTTGTCAAGCCCGGAGCAGATTCTAAATGAATCCATTTATTATAAATGTTTTTTCGCTCTTCCTCTGTCAGTAGGGATACGCCCTTTTCCAGAATGCGACTGAGTTTCGACCAGTCAGAACGTACTGCAAATCCTGAAATATTCGGGGGCTCAGATTCCCCCGCCAGCTTCAGATTGGTAATTCCTTCCAATTCGATATAAAAACTGGCTGTCGCCAAGTCCCCAACGAAAGCATCCGCCATACCAAAGGAGACCTTTCGCAATGCGGTTTTCAAATCAGAAACCAAATCAATTTTTATTTCAGGGTATTTATTGAGAATTAGATCAACATAACCGTAGCCGGAAACCATTACAACATGCATGCCTTTTAGCTTATTCAGAGTCAGATTGCTGCTGACAGTTTTTCTAACAATGATAACAGAAGGGATTTTTAAGTATGGTGCTGGAAACAGCATATACTTTTCCCGTTGGGGGGTTCTTACAACCGCATTTAATACATCGACTTCACGTCGCTTTATTCTGTCAATTACGTCATCCCAATTTTTACATTTGACAATCTCAAACTTGATTCCAAGTTTTTTTGAGATAAGTTCCGCATAGTCAGCTCCTATTCCAGCATAATTACCGCTCTTATCAAAAAATTCAATCGGCTGAAATTCCGGATCTGGTGCCAAGCGAATTTTAGGATGTGCTTTAAGCCAGGCTTTTTCATCAGCAGTTAGTTTGGCTACAGTTTCTCCAGAGACTGTCAGGACATCAAGAAATACATACTGCAAAAATATAATCCCGATGATGATTATTAGAATTGGTTTATAATAGAATCTGGATTTTTTAGTTTTCATAGTTTTTTAGAAAGATACTCAATATATTGTGGATTGGCTCAGGAGCAATATTTGTTTTGTTCGAGCCGTATAACGCTGGCTTTCACTAGGCGGGCGGCGGTGAAAGCCAGCGGTTGATAAACGAAAACAGTTGAGAAAAGAAAACCTTCAACCTCTGTACGCTATAGCCCGGTCCGCGTACGAGGGGCTTGTCGGTTTTTGTAGCATTTATATTTTTGAACGCTACTTCTCCACAATGTTTTGATTCTGTAAAATCATTTCATTCTTTATTTTTTCCATATGAGCCATTTTTTCTTTCGTGCTCCTTGCCAAGAAGACATCAGGAAAAAACTCAGAATGAAGCCATGATAGGTATGTTAATTGAATTATCATG
>QKJV01000233.1 GCA_003249165.1 Desulfobulbaceae bacterium | reverse complement strand
GTGATTTTCAGGCTTCGCCATTCAGTTGCAGGCTCGCCGCTAACATCCCGCCGAATCGAGTTCGTCATCCTGCGGACCGGACAATTCACCTCCAGTTGCTCCCCACCCCGCTTCGCAGCGACGCAGTTACCTTCGGTTACGGAGCTGTGGTTTACTCCGGCACGGACTTGCACCGTGTTGATATAGCACCTTCATGATCGCACAACTGAACCGCTGCGCGGAATTGGCTTTTCGGAGCCCCATGGTTGCATAACACCCTATAATCAAATTAACATCCTAAATATTCTTTGCAAGATCGACCGGAGATAAAGGGGGGGGGCGCTCAGGCGCAAGATTTCCGCCAGTCATGCCATTTGCAAAAAGCGCAAATGCCACACCTGTCATAAATCATTGCAGCCTGCGCCCCCCTTTATCTCCTACTTTTGTGGTAACACAAAGGTCCCCGGCATCCTTAAAACAAGTCTCTACTTGTTTTTCATTTTCATCAAATCAGATTACAATATTACATATCTATCCGTATGGATAAGGTTTTCTCACCAAATCAAGGAGGTAAAAATGGTTAAAAGTCTTAGAACTCAATTCGTGGATTACATGACACTCAATCGTTATTCGCCGTGGACCATGAAGAACTATCTTGGTACCATGACGCAGTTGGCAAAATACCATCAAAAATCGCCAGATCTGATTTCCAATGAGGAGATTCAAGATTTTTTGCTTCACCTTCTGCAGGATCGAAAACTTGCTTGGGGAAGCTGCAATGTCCACCTTTCTGGACTGGCGTGTTTTTATAAAAATGTTCTCAATTGGGAGGAAACACAATTTAAACTGCCGCCACGTCCCAGAATTAAGAAGCTGCCTCATGTTTTGAGCGTGGAAGAGGTAAAAAAGTTGTTGGAATCTGCGGCAAATCTTAAACACCAGGTCTTGCTAAAAACAGTTTACAGTGCCGGGCTTAGGGCCGGGGAAGTTGTAAAACTCAAACCCATCCACATAGAAAGTGATCCATCCAGGATGATGATCAGAATAGAACAGGGCAAAGGCCGAAAGGACCGTTATGCGGTTCTATCTAAACATCTTCTTAGTGAACTCAGAAAATATTGGCAGGAGTATAAACCTAAAGAATGGCTTTTCCCCGGGAAATCCCAGGACCAGCATCTTGGTTATACTGCTGCCAGAGAGGCTTTCTATAAGGCAAAAAAAAAGCCGGCATAAAAAGAGGCAATGGACTCCACGTTTTAAGACACTGTTTTGCCACCCACCTTCTTGCCCAGGGAACAGATATTTACACCATTAAAAATCTCCTTGGCCATACTTCTGTAAAAACTACTCTTGTCTATCTTCACTTGATTCAACAAAATCCAACAGAGTTCAAAAGCCCTCTGGATACACTGTATGGCGAGGAGGGATAAAATGAAAAACAAACACGAAATTGCTGATATTTTCCGTCTCTACGGTAAAACATACCGGGAACAAAATATACTGCCATGCAAAAAATTAAAAGTGATGCACAAAATCGAGATTTGCCGGACCGCCCAACTTGGCGGCCATATCGAGCAGTGCGATCAATGCGGGTTTGAACGAATAGCCTATAATTCATGCAGAGACAGGCATTGCCCAAAATGCCAAACCATGGTTAAGGAAAAATGGCTCAATGACCGGAAAGCAGATCTGCTACCCTGCAGTTATTTTCATATGGTGTTCACCGTTCCTCATGAACTGAACCCCATCATATTGCGTAACCCTAAAATCATGTTAAATAATCTGTTTGCTGCTGTAAGCCAAACATTGCAATCCTTTGCTCGTGATCCGCAATGGAAAATCAAGGGGTAACTCGGCTTTATCTGTGTCCTTCATACCTGGTCACAAAAGCTTACCGATCATTTTCATATCCACTGCCTTATCGCCGGCGGTGCGCTTTCGTTTGATAGAAAGCAATGGATACCGTCGAATAAATCATATTTGTTCAGAGTGCAATCTTTGTCGAAAGAGTTCAAAAAACGGTATCTTGGACTGTTGGAGAAATCCTATTTGAATGATGAACTGTTTTTGCCCGACAAAATTGCAAAATACCAAAACCAAAGAGCGTTTATTGATTTTATCCGCTCCCTTTTTAAAATCAAATGGGTCACCTATGCCAAGCGTCCTTTTGCCGGACCTGAGCAGGTACTTGAGTATCTTGGCCGCTATACACATCGGGTCGCCATATCAAACAACCGGATAAAATCCATAGACAATAATCAGGTCTGTTTTGAGTACCGGGACAGGGCCGATGAAAACACGGTTAAAACACTGAAGCTGTCTGCCCATGAATTCATTCGAAGGTTCTTAATCCACGTACTCCCGGAAAATTTTATGAAGATACGATATTTTGGTTTTTTATCTCATCGGAATAAAAATTGGGCTGTCAAACTGATCCGCCAACTGATCGGCCCTGACATTATTGTCCCTCAAAAGATTGAAGAAACTTATCTTGAGATGATGCAAAGATTAACAGGCCGGGATCTGTTATGCTGCCCCAATTGTAAGAAAGGGAGGATGACAATTACCAAAGGGTTGCCCAAGCAGTATCCGGATTCTTCATGACTTTATCTAAAACTGGTTCTTGAATGGAATCGCAGAGAAGGCGGTATGGACCACTGCGTCAATATTCTTTTATTTTGTAAAAACCCCATAAAAAAATGAGCTTTTATATGCTCCGCAAGAGCTATAATCTCCAAATTTTCAGAATAGCAAAATCGAGATATGATAAAATCGTCCTGAGAAGAATCGTTCAATCCCCATAGCCGGATTCTCGGCAGGAATAAACTTTCAGTTCACACATTTAATCGATTTGTTGCCTGTGAAGAATAGGAGACACGGACCTGTGTTGGTGGGCAACAATCGATTAAACGCTCTTCTATTTATGTTGGGTCTAACCCTTTTCCGTAAAGGCGTTGATTTCTTTTGTTATTGAGGGGCTGACATATAAAATCTGACAGATCAAACCGAGAAAGTTGAGGAGAGGACTACCTGCAGAAAAAGTCCGATTTTTAGATAATA
>QKJV01000087.1 GCA_003249165.1 Desulfobulbaceae bacterium | reverse complement strand
GAAGGTGAACAGTACTTCCATCTCTTCCCGGCTTTGCTGGACATATCCGATATCATCTATAATTACGGCATCAAACCTGGAAAGGCTTTTAAGCTTTTTTGTCAACTCAAGTTCCCTTTTGGCGATCAGCAGATCCTGGACAAGACTGCTGCAGGGAATGAAAAGGACCTGTTTTCCTTGTGCAATCAATTCATGACCAAGGGCACATAAAAGATGGGTTTTCCCGCTTCCAGGATTCCCAAAGGCCAAAATGTTTTCAGATCGATTTAAAAAAGAGCCGTCGATCAGTACATTCAAATGATTAGCGACCTTTATGGGAAGACGCTTTTTATCAAAATTCTCAAAGGTCTTCGAGGGCGGCAGCCTGGATGCCCTCAGGTTCCGTGCTACCCGGTTTTGCCAACGCACTTCACATTCAAGATTCAACAACTGCAAAAGATAGTGCTCATACCCCCATGACTCGGCCCGGGCCTGATCTGCCATTTCTTCATAGCTGCGGCGCATGGTCGGCATGTGCAGACCTTTAAGATGGTTTACAATCTGATCTCTGTCGCTCATCATGCCTCCACCATTTTGAGAAGTTGGTCATAACTGCTTAAATCAATGGCCGGGATATGGATATCATCCGGCCGGGCAACAGGGGCATTAGATTTCATAAGACGCTGGACCGCATCTTTGCTGATCTCATGGCCTTCATTAATTAAAATCGTCAAGGCATTGTCTACAGCCACTTCACTGTCTTTTGCGGCAAGGTATAGAATCTTCAGATATCTTGACGCAGCGCTTTGAACGGTATAGCGCTCTTTTAAGGAATCATAAGCGATCCGAAAACGGCTGGTGGGGAATAAGGCATCACGATATCGATAATTTTCAAACGCCCCCGGTTTTCTGACCAAACTGTCAATGATATGCCGGTAATTGACTTTGTACTTCCCCTCTCCCCGTAACCGTGGCAAGGTATCGACCTTTTTTTGCCCGTACCAGATTTCCAGGCATTCCATGTAAAGGCGG
This sequence comes from Desulfobulbaceae bacterium, assembly GCA_003249165.1. Lineage (GTDB taxonomy): Bacteria > Desulfobacterota > Desulfobulbia > Desulfobulbales > SURF-16 > SURF-16. The sequence goes on along the minus strand of QKJV01000087.1, from coordinate 1,954 downwards.
ACCTGTATTTTCTCACCTATAAGCCTGCTGTTCACTGAGTATACGTTGTGATTAACTCGTATGGTGCAGCCGGGACCGACTTTTAGATCCAGTTTTTTACATGAGTCGATTCGGGTTTTGGGCAGCCGATGCAAAATTTCAAGTTCTTTTGCGAGGCGGTCTTTTCGGCCGGCATTTAGTTGTCCAAACAGTTTGGACAGAAAATGCTCATATTTCTCCCGGTCTTTAAAATTCCGGTGGCCTCTTAACAGAAGGGCCTGGTCAACAGCCTTTTTGAATCGATAATTGCGCTGCTCCACATCACCATTTTCATTGGGACTGGATGGGTTCGTTTTGCAAGGTGTCAAACCGTAATGGTCCATAAGATCCTGATACCTGCGGGTGAACTCTTCCGGGTGGGTCTCCTTGTTAACAGCGGTCGCCAAACAATCTGTACGGTGACGATGGGGAACACCGCCCAGTTTCCATAAAGCATTTTGCAGGCCATGGCTCAGGCTTTCAAAACTTTCAGAAAAACATATGCTTCCGGTTTCCCAGTTGGAATAGGTTAAAACGAAATGATAGATCATGTGATCAAAGGGAACGCCGGCTATAGTGACACCCAACTTATCCATATGCGTGAAGTCAGACTGGCACAATTCGCCTGGTTTATGTATTTGTGCAAAGAATATTTCTTTGCCGGGACCTTCTGTTGCCCTCCAACTCTTGATCCGTCGCTGCAGGGTCCTTAATTGACCATCGGCAAATCGGCCGGGATGTTTGCGTTGAAGATCCTCAAAAATGGTTTTGGCTTCCAATCCCGGATTTATTGATAACATTCCTTTGATACCATCCCATGCGTCTTCAAACGGATCTTTACGTGTACGCCAGTCGTGTTCCTGTTTAAGCTCGCTTGGTAATTTACTAATTTCACGGTACTTTCGAGCCGTCTTCTCATCCATACCTGCTTTCATTGCTGCGATCCCGAAATCCTTCTCAGATTGAATCAACTTGAACAACCTCCTCACTTGTTGGTTTGTTACCATCCAAATCACTCCTTCAGTAAGATTTGGAGGCTTTTACCATTTTTTTTGATTCTTTAAATTTCGGGAATTTTAATTGTCGTTCGGCGGGAATTATAATTGACGCTGATCACGAGCCTGTAATCACTGCTGTGGGTGTTGCCCTGAAGCTTTTGAAAGCCAATATTACCACGGGTGCATGATAAACAATACTCACCACGCCTCTCCGGCTCACAATCCAATTCATAAATTTTAGATTCCATGAAAAGAGGTTTGAACTAATCTGGTTTCAGGTTTAGTTTCAAGCTGTAACCTAAGAAAACCTAAGTTTTTAGAGCATAGAAAAAGGACATATGACACATCATTTCAAACGATCTTTAGCGGCAGAATATTTTACAGAAAAAGAGTTAACCTCTCTTATCGGATGTTCACCGGATCAATGGCACGTCACTATTCTGAAAGAGTTAGTTGATAACGCCATGGACGCAGCAGAGCAGATCATCGTTGTTATTTTTACGCCATACTGAACTTATTATTAAAATTTATGCTGATTTTATTAAACTAAGAAAATTTAAACAAAAGTTGAGCACGGAGTTATATTTTTAACCTTAAGGAGGCGTATTATGCAAAAAAAAATTTTTATGGTAATCACCATGGTAATTCTTACAGGTGTTTTTGTCACAACTTCCATTGCGAAAGGTCCAACTCAACAAGCTGGGAAATCTAATATTGGACACCTTTATCTTTATGAAAAAGATGCTACTACTTGGGAGATAGTTGAAGGTGGAATGTGGGGCAAGATGAAATATAATCTTTCCGGAGCTACCTTTGATTTCGTTTTTAACGGTCATGGACTGCCTATTGGACAAGAGTATACTTTAATTTATTATCCCGATAATTCCGATAGTTCCGATAGTTGGAATAAGGGAGCAGGTCTGATTTGCTTAGGATCC
>QKJV01000237.1 GCA_003249165.1 Desulfobulbaceae bacterium | reverse complement strand
GCATATTGGGAGTCGAATATGGACATTATCCGCGAAAATTCGGGCATTGCGCCGGAGGACTGGGGTATCCGGCCGAATGTTGAAGCGGCGGTTACAAATATTGCCGACAGGCCGCCTGCGCGCTTCGCCGCCGGTTCTAGCGTAAGAAACTCGATGATCTCAGCAGGTTGTTTTATAGAAGGCGAGGTGGTTAATTCCGTGCTCAGTCCGGGTGTCCGGATCGGACCCGGTGCGAGTGTGCGCGATTCTATCCTCTTTCATGACTGTGTTATCGACAAGGGCGCGACGCTTGATCTGACCATCCTTGACAAGCGGGTACGGGTGGGTGCCGGGGCTATCATCGGCCACGGCAATGATAAGACCCTGCCGAACAGGGATCATCCCAAGCATCTCTATACGGGCATCACCTTGGTGGGAAAAGAGGCGGAAGTGCCGGCTAACTCGGTAATCGGTCGAAATTGCATCATCGCACCGCAGGCCCGGTCAAAGGATTATCCCCATTTTGAGGTAAAGACTGCCGAATCCGTCGGGATTATCGAAAAAGATTAAAATTTGCTGTTGGGGCGGTTTTTCACGAACCGCCCCTGTAAGCTTTATCGGAGACCGGCAATAAAAGGACCGACTGCGTCAATGCCTTTTTCTTCCGCAATTTTAATGGTCTTGGTCCCGATAACGGCAATGTCAGCCTTGCCGGTCAGAAAGGTCACATCCTCCCTGCAGCTGATCCCGAAACCAACCGCCAGCGGCAAATCGGTGTTTTCTCTGCATGTTCTCATATAATCATTGAACCCTGCATCAAAATCAGTCTGCTTGCCTGTTACTCCTTTGCGGGCAGTACAATAGATAAAGCCTCTGCTGTGGCGGGTCAGTTCCCGCATCCGTTCGGGAGTCGATGTCGGCGCAAAGATCAGGATCGGCGCAATATCATATTCCCGGCTTAGCTCAAAGAAATCCTCTCCTTCCTCAGGCGGCAGATCAGCTATAATAAAACCTTTTATACCGGCAGCCTTTGCTTCCTTTAAAAATTCCTCCACGCCAAATTTGAACAGAATGTTGTAATAGGTCATGAAGAGGAACGGGATTGAATAGGCTTCGGTGATGGAGCGGGCGAAATCAAGACACTGATGCACTGTTATCCCGCGTTCGATTGCCTCCTGATTTGCCTTGACAATGACCGGACCATCGGCCATGGGCTCAGAAAAGGGAATCTGCATCTCGATGAGATCAACTCCATTGTTCACCATCTGGTCGATAACCCTGCGATTGGTCTCCAGGGAAGGGTAGCCGAGCACGATGTGTGTCATGAGCAGGATTTTTTTGTCCGGATCAGCCAGTGCTGTTTTGATCTGACTGTTAAGCTCCATATTCAATTCCTTTGTTTCTGATGAATTCTTTCCATGAGGGATCGTTGAATGCGTGGGCTATGGTGAAAATATCCTTGTCGCCCCGGCCGGACATATTGATGATGATTGCTTCATCGCGGCTGAGATCACCGGCCTCTTTAAAAGCTTGGACAAAGGCGTGCGCCGATTCCAGCGCCGGAATAATTCCCTCTTTTTTCATGGTGAGATCAAGAGCAGCCATGACCTCGGCATCGGTTGCCGCGGAAAAACGAACCCTTTTTTGCTGCCAGAGGTCGGTGAGAATCGGAGAAACTCCGACGTAATCCAGTCCGGCAGCAACGGAATAGGTATCCTTCATCTGGCCGTCGTCGTTTTGCAGGAACATGGTTTTATAGCCTTGGGCTACACCGGCGGAACCGTCTCTGCCGGCGAGGCGTGAAGCATGCTGTCCGCTGTCGAGTCCCTTGCCCCCCGCTTCGACACCTACCAGCTCAACAGCCGGATTATCGAGGAATCCCTGAAAAATTCCCATGGCATTGGAACCACCGCCGACACATGCGTATACTCTGCTCGGTTGTCGGCCGAACTGCTGTTTGATCTGACCGCATGCCTCCCTGCCGATAATGGATTGAAACCATGCGACCATCGCCGGAAAAGGATGGGGCCCGCATACCGTACCCATGACATAGTGGGTGTCGTCCATCCGGGTGACCCAGTCGCGAAAGGCTTCGTTAATGGCATCCTTTAATGTCTTGGAACCCGATGTTACCGGTACGACAGTGGCGCCGAGTTTTTCCATCCAGAAGACATTCGGACGCTGGCGCAGTACATCCTCTTCGCCCATATAGATTGTGCACTCAAAACCGAATTTTGCCGCCATGGTGGCGGTTGCCACACCGTGCTGGCCGGCACCGGTTTCAGCGATAACCCGTGTTTTACCCATCCTTTTGACCAGCAAGCCCTGGCCCATGACGTTATTCGCCTTATGGGCACCGGTATGGTTAAGGTCTTCCCGTTTGATGAAAATCTGTGCCCCGCCGAAATGGCGCGAAAGGTTTTCCGCCCAGGTAAGCGGGGTAGGACGGCAGGAGTAAGTCGCCATCAGGCGAACGTAATCCTGCCAGAAAGAGCGGTCAGCTTTGGCTTTGCTGAAGGCGTCATTAAGTTCGCAGAAAGTCTGGTAGAGCACCTCGGGTATGTAAGCGCCTCCCCATTCTCCGTAATAGCCTGGTTTGTTCATCGGTATGTCGTCTGCAGGTTAGAAGTTCATGTTGGATATTTAAGAGATCATGACAATATTTCAGAATCGGTACTATAAACCGATTAAAAAAAAATCAGTAGTCATTTTTTTCAAACACTTGTGAAGCCTTGTTTGTGATGTTTTCGAGTTGACACTTTTATATCGGCCCGATATGAGAAATAATGTTTTTGCCTCTCAAAGGGCTGTTTCGGCTAATCCAACATTTATTGATCCGTGAAATTATGGCAGAAAAATTTCAACAGAAAGCATCCATAGATGAAATAAAACAAAGATTTGATAATGATGTCGAACGGTTTTCAAATCTGGAAACCGGCCAGACAGCCACGATCGATGCGCCGCTGGCAATGGAGTTGATTACCCGGGCTGCAT
>QKJV01000464.1 GCA_003249165.1 Desulfobulbaceae bacterium | reverse complement strand
CGGTGTTATATGCGAATTATATCTTTATAGATTTCGATAGCGGACACGCAATCTAGCATTGAAAGTCCAACAATTTGAAAATGGAGAAACTGAATGCAAGGGCAATCTATCAGATGAAAAAGTTTGTTTATTATTTGGACGATTGGTTTTTTATTGTTTGGTAAAGGTCAAAGGCCTTTTCCGGCGTCTCATTATTATGAACCACTGCTCCGACAGCTTGCAGCATCGCAACCGCAGAATCGGATTGAAAGATATTGCGCCCCATGTCCACACCGCTGGCGCCCTGCTGAACCGCGTTGTAGGCCATTGTTAAGGCATCCAGTTCCGGGATTTTCTTGCCGCCGGCCATCACGATCGGAACCGGGCAGGAAGCGCAAACGCTTTCGAAGTCTTTTTGGACATAATAGGTTTTTATGTAATGTGCCCCCAATTCAGCACAAATACGCGTGGCTAGCCTGAAGTAGCGGGCATCGCGAGCCATATCCTTGCCCACCGCCGTTACGGCAAGGGTTGGGATTCCATAACGCGATCCAATATCAACCATTTTTGTCATGTTGATAATCGATTGTCTTTCATACTCACCTCCGATAAAAACCTGAACGGCCATGGCACACACATTTAAACGGATTGAATCTTCAATATCCACAGCAATCTCTTCGTTGGAGAGCTCCTTGAGAATGCTGGTTCCACCGGACACGCGAAGAACAATCGGTTTTTGGGTGGAAGGGGGGACAATGCTTCTTAGGATACCCCTGGTGAGCATTAAGGTGTCTGCGTAAGGCACGATGGGAAGTATATTGACATCTATCCGCTCGAGTCTGTCGTTGGTCCCTGAAAATAGCCGTGGTCGATGGCTAACATGACCGTGCGGCTGGACACAGGGTTAAAGATTCTGGCTAGTCTATTTTTCATTCCCCAATCCAGCGAGTTCGATCCTTTCAGGAAAAATCCTTCTGTTTTTTGAGGGATATCCGTGTAATACACTTTGGCCTCTTTAAATAAGGGCGTATGTCCTGAAGGTGGTTATGTCCTGAAGGTTTAGAATGGAAGGTCATCGAAATCAACACCTTCATATATACCCCTTTGTTTTCTGATATCAAGCTGATTTTCTTCAATCAGGCTGACATATTCATAAATGAGATTTTCGCTTACTTTGGCAACGAACGCAGTGTCTTTGGGTGATAATCCTTGGCTCAGACAGGCTAGTATCCGTTTATAGTCTTTTACATAGCGGGTGATGGCCTCAGGGGAATGATTGGTTTCCCGAGCGGTCTGTTCGATGGACTTGCCCTCAACAATGATTTTGTAACAAATCTGTTTTTTATGGGTAACCGAACGGCCCATGTCATGGATGGTTCCCCTGCGAGGAACGCTGTTGAGGTGCTGTTTTTCCCAATCTCTAACATAAATGGAGATGGTGGCCGGAGACAATCGCATCATGGTGGCGACATCAACGCCGGTGAACACGGCCTGTTGTTGTTTGGCCTGCTCGAACAATCTGACCGTAGCGCGTTGCCGAATTTTTTTGGCCTTTTCGCCTTTGAGCATCGCTTCAATATCCTCAGGGGCGATCATATCGACAAAGACGGGTTTGAGCTTTGTTTTTTCGATCGATTTGCCATAAGAGGCTGTTTCGTTTTCATCCACCGCGGGCCACATAACCTGGCCCATGCGCAGATGGCTGTGGGGTGGAAAGAATTCTTCCACCAGTGTTTGAACATGGTTGACGATGACCTGGCGGGTCAAGCTGCCGCCTAACTGCGGGCATTGATCCTCAAAGAAGCGATTCAATGCTGAGCTAAACGTCTTTTTTTGTAAGGGGCCGAATTGAGATTGTTTTGCACTTTTGTTAGACTTCATTTCGGCCTCCTTTCGATCCGCCCAGGCTTTTTTTTGAAGTCCACAGCCTTGTAGTAGATGCGGCCTCTTTGTTCGATTTCAGAGATTCGCTGACGATAGGCGCGATCTTCACAAGCCTGGCAATGAAGATCCAAATAGGTGTTCACTGTAGCGACGGAGACCCCTACGACCAGAGCCGTTTTAAGATTATTGCGAAATTTTCTCTGGCAGTAAACCACCCGGCAAAAGGTGTCAATATAGCGTTCCACAGCCGTCAGGGAGTGTTTGATACTGCGGGCGATCTCCAGGGGCTCTTTGTCCTGCAGAAAAAGCAAGACGGCTTTAACTCTGTGGCTAACCCCGGGACCAATATCTTTTTGTTGACCTCGGGTGGGAACACAAATACCTTGTTTCCGCAGCGCCTGGATGTCGCGGCGAATGGTGCGTACATCGGTTCCCAGAATTTCGGCCAGATCCTCCTGAGTCAGCAATGCTTGTTGGTCCTTGGCTTCAGTGCTCATGCGAAGGATCTGTTGCTGACGTTTGGCTGACGGACCATATAGCCGACGCACTTGGGTATCTTCCTTGGCATTAATATGGGTGATGGTAATACGCCGCAGTTTACAGTGTTTAAGGGGTTTACCCGCAGGCTCGCTATAGTCAACGGCCGTCCAGATCATCTGGCCGGGATGTAAAATATTGCCTTCGGCATGCTCACCGATGGCAAACACCTCCTTTGCTTTGTCGACGATGATTTCGGATTCAAAGGGGGAACAATTGGTCCCCTCAGTGATCAAATTGGCAAAAAGACACTCTAAAGTCTTGATGTCCAATCGGGCTTCATGTAATTGTTTTTGGTGGGCGTATGTCTGGATCATAGGTTAAATATCCTTTCTTAATAAATTGCATTTCTCTCTTATAATGGTTTTTCTGACTTCAGAAAACCGTTAAGAGAGTCAGGATATATACCTTCCGGACATATGCCCTAATCGGAAATAATAATTGAAAATCTTGTTCTACTCGGAGAAATTGCCGTGCACTTCCAAACAAAACCTGCGGGATCAAACAGTTAAGTATAGGTAAAATTTTAAATGGTTTTTTCCCTCAGATGTATTAAGGATCAGGACAAGACTCA
>QKJV01000389.1 GCA_003249165.1 Desulfobulbaceae bacterium | reverse complement strand
ACCTTTGCACGATATGGCCTGGCTGTCAAAATTCGACTCCGTTTTGATCACTGCCCGTATCAGCAACGGATCAATCTGGTAACGCCTTGCGACATAGCTGATATAGGGGTCATATTCACTCGGGTCAATATGACGCGAGCTGGAATGAATCCGAATCGGCTTAAGCGTTTTAATCTCTGCATAGCGGGGATCATTCGGCACATTTGAAAAATGAATAACCCCGTGTTCATCCACAAACGTATACATTACAGCATATGAATACGCAGGGGGGAAGCCCAGCCACAAAATTACTATAATAATCCATGTTCTCAAAAAAGTAGACATGGATTATTATAGCCAGAAAAAAAAACTCCCGTCAGCTTACTTTTTTCTTTTTTCCCAATCGGCGAGAAATTTTTCCATACCGATATCTGTCAGGGGATGCTTAGCCAACTGAGCAATAACTTTGTAGGGGATTGTAGCTATATCCGCACCAATAAGAGCGGCATCAAGAACATGGACGGGATTACGGATACTTGCGACAATTATCTCGGTCTGATAGCCATAATTATCATAAATAGTCATGATATCGCTGACGAGATCCATACCAGTCAGTGATATGTCATCAAGCCGGCCAACAAATGGGCTCACATATGTTGCTCCTGCTTTTGCAGCAAGCAATGCCTGGGTTGCCGAGAAAACGAGAGTGACATTGGTCTTTATTCCCTCGGCCGCGAACTGTTTAACCGCCTTGAGTCCTTCTGTTATCATCGGCACCTTGATAACGATATTGGCGCTGAGAGAAGCAAGTTTGCGTCCTTCAGCCAGCATCCCTTCCGCATCAAGGCTGACCACCTCGGCGCTGATCGGTCCGTCAACAATGGCACAGATCTCTTCCAGTATCTGTTCAAAGGGTTTTCCTTCTTTGGCAATGAGAGAAGGATTGGTGGTCACGCCGTCAACCATGCCCATTTCCAGCCCTTTTTTAATTTCCTCAATATTTGCCGTATCTATAAAAAACTTCATTTGTTATCTCCTTTTGTCTCCAAAAAGGTTTGGCAGCATTTTTCGCTGCAGAAATAATAAATTTTGCCGTCTTTCACCCCGCGAATCGCCTGCTTCTGAGGTACATAGGTGTGGCAAAGGGGATCTTCAACAAGCACATCCTGGACAGGTACGGAATTTGCCGAGGCAGCATGACGTGTTCGTTTTTCCCGTTTTTTCCCGGCAAAAAGCAACCGATAGAGAATATAACAGAGCCCAGCCAGAATAATGATACGCAGAGGACTCATACATTCTCCCAGGCGAGCAGTTTCACGCCTGTTTTACGGTCTAACTTATTGAGCATTTCAAGTGATGTCATATGCAGAATGGGATGAACATGTAAAGGGGACACAGCCGCCAGCGGAAACAGGACAAAAGCCCGCTTGGCAATTTCCGGATGGGGGACAGTCAATGAAGCTGAGTTAAGCACCAAATCATCATAAAAAAGCAGGTCAAGGTCAATTATTCTGTCTTTTCCTTTCTTCCGGTCGCGGCCCAATTCTGCCTCAACATTCATCATCCTTGCAAGCAGATCATACGGGGGAAGTTCTGTTTCTAACACGCCCACTGCATTGGTGAACATATTGGTACTCGGCATATCCTGTGGTTCTGTCAGAAAAGGCGGGGAAAGGGCAACAGCCCGCCCCGCCTCTTCCAGCAACCTCTGCCAGGCGATGCGCAGATTTTTTTTCCCATCCCCCAGATTTGATCCGAGCCCGATAAAGGCCTGCGCCATAACAACTTGATTTTTTTTTTGCTTAAGAAATTGCCCGGGAAGCCCGTCCTGATTTTGTTTCCCCTTTTATAATAACGTAGCCGCTTTAAAGATCGGCAAGACCCAACACATCAAACATGGTATACAGGCCATTTGGCTTGCCGGCAATCCATGCAGCCGCAACCGTAGCTCCTCTGGCAAAATTGTCACGGCTATGGGCCCGGTGGATAAGCTCGATTCGTTCTCCAGGTCCCGCAAAATAGACGGTATGCTCACCGACAATATCACCACCACGGATCGTCTGGATACCTATCTCGTCTTTTGTGCGCTCGCCAATAATGCCGTTCCGTTCGAAGACTCCTACTTTCTGCAGATCACGTCCCACCCCGTGGGCCGCCATTTCACCAAGCTTCAGTGCTGTTCCACTGGGCGCATCTTTTTTCATACGGTGGTGCGCTTCAACAATTTCGATGTCATAATCATCACCCAGAATGGATGCAACCTTCTGCGTAAGCTTAAAAAGCACATTAACCCCGACCGCCATATTGGGAGACTGCACTATGGGAATATCCTTGCCCAGCTCTTTTAATTCGGCAAGATCTTCCTTGCTGAGCCCGGTTGTACCAATTACCATCGCCTTTTTGTGCTCTGCGGCAATTTTGGCAAACTGCATAGTGGCAGTATGGAAAGTGAAATCAATAAGGACGTCACACTGATCAATTATGCTAGGCAAATCGGGGGCAATAAAGGCGCCAATCGGCCCATAACCACCGATCTCACCGATATCCTTTCCCACTGCGGGGCTGTTGGCCTGTTCAAAACCACCGACAAGCTGGAGCGCGCTGTTTTGAGTCACCATGTAGCCAATTCGTTTTCCCATCCGACCGGCAGCACCGGCAATAATGACTTTTGTCATATTATTTTCTCCATTGAGCGAAACAAAAGACGAATCTCAGATTAAACCCTGATTTTCCAGAACCGCTTTCATTCGGGATAATGGTTCTTCACCCATCTGCCATAAAGGCTGCCGCGGCGTTCCTGACTTAATTTTGCCCATGAGCTCCAATGATTTTTTCGCCGGAACAGGATTGGTATCAAAAAACATGGCCTGCATGAGAGGGAAAAGCTGGTATTGAATTTCCCGCGCCTTTACGACATCTCCTGCCAAAGCAGCATTCATCAGATCAGCCATTCCTTTCGGATGGACATTGGAAAGAACGGAGATAACACCGGCTCCACCAAGCAGCACAAGTGACATGGAAGTAAAATCATCCCCTGACAGAATGGCAAAATCCGAGGGGCAGCGCCGGATTACATCACAGGCTCTGTTCATATCACCGGTAGCCTCTTTAATGCCGACAATATTATCGACTTCAGCACATCGGGCTACTGTTGCGGCAGCCATATCGACGGCTGTCCGGGAAGGGACATTATAAAGAATCAGAGGAATATCAACCGCCTCAGCTACTGATTTAAAATGCTGATAGAGCCCCTCCTGGGAAGGTTTATTGTAATATGGCGTAATCACAAGAGCGCCGTCAGCGCCGACCTCTTTGGCATGCTTTGTCAGTTCAATTGTTTCCTCTGTCGAGTTGGAACCGGTACCCGCAAGTACAGGAATCCGGCCGTTTACGGTTTTTATAGTCAATTCGACAACTCGGTGATGCTCCTCATGGCTCAGAGTAGCAGACTCTCCCGTAGTTCCGCACGGTACGATCCCATGCGTTCCATTGGCAATCTGAAATTCTATCAGATCTTTCAAACCCTGTTCATCAACCTGTCCATCTATAAATGGTGTCACTATGGCTACGAAGGCTCCGCGAAACAGCGTCATACTTCCCTCCTCTGATTCCTGGCAAATCATTATATTTTTTGGCACAATATCACAGCAGTGCTTCGGCGTTCAGCCGGCCTTCATAGATAAAATGTGCCGGACCTTCAAGAAATACCGCCGAAATTTTCTGCGCATCTCCAAGTGTAAAGTAAATGGTGAGCAACTCACCTCCGGAAGTTTTAACCTTTACCGGGGATGTTACAAAGCCGAGCAGGCCGGCTATAATCGCCGACGCCACTGCGCCTGTACCGCAGGCCATGGTCTCATCCTCTACGCCTCGTTCGTAGGTGCGGACATGAATGGAATCAGGCCCAAGAACCTCGACAAAATTGGCATTTGCACCTGCAGGTTTAAAAAATTCATGAAAACGAACGGAGGCCCCCCATGCCTTAACCGGCGTCGGGTTATTATCTTTGACAAAACAAACCGCATGGGGAACGCCGGTATTAAGAAAATGCACTTTATGGGCTATCTGATCCAGCACAATCTCACGATCAAGCATCAACCCTTCAGGTGCTGTCATGGCAAGCTTGACTCCAGTCCCCTTTATCTCAGCCTGAATAATACCTGCAGTGGTGCGAAATCGCATGGATTCTGGTGCAATTCCCTTACTGTGAGCAAATCGGGCCGCACACCGGGCTCCGTTGCCGCACATCTCCGCCTCGCTGCCGTCAGCATTATAAAATTGCCACCGAAAATCGACGTTGCCATCATTTTCGATAAGAATCAACCCATCGGCACCAACGGAAAACTTGTGTCGGCATACTGCCTTTGCAAACGCGCTCATTTCCTTCTTGGCAAGAAATGGAGTCCTGTGGTCAATAATAATGAAATCATTGCCCGTGCCGCTCATTTTGGTAAATTCGACTGGAAAATTCATAGGATGCTCTTATGGAATTAATTCTCCGGCAATCAGGGATTCATAATCCTCACGTTTGCGGATTATGTGAAAATTACTGCCATCCACCAATACTTCGGGCACCCGTGGACGGGAGTTATAGTTGGACGACATACTGAAGCCATAGGCCCCGGCACTCATGACGGCTAACAGATCGCCTCTGGTATATGCAGGCATCTTTCTGCCCCGGCAGAGAAAATCCCCACTTTCACAAATTGGACCGACCACATCGACTGTTTCCTCTTCACTGTTTGTCCGGACGACGGGTTTAATCGCATGATAAGCGTCGTAAAGACTCGGACGGGCCAGATCATTCATTCCCGCGTCGACAATGACGAATTTTTTCCCACCCTCTTTGGTATACAAAACTTTTGTAACAAGAATTCCTGCATTGCCGACGATTACACGCCCGGGTTCAAATACCAAAGAGCAATCAAGTCCCTGCATCTCGCGTTCAAGCGCGGCTGCATAGGCGGCTGGAAGAGGAGGCTCCTCATCACTGTATCGAATGCCGACGCCGCCGCCGAGGTCGAGATAGGAAATGGTGATTCCTTCCTGCCGCAGACGCTCAACAAAAGACTTCACTTTCTGTAATGACTCGACAAAAGGAGAAACATCAGTCAGCTGCGATCCAATATGGCAACTCACGCCGACAATTTTTATATTACTCATTTGTCGGGCAGTTACATAAGAATTCAACGCATCCTGAATAGGTATGCCAAATTTGTTTTTAGCCATACCGGTAGAAATATAGGCATGCGTTTTCGGATCAACATCCGGATTAACCCGAAAGGAAACAGGGGCAGTGACACCAAGAGAAGATGCAACCTCCTGCAGGGTCTCAAGCTCCTGGTGCGATTCAACATTAAGCATCAGGATGTTTGACTGCAAAGCAAAACGCAGCTCCGCTTCACTTTTCCCAACGCCGGAATAAACAATCTTTTTTGGATCAACCCCCGCCTTCAGGGCACGAAACAGTTCTCCTCCTGAGACGATATCGGCCCCTCCGCCAAGCTTGCCGAAAAGATTGAGCAAGGCTATATTTGAGCAGGATTTAACAGCAAAACAGGTAATATGCGGCAATGAAAAAGCGCTGTCAAATGCCTGAAAATGACGGGTCAGGGTGGCTGCACTGTAAAGGTAAAACGGGGTACCTACTGCAGCAGCAACCTCTGCGACCGGAACTTCCTCACAGAAAAGGACATCGTTTTTATACTGAAAATGATTCATTTCTTCACAAAATTATTCGTTTTTTTCCAGATCATTTTCCTGGAACTTTATCTTGTCAATGCAACCTCAGCTGAAAAAGCACTCTCATTCGGCGGCACAGCTTCATCGAAGGCGGTCAACGCATAATACAGCGTTTTATTTCCTTCCGGCAGATTTTTATCGACAAAAGAAAAGGAGGCGCGTTCCGTCTCGCCAACCAATTTCATTTCCGTCTCGCCGTCCATGCGTCGGTAAATACGAAAACCGGCAACTCCTGGTTGAGCGATATTTTCCCACAAAAGTTTTGCCCCTTCAGAGGTTGTTACGACAGTTAACTTTGCAGGTGCCACAGGGGGAGACAGCTCCCGAGCCGTTCCGGCTATTACTTCACTTTCAATACCTGGCAGCTCGGAGTCACCAACTATACGGACAGCGCGGACCCGATAAAAATATTTCCGGTCATTTGTTACATCTTCATCAACAATGGAGACCCCCTCGACAGGCTCCCCAATTTTTTTAAATTCACGCCCGTTGTTGCTTCGATATACCTGATAGCGGACCGTTTCAGCGATCGGGCTTCCGTCAAATAACTCAGTAACAGGGTCCCAGCTGAGGATGAGCCGTCTGTCAGCTATCTGCAGAGCCAGACCGATGGGCGGGGGCAAAGGGCTCTCCCAGCGAAAAGATACTTTATTTGAGTCATCACTGACAACATCCCAACCAGCCCCTGCTATAACTTTGTATGTGTAGTAATGGTGCTTTTTCAGATCAGTATCTGTATAGGTCAAAACAGAACCAGGCCTAATTCCCGCTCCATTTAAAGTGATGACCATATCAAAATTTACAGGGCAATCCGGGCAGAAGTCATCTACTGCCGCTTCGCTTTTGAACAACTTGAATGTCTTAAGGCCTTCTATTTTTTCACCTGATACAGTACGACTGGGGCATGTCCAAGATAAAGCAATTCCTTTCTCATCCAGTTTTCCACGCAAATCCTGAATCGGTGCCGGGATTGCTGCCTGTGGTGGAATGGGTGGCGTTTTTCTTCCACAACCGCAAATAGACAGCAGCATAACAATACACAACGTTATGACATCCCTGTATCTCCTCATCGCTCAAATCTCCAGTTCCTTCTCCGCCTTTTCCAGGGCTTGTCGCACTGTGAGGATAGATGTACCGCCAATTGAACGCCGACTGTCAACCGAACCTCTCACGGTCAACACGGAAAAAACATCCTCGTCAATCGCCTCGGAAAATTGACGTAATTCGTGCAAAGTGAGCTCGATAAGCTCCTTATTCTTTTTAATGCAATAGGCTACCGTCTGTCCGACTATTGCATGCGCCTGACGGAATGGAACGTTTTTAAGCACCAGATAGTCAGCTAAATCCGTTGCTGTCATATATCCCGACTGTGTCGCATCTTCCAGGCGGGCGGTCTTGAACTTCATATGTGCCAGAAGTTCTGCGATAATAGCAAGCCCCCTGGAAACAGTATCCAGCGTGTCGAAAACCGGCTCCTTGTCTTCCTGCAGATCCCGATTATAGGTTAAAGGGAGTCCTTTGAGCATGGTAATCAAGGACATCAGATTTCCAACAACACGACCACTTTTGCCACGAATCAGTTCCGGGATGTCAGGATTTTTCTTTTGCGGCATTATACTGCTGCCCGTGCAGAAACTATCCGCCAGTTCAACAAATCCGAACTCCGTGCTGGACCAAAGTACCAATTCCTCTGAAAGACGACTCAGATGGAGTTGGATCAGCGTACAGACCGCAACAAACTCTACGGCAAAATCTCTATCACCAACCGTATCCATACTGTTGGCGCTTACAGCAGGGAACCCAAGCTCCTCAGCGACAAACTCCCGATCTATCGGCAGACCTGTCCCGGCAAGCGCCGCGGCACCGAGAGGCAGCACATTGATTCTCTTGGCACAATCACGCAGACGCTCACGGTCACGCCCGAACATTTCATAATAGGCCAGCATATGATGAGAGACCAACACCGGCTGCGCCCGCTGCAGATGGGTATACCCAGGCATTATCGCGCCAAGATAGCGTTTGGCCAACATGACAAAAGAATGTTGCACCCTGGCCAGCAGATCCAAAAGACGATCGGTTTCTTCCCGCAGATAAAGGCGCAGATCAAGATTTATCTGGTCATTGCGGCTTCTTGCCGTGTGCAGTCGGGCCCCTGCCGGCCCTATTCTGTCCACGAGAGCCTTTTCGATATTCATATGAATATCTTCCAGCTCGGGCCTGAAAACAAATTTACCCTCTTCGATTTCCTGGCGGATCTCAATCAATCCGTTGCGGATCTGCTCCCCTTCCTCAGCGGTAATGAGTCCCTGCCTGACAAGCATCTTTGCATGGGCGAGACTTCCGGCGATATCCTGCCGGTAAAGCCTGCTGTCATAATGAATGGATGCAGTAAAAGCTTCCACCGATGCAGCTGTTTTTTCGGAGAAACGACCGCCCCACAGTTTACTTTCGTTCGTCATATTTACGTTGCCATCCGATTAAATCACTTGGCTCAATTTTCCTGCTGTGCATCTAAATCTGCGAAAAGAATTAAGCCTTGCGCAGGGCCTGCATGGTCATCCGCAGGGCATTCAGTCTGATGAAACCACCGGCATCCGACTGGGTGTATACTTCATCCTCCTCAAAGGTCGCAAAGCTTGCCTGGTATAACGACTCTTCGGATTTACGTCCCACAGGGATACAGTTGCCTTTATACAGTTTCAAGCGAACAATGCCGCTTACAGTTTCCTGGGCTGTATCCATGGTTTTCTGCAGCAATCTCATCTCCGGTGAAAACCAGAACCCATTATAAATAAGCTCGGAATAACGAGGAACGAGGCTGTCGCGAATTTTCATCACCTCGCGGTCGAGGGTAATAGTCTCCAGATCCCGGTGAGCAATACGGAGAATGGTTCCACCCGGAGTTTCATAAACCCCACGGGATTTCATCCCGACAAAACGATTCTCTACCAGATCCAGCCGCCCGATGCCGTTCGTACCCCCAAGCTTATTCAGACGGGCAAGCATGGCGGCGGGAGACAGTTTTTCACCATCAATGGCCACCGGATTTCCCTGTTCAAACGCCAACTCTATATAGGTCGGATTATCCGGCGCCTTCTCAGGTGAGCAGGTCATCTTAAACATGGACTCTTCCGGTTCGCTCCAGGGGTCTTCCAGAATTCCTCCCTCAAAGCTGATATGAAGCAAGTTTTCATCGGAACTGTAAGGTTTTTCTTTCGTCACCGGAACCGGAATTCCATGTTTTTCCGCATAGGCAATCAGCTTTGTCCGCGAATTCAGCTTCCAGATCCGCCAGGGAGCGATAATGGTCAGACGGGGATTTAGAGCCAGATAGGATATTTCAAAACGAACCTGGTCATTTCCTTTACCGGTCGCGCCATGACTCACCGCATCAGCCTGTTCCTCTTTGGCAATCCGGACCTGCTCTTTTGCAATCACCGGACGAGCCAAGGAAGTACCAAGCAGATAGGAGCCCTCATAAATGGCATTTGCCCGATATGCGGCAAAAACGTAGTCCCGGACAAACTCTTCCTTGAGATCGGATATGATCACCTTATCAGCACCGGTTGCCAGGCCTTTCTGACGGACCTTATCCCAGTCTTCCTCCTGACCGATGTCAGCAGCATATGCCACTACCGGACACTGATACTCTTCTTTTAACCATTTCAGGATAACCGAGGTATCAAGACCACCGGAATAGGCCAGAACAATTTTTTTGACATCCCCTGACATGCAAAACTCCTTTAACCCTGTGCCAGTATATGTTTTTCTAATATAGCCTTATGAATATGCATTTTGTTTTCTGCCTGATCAAAAGCACAGCACTGTTCCCCTTCCAAAACCTCATCAGTGATCTCCTCACCGCGATGGGCGGGCAGGCAATGCAGAACTGTCGCCCCAGGCGCAGCTGCGGCCACTAAAGCGACATTTACCTGATACGGCTGGAACACGCCGATCCTTTCATCCTGTTCATGCTCCTGCCCCATACTGGCCCAGACATCACAGTTGATTATATCCACATCCCGTACAGCTTCAACCGGATCACGCAGGAGAGTGATCGGTTTCTCAGATTCTTTAATCGCAGCAGTCAGGATTTCCGGGTCAGGATCATACCCCTCCGGACAGGCAATTTTCAGTTCAAAACCCATACGGCTGGCTGCCTGTATCCAGGAATTGGCCATATTATTTCCATCACCAACCCATGCTACCTTCAGCTTTGTGATATCGCCCTTAAGCTCCTCCACTGTCATTATATCACTCAGAATCTGACATGGATGAAAGAGGTCTGTCAACGCATTGATCACCGGTACGGTTGAGTAACGGCCAAGCTCTTCGACCACTTCCTGGCCGAAGGTTCTTACAACAATGGCATCAACATAGCGGGACATCACTCTGGCCATATCTTTAAGCGGCTCGTTTCGAGCCAGTTGGGTGTCGCGACCGGAGAGATAGATAACCTGCCCCCCCAGCCCATACATGGCCGATTCGAAAGAAACGCGGGTTCTGGTTGAAGGCTTCTCGAAAATCATACCGATTACCTTACCTGCAAGCTGGCTGTGCCGGACGCCCTCCCTGGCTTCCTTTTTGAGCTGCATGGCCCTGCTTATGTAGGAGCAGAGCTGCTGCCTATTAAAATCCCAAAGACTTAAAAGATGATTTGACATAATATCCACACAAAATACATGAACCAGAGAGCCCACAGACTTCGCGCTGGAGCGTATTTTACGCTCGGCCGACTCTGTGGGCTCAAAGGCTCGTTTACAGTTGACGAGAGGCTATAATCAAAGAACTCAAAGGTTTACCAATACAAAAAAAGTATTCCTTTGGGAAGTCTTTTTTCCCCCATTGAACCCCTTTTACGGTTTCCGTTTTTACAATTCACCCAAAACAGCCTGAAGCCGGATAATCATTTCATCAATATCACTTTCCGAAACAATCAGTGGCGGAATGAACCGAAGTGCCACCCCACCGGCAAAATTAACCAACACTCCGGCGGCAAAAAGTCTTTTCACAATGTCGCTCCCCAGTGCAGCACCACGCCCAGTCAATACTAATCCCTGTATCAGCCCAATACCGCGGACTCCGAAGGCAATGCCCGGAAACTGTTCGGCAAGCTCCTGCAACCGCCCGGCAAGGTATTCCCCCTTTTGCGCGACCTCGGCAAGAAATCCTTCAGACAACATTATTTTCATGACTGTCACGGCTGCCGCACAGGCTACCGGATTACCACCGAAGGTCGAGGCATGATCCCCTGGTACGAAAGAAGAAGCTATCTCCTGACGAGCCAGCATTGCACCGATGGGCAATCCGTTACCCAAAGCCTTGGCCAGAGTCATGATATCCGGTTCAACGCCGAGCTGTTCGTAAGCGAAAAGCGTTCCGGTCCTGCCCATGCCGACCTGAACTTCATCAAAGATCAACATCAGCCCATGATTATCAC
>QKJV01000270.1 GCA_003249165.1 Desulfobulbaceae bacterium | reverse complement strand
GTCCACTACAGGATAGTCACGATTATAGGCGATGCTCATGATGGCTCCGGCTGTATAGGGGCCAATTCCTGGCAACTTGAGCAGGTTTTCATAACGATCTGGGAGGGATCCTTCATGTTCTGCAAGAAGTTTTGCGGAGAGGTGCAGATTTCTGGCGCGGGAATAATAACCAAGCCCTTCCCATAAATTCAAGACCTCGTCTTCACTTGCGGCGGCAAGGCTTACGATATCAGGGAAGCGTGCGATCCAACGCTTGAAATAAAAAACAACCCTGTCCATCTGGGTCTGCTGGAGCATGATTTCCGAGATCCAGACATGGTAAGGTGTATAGTTATACCGCCATGGCAGGTCGCGTTTGTTGTCATGGAACCAGTCGAGCAGTTTATCGGTGAAATGGGAATTAAAAGACATCTGCTATTTTTTCAGCTTGCTGTTGAGCCAGTCAATACGGCTCCAAAGCCCATGGAGAATACGTACCTCCCGCTCATCGAGTCCAGCTCGGCCGAAAATACGGCGAAATGTGCGCAGGATGTGGTCCGGGTTTTGCGAGTCAAGATAGTCCGCCTCGACAAGGGTACGGCGCATATGTGCATACATGTTTTCAATTGTTTTGTTGTCGGCCGGGGTATTGTTCACGGTCTGTCCCTGCGAAACGTGCTGTCCGCGGCTCAATTCATATAGGCAGACGGTTACCGCCTGGGCGAGATTGAGGGAAGGGAGGGCAGGGTCGGTGGCGATGGTAACAAAGTACTGGCACAGGTCAAGTTCCGCCGTAGTGAGACCGCTGTCTTCGCGGCCAAACACCAAGGCTGTCCTGACGGTAGGAGCATGCCGGGTGAGCAGGGTGGGGATCTCGTGTGGGGCGAGAAAATCCTGTCGATATTTGCCGAAGCGGCGTGTTGTCCCCAGGCAGATGCTGCGATCAGCCAGGGCGTCGGCAAGGGAACCGAACAGCCTGGCCTTTCTGAGTAACATTTTGGCGTGGACCGCCATGTCGCGGGCCTGTTTACTGAGCAGATCCGCTTTGGGGTTGACCAGCCGCAGGTCGGCAAAACCAAAATTCATCATCACACGGCAGATGGAGCCGATATTAAGAGCCCCTTGCGGTTCGACTAATACCACACTGACTGCGGGTAAGGTCATTTACTGTTGCTGCAGCTTATTGACGATGGCGTCTCCCATCTCTGCAGTGCCCACGGTTTTGTTCGGATCAACGGCAATATCGCGGGTCTGGATGCCTGCATTGAGGGTTTGCTCAACTGCCTGGTCAATAGCGTTTGCCGCCTCATCCAGCCCGAAACTGTAACGCAGCATCATGGCACCGGAGAGAATCTGGGCAATCGGGTTTGCAATGCCTTTTCCCGCAATATCCGGAGCCGAGCCACCGGCCGGTTCATAAAGACCGAATTTATCCCTGTTGAGGCTCGCCGAGGCGAGTAGTCCCATGGAACCGGTAAGCATCGCTGACTCATCGGAGATAATATCGCCGAACATATTGTCGCAGAGCAGAACATCAAACTGGTGGGGATCGCGCACGAGCTGCATGGTAGCGTTGTCAATATAGATATGGTTCAGGGTTACGTCCGGGTATTCAGCGGCGATCTCCTTGACCACTTCACGCCAGAGAACCATGGTCGTTAATACGTTTGCTTTATCAACCGATGTTACCTTTTTGCGGCGGATACGGGCTGCATCAAAGGCCATGCGGGTGATCCGTTCAATTTCGGCCCGGGTGTAGACCAGGGTATCCCATGCCTTCTCATCCGGGCCGCTGCCCTCGCGGCCTTTCGGCTGTCCGAAATAGATGCCGCTGGTCAGCTCGCGCACGCAGAGAATGTCGAAACCATCCTTGACGATGTCCGGCCTCAGCGGGCATGCTCCGACAAGAGATTTGAAGACTCGGGCAGGACGGAAATTGCAGAAAAGATCAAAATGTTTGCGCAGGGGCAGCAGGGCCGCCCTTTCCGGTTGCTGGGCAGGGGGGAGACTTTCCCATTTCGGACCGCCTACCGAACCAAATAGAATAGCATCGCTTTGTTCACATGTCTTCAGTGTGTGCGGGGGCAGGGCCTCGCCATGATTGTCGATGGCACAGCCGCCGACATCCTCAAATGTGTATTCAAGGGAGAAAGAGAATTTTTTTTGCGCGGCATCAAGTACTTTGACTGCCTCTTTCATTACCTCCGGGCCGATGCCGTCACCGGCGAGCACTGCTATTTTCTTCATGGTAATATCCTGAGTTGATGGTTATTAAAACAACAAATTAAATTTTTTCTTTTTTGTTTTCAGACAAGAATGGTATCGCTTGCCGCCAGTCAGTCAAAAAATACCTCGTTGGCTAAAGAATGGTTCTGCATGCCGGAGGAGGGATCTTTTATGCTTGACGAATCGTAAAACTTACTAAAATAGCGAGTTGAAGGCGAGAAAAAAGTGATTGTTGTTCTTGAGATGTCTTTTGATGGCAGTAAAACACGGATGATACGGATGGTTAAACTAAAAAAAAGAGCAAGAGGGAGTTTGTCGAGAAAATGTCAGCGCGGAAAGATGAACACCATATTTTAACGTCGGATTTTTTGAAAACAATCCCCGCTGCTCCCGGTGTTTACTTGATGATCAACAGAGCCGGTAAGATTATTTATGTAGGAAAGGCCCTTGATCTGCGTAAGCGCTTGGCTTCCTATGCCCGCTTTCAAGGTGCTGCTCATTCAAAGACCGGGGTCATGATTGACAAAATCGCGAGGGTGGAAACCATTCTCACCCACACGGAAAAGGAAGCGCTTATTCTTGAGTCCTCACTTATAAAAAAACATCGACCAAAATACAATGTAATCCTGCGAGATGATAAAAACTATCCGTTGATCAAAGTGACCGTGAACGAAACCTGGCCAAGGGTGATGATGACAAGGCGAAGAGTAAAGGACAAAGCGCGCTATTTTGGACCATACAGTTCAACTGCGGCAATGTGGTCGACGCT
>QKJV01000417.1 GCA_003249165.1 Desulfobulbaceae bacterium | reverse complement strand
TGTTCGCCGCACATTGCCTTTTTGATATTTGCGGGAATCTTCATGTTCAAAACTATTATTGGTTTATTATTGTCGCGGGCTAACGATATGGCAGCTGCATCCATGACTCTGAGGCTTTTTTTCAAAATATCCGAGTAGGTCAGGGTTTCATATTTCACAGCATCCGGATGCGTCAGCGGGTCCTTATCATAAACACCATCCACTCTGGTTGCCTTGCAGATGAGATCAGCCTCAATTTCCAAAGCCCGGATGACCGCCGCCGTATCGGTTGTAAAATAAGGAGTACCGATCCCGGCGGCAAAAACTACCACTCTACCCTTCTCAAGATGACGGATCGCCCTGCGGCGGATATACGGTTCACATACGCTTGGCATGGGAAAAGCAGACATTACCCTGGTAACTATACTGTTGCGTTCGAGAGCATCCTGCATGGCCAGGCTGTTAATGACCGTTGCCAGCATGCCCATGTTATCCGCGGTGCTTCTGTCCATGCCTTTGGAAGCCCCGGCAACACCCCTGAAGATATTGCCCGCCCCTATGACCAACCCGACCTCCATTTCCAGATCCACCAACTCTCTTACTTCACCTGCAACATAGTTCAGGACTTCGGTGCTAATCCCAAATTCGGTACCACCCATAAGGGCTTCCCCGCTGAGCTTCAACAGTACTCTCTTGTATGGTGTTTGGGTCATCTGTTTTTCCTTAAATAATGTGCAGTATGCTAAAAAAACTCTGCTCTGATTTCAGGCATCAGCACCAACCTGAAAACGGACAAATCTCTTCACAGTTATATTCTCTCCCATCTTTGCAATCAAGTCATTTAGCAAATCCTGGATACTCAGATCGGGATTTTTCACAAATTTCTGTTCCATCAGGCTGACTTCAGAGAAAAATTTATCAAGCTTGCCACTGACCATTTTCTCGGCAATATTCTCAGGCTTGCCTGAATCCATGGCCTGCTTTTTATAAATCTCCGCTTCCCGGGCAACCAGTTGTTCGGGAATATCCTCACGTTTAACCGCAACCGGGTTCATGGCCGCTATATGCATGGCAATATCTTTGGCAAAGTCCTGAAAATCATCCGTTTTAGCGACAAAGTCGGTTTCGCAGTTGACCTCAACCATAACCCCAAGTTTGCTGCCGGCATGAATATAAGTTTGAACCACACCTTCACTGGTGGAACGACCGGCCCGCTTCTGTGCAACAGCCAGACCCTTCTGACGCAGAAGGTCGACCGCCTTTTCCATGTCACCATCGGTTTCACCGAGTGCTTTTTTGCAGTCCATCATTCCGGCATTGGTTTTGTCCCGAAGTTCTTTAACCATCTGACTTGTAATTTTCACAATATTTCTCCTTTGCTTACATCCCGTGTAACATATTAAAAATTTAAATTAATTTT
This sequence comes from Desulfobulbaceae bacterium, assembly GCA_003249165.1. Lineage (GTDB taxonomy): Bacteria > Desulfobacterota > Desulfobulbia > Desulfobulbales > SURF-16 > SURF-16. Next base: position 1,579 of record QKJV01000417.1, on the reverse strand, counting down.
CTATTTACGATTTACTGCTATCTGCAGCAGTCTCCTTTAGAAGAGGGTTTACAGCCTCCAGCAGCCGTTTGCCTTGCCAGAATAAAAGTTCTTCAGCAAAAGGCGGTTACAAGTTTTTTCTTACTTTGCTCAATCTTTAAAGGGAATTACACTGATCCGCAGCAGTTGAAACAGGTACTGATCCTCATGAAAGTAAAAAACTCAGGCCTATTCCTCGTCTTCAAAGTCTTCCCCGGTTTCTACTTCCTCGGAAACTGCTTCTGTTTCCTCTGCCATTGCCTGTTCAACCATATCCGCGACAACAGCATCCCTTTCCTTTAACTGGGAACGGCCTTCCAGCACTGCATCTGCAATTGCTGAAGAGATCAGCTTGATTGCCCTGATCGCATCATCATTGCCGGGGATAATATGGGTTATGCCCTCAGGATCGCAGTTGGTATCTGCCAGGGCAACTACGGGGATATTGAGTTTGTTTGCTTCCTTGACAGCGATCTGCTCCTTATTGGGGTCAATGACAAAAACAACGGCTGGCAGGCTGCGCATATTCTTAATACCGCCGATATTGCGCTCAAGCTTAACACGCTCCTTTTCCATCAGCAGTACTTCTTTCTTGGGAAACCTGTTAATGGAACCATCCTCCTGCATTGCTTCGATGCTTTTTAGCCGTTCAACCCCTTTCTTGATAGTCTGGAAGTTGGTCAGAGTACCACCCAGCCAGCGATGATTGATATAATACATGCCGCAGCGGCTGGCTTCCTCTTTAATAATGGCCTGAGCCTGGCGTTTGGTACCTACAAAGAGGACGTAACCACCCTTTGATGTTTCGTCGACAATATACTGGTAGGCTTTCCTGAACAATTTGATACTTTTATCAAGATTAATAATATAAATTCCGTTGCGCGGTGCAAAAATATACGGTTTCATTTTTGGATTCCAGCGCCGCGTCTGGTGACCGAAATGGAGCCCGGCTTCGAGCATCTGTTTCATAGTAATTTGTGACATACTTTTTCCTCCGAATTTTTGGTTTTTCCTCCACCCTCTGCCCCGCCCCTGAACAGGGGACCAAGGGGTTCTTTTGCCTTTAGGGTGTGTGTATTGGGAAGCCGGCAGCGGCTTCCGGTTTTCAGCCAGATACAAACTTCAAGTTAGGCCTGCGGCCAAATCAATTTAAAAACTTGATTTTATACCATTTGCGGCGTGGATTTGCAAACGAATCTCGACTATTTTCTTACTGATTCCATTATTTCCGTCTGAGATTTCCGGTCCCTACCAGTATATGCTTAAGCCACTCAAAACCGAACTTCAGCAGGGCTTCATCATCATGAACCAGTACCCTGCGGAGAGAGCTTTCAAGCTTAAACTGCTCAAAAAGTCTGTTCTCTTCAGCAAACCGGCGAAAACCGTCAATATTGTAACAGACCATAAATGCCATTTGCTGGCGTGGCCCTCCTGCACCTTCTCCCTGCCAGGGATTTTGGGCAAAAAGAGTATCAATTTCAGCCCACCGATCATTGAGCGTATTATATTGCTGGACCTTTTGATCCCTGAGCCAGGCCTTCACTGTCCATTCCATTTTTTC
>QKJV01000102.1 GCA_003249165.1 Desulfobulbaceae bacterium | reverse complement strand
TCTGCCCGTAAACGGTGGATGGTGGTTACGAAGTTGATCCCGGTCGCGATTGACGAAAAACCGACAATGAAAACACCGAAAACCGCCAGCGAGACATTGGTGCCGGTGCGCTCGCTGAAGGGAACGTAAAAAGTCCAACCGGTATCAGGTGGTCCGTTACCGGTAAACAGAGCCGTGATAATGATTATTGCGCCGATGATGTAAAGCCACCAGGAAAAAAGATTCAGGCGGGGAAAAGCTACGTCCCGGGCTCCGATCTGAATGGGCATGACCAGATTACCGAAGGCGCCGGGAAACGCGGGAATAATGAAAAGAAAAATCATTATGACCCCGTGGACAGTGAACAGAGCGTTATAGGTCTGAGGCCCGACAATGGTCCTCCCCGGCTCCATGAGTTCAATGCGCAGCAAACCGCCCAACACCATACCGGCCAGAAAAAAGGAAAGGACCGAATAGAAGTAAAGAAGGCCGATCCGTTTGTGGTCTGTGGAAAAAATCCAGGCGCCGATGCCGCTCCTGCCGGTATCTCGCCAGAAACTGCTGGCAGGGAAAGAAGAAGATTGTTTTGTCATTACGGTTTATTTCTCTGCGGTGGATATTTTGTTTTGCGACCACTGAAGATGAGAAAAAGAAGGAACGTGCCTGCGCAGAGGATCACTATCGTCGCGCTGACACGCATCAGGTTAAAGACGTACGTTTTGCCCTTGGGGTCGAAACTGAAGCAGTAGCCGACTACCGTGCGGATTGTTGCACCGACCTTGCCATCCTGTGCCTCCAATAAAGCGAGAGTAAGATCTTTGGGCAAAAAGGTTGTACTGTAAAAATAGCGAACAATGGTGCCATCCTTTGTGACAACCATGCTCGCCACCGGATGGACAAACATTTCACCCTGCCTTAGAAAGCGATAGCCGATGGCATCGGTAAAACGATGGATATTGGCAATATCGCCAGTCAAGAACCGCCAACCATCCTCCGGAAATGGGGTGTTCATCGATTCCAGGTACATCTTTTTGTACCTGGAGGCCAATGCCGGGGTTTCGGTTTCATCGAAACTTATGGAAAGTATCCGGTATTCTTCACCCGGTTTGCGTTTCACTCCGGACAGGGCGCTTGCCATGCCTGCCTGGAGAAAATTACAGACATTGGTGCAATTATAGTAGACTGGCAGGATTATCGTCGGGCCGGTGATCAGGTTGCTGAGGCGAATCTGCTTACCCTTTTCATCTCGGAAAACAAGATCAAGAGGGATCTTATCTCCAAGACGTTCGGTGAGTCCGACCTGTAATGCCGTATTCCCCGTTGAGGGAATCGACGTTTGGTCAGCTGCGGCTGAGGACACATTCTGCAGCAAGTCAATGAGCGAAAACAGCAAAATGAGAGAAATTGTATAAAACAATTTTTTGTTGCCGGGTCGAGCAAAATGAAGGAGGAGTCCGATTTCCAAACTTTTGTGCATGCAATTCAGCCTCATGGATGCGATTTTTACTGATATTGCCGGCAGTTCAAACTGGCATCAACCAGAGGGAATATACGCCGGGCAACTCAGAGAAGCCACCAGGTGAATAACTAAAGATCGGCAGTCACATGTGTCCGCGTCATTTTTTTACCTCGATAACGATATGGTGAGCTGTTCGTCATCGCCGCTGTCGAGTCTCAAAATCACCCCTTGAACTTTTTCTGCAATCTTGAGCGGTATTCATCACCCCAAATTCGTTCCAGAAGCCGACTTGCATTTTTAATTTTCTACTATTAGGCCCGCATATCCTCGGCCTTCCCAGTAAAAATCCATGCTGATGGGCAGTGAAACCAATACTTCAGGGTCATTCCTCCATCCACTTTGATCTATGCCAGGCTCCATTTCAATAGTGCTTTACAACATCAAAATAAGCGATAGTGGTGAAATTGTGCATATAAAAATAAGGAAACATCAAGTTATGGCATCTCAATATCTTTAAAAATGCAAGCCTATTACGACAGGGAAAGAATTTAGCAATCTGAATTCTACATTTTGAACCGGCCTATAAATTTTCTTTGACTGCGTTAGCACCCCCTTCAAATACAAATACACCGTTCTAAAATAGAGTTTCCTGGTTGTAATGTTTACTATTTTTTTATAATTCCGAGTTTTCCATAAATAAACTGAGCAGGCAGATTTATTTCCTTCAGCAATTCCTTATATGCCTGATCTGAACCAATCCAACTGTATATTTGAAGAATCACAATCGTCTACTACTATGATTCCGCCAGGACTCAATACATCATCGTAAGCTTCCCTATAAAGTAGACATGTCAAAAGTAGAGTTTTCTGGCAGAATGCAACCAGGAGGCTCAAATGAAAAAGTCACGTTTTACTGAAACACAGATTATCGCTCTTCTCAAAGAAGCTGATGCCGGGATGTTGGTGAAAGATGTCTGCCGCAAACACGGCATATCCGATGCCACCTATTATAACTGGAAAGCGAAGTATGGCGGCATGCAGGCTTCGGATCTTAAACGCTTTAAAGAAATGGAGTACGAACTTTCACGGCTCAAGCGAATGTATGCCGACATGGCTTTGGAAAACTGGGCCTTCAAAGATCTTATTGAAAAAAAGATTTAAGGCCGCCGGAGAAGCGTGAAGCCGTTGCTTACCTGATTGCCGAGCATCAACTTTCTGTGCAGCATGGATGTCAGTGCATCGGTTTCTCTCGAGCGGCCTATTACAAAACACCACAAGGACGTGATCACGATATCGAAGTCATTCATGCCATCAATGCCGTGATTGATAAACATCCTCGTTGGGGATTCTGGAAATGCTTTAAGGTTCTACGCCGCCAGTATCGCTGGAATCACAAGCGGGTTTATCGCGTTTACTGTGCATTGCGCCTGAACCAGAAGCGTCGTGCCAGAAAGCGGTTGCCCATGCGGGTCAGGATGCCGCTGTTGGTTCCGCAGCAACCCAATCAGGTCTGGTCAGCTGACTTTATGAGCGATGCACTCTATGCCGGGA
>QKJV01000205.1 GCA_003249165.1 Desulfobulbaceae bacterium | reverse complement strand
GTCGTCGGTTAAGGAGAGGAGAAATTCTAGTAATTATTCAATGAATTTAATTACTTTTGCAGGAACTCCGGCAACCACAGTATTGGGATGGACATCTTTGGTCACAACGGCACTGGCTGCAATAATCGCATTATCACCAACCGTTACTCCTGGTAACACTGTCGCGTTTGCTCCTATCCATACGTTTTTGCCAATGACAACAGGCGCTGGATAGAGTGTATGTCTCTTTTCCGGAGCAATTCCGTGATTGAGAGTACACAACACAACGTTTTGACCGATTTGCGAACCGTCGCCGATTGTTATGCCACCGCAATCCTGAAAGGTGCAGCCGGTATTGAAAAAGACATTTTTTCCTATTGTGATGTTTTTACCGCAGTCCGTATAGAACGGTGGGAAACAAAAAAAAGAATCATCAATGTCTTTGCCGGTTAAGCGCGAGAATAAAGCGCGGACTTCATCCGGCTCATGGTATGTCCCGTTAAGCTTGGCTGTTAAGCGCAAAGCTTCGTTGCTAAACTGAACCAGGAGCGAATGTGCTTCTGTTCCAACGACAATCGGTTCTCCTTTTTCGATATTCTTTATAAGTTCATTCGTTTTCATAGGTTACCCGCTTATTGGATCGTTTCTTACAATGCCGGCCGAAGCACCTGCAAGGCGCTAAGGCCTTGTTCTCAAACCACTTCACCTAGACGGCTTAGACTTCCTGTGCCCAAAATAGACGGGTTGGATTATAAAATTTGAAATTCATCTAATTTTCCATGTTTGCGTTGATAAATGGATCATTTTTATTCGATAACTCCACTATATCCCAGCATAGGAGAAACCGTTAGAAAGATACTCCAGAGTTATTGCCTGATTTTCCAAAACTACATCGAAATAGAGTAACTATAGAACCTGAGAGGAAAAGCTGGTCCTGTGAAGGAATCAGTATGCTGTCTCAAATTTTTGTATTGATAGTAGGACACCGATCTGGGACAACATATTTACATTATCGAATTTTATTGGAGGATAACCAGGGATACTGCTTATTAAGATGTAATTTGCCAGTCTCAACTCAGAATGATGATGTTAGAGTGAAGATTGTTCCTGATATGTCTGACATAGTCAAGTAGAGCAAACCACCCCATTTCCTGTTTTCGTCAGGTTTTTAACGTTTCATGACATGAGCAGAGGCGGAGTCTTTTAACGACGGTTGAGCGACTGATATTCGCGGGTTGGCTACCGCCAGACAAAGCTTCGTCGTGGAGCTGCCTCTCTCTGTGATCTGAAGTTTAAAAGGTGCATTCACCAGGAAGAACGAGGATTCTCCATACCGAGACTGCGCCTCTGCCAATGTCATGAAGACGATATCGTGAGCGTTCTACGTACCTCCTTCTTTTTTTGATATTTTTTATGCAACAGCCGGGATACGACGGGCAATGGCCCACATAAAGGCGACCAGTTCGCGCGCAATAGCTACAACAACTACCTGGGTTGCTTTTCCTCTTCCTCTGAGCCTTCTGTATCGAGTGCATAATCGTAGTTGAGCCTTCCAGGCTATCTGCAAAATATCTTTTGCTAGACCTTCATGACGCTTGAGTAGAAATTGTGTGATTCTGGCCTGATAACGGTATGACCACGCACTTTCGACGCATATTCTCCGGGCATGAGAATTACCTGTCTTGGTAATGCCGCCTCTTCTAATCCGATCCCCACTGGAGTGTTCCGAGGGAACGAGGCCAAGGTATGCCATCAACTCCTTGGGGTTTTGGAAACGGTTAAAATCTCCTATCTCTGCCACCATATTCACCGCGGTAAGAAGTGATACTCCCCGTAAAGCCTGGAGCGCTTTTATGGTAGGAGCCCAGCGCCATTCATCAGCTGCTTTTAATATTTGTTCGTCAAGCCGAGCCATCCTTTCGGTACATTCGTTGACCGCATCGACGTACTCTTGAAAAGCAACCTGCTGGGCAGGATGTTTCATTTTAAGCTTTACCAGCCAATTAGAGTGAGATTTTACCCATTTCTTTTTGCCATTATAGATGAATTCATTGCGTAATAGAAAACTGTGCAAACGCTGCTTCGCTTTACGTGCAGCAATTCGGGCATCATTTCGCGCCCTGGTCAAATCACGCATCGCTTCATCTTCTGTATCAGGCACATAAATCGGGCTGAGTTCTCCTGCTCTGAATAACCTGGCAAGAGAGAGTGCATCACGGGTATCATTTTTTATCCGCACGCCACTCTTCTTGGGAACCATGGACGGTGCCGCGACTATGCAGTGAAACCCATCGCCGGTGAGGTGACGATACAGCCCAAAACCACAAGGGCCAGCTTCATAGACAAAATGCAGTTCAGCACCTGTAGACACAAGCTTTCTTATTACCTTGTCGATGGCCTCAACGGTGTTCTTGATCGTCCCGTAAAGTCTGACTTCTCCATCAGGACCTTCATCGGCAATCGCGATAGAAATTGATTTTTGATGAACATCCATTCCAACAAATTTAGGCTGCAGATTATTCCCCATGGCTAACCTCCTTGTTTTAGAATTATTGTAACGTGCTGTTACAATCTATCTTAACAGGAGTGGGGATGATCCGTTCTCTGTCAGACATTATGTCTGTAAATCCATACACTGTCAGATATGATCGAGATACCATCGTATGTTGTGTCAGGCCGGGACTAAGCTTTTACCGCTTAAAGCGATCCTGTGTGCGCCCAGCCTGGGCCTCATAGTGATTGCCGGAAGCAAGACGCCTTGATTCGACAATAAAACAATAACTCCCGAGACAGCGGGAAAACGCGCCAATCGGCTTCCGCTTGACGAACGGTATTGCCCTGCGTATAAAAGTTAATCTCAGGGTGCCTGGAGGGACGGCACTGCCAACCCGCTATGACCTGGTTTGAGATTGAACCTCGCAAGGCTGACCGGAGACTGGTAAAAGAAGGAGCGTCGACGGCCGGCGGAACCCGATCCTGTTAGAGGCCGGCCGTGTCGAGGGTCGCACCAT
>QKJV01000287.1 GCA_003249165.1 Desulfobulbaceae bacterium | reverse complement strand
CTGATAAAATGGATAATGTTTTCTTCCCCTCTGATAAAAGTCATTCCATCCGGATTTCGTACGAGCAGGACAGGAATAGTCTGAATATCAACCAGAGATAAAAGAAGACGGTTAAGCGCAGGATTGTAATCAGGTGAATATTCCAGGCCGGAAATGGCAAGAGATTGCATTTTATCTACAGGATTGAAGTGAAACTCACAGCTATTACAGTTTTCCAGAGCTTTAAGGACATTCTTGCAGTGAGCACAATCAGTGGAAAAAAAGAAATAAAGCTGCTTGGAAGGCAAGGCACACTTGCGGATAGCTGCCGTTCCTGCACTCAGAGTCTGATTTTGCAAGGTAAGAAGGGTTGGGCCGAAATTAAGGAAAATAAAGCTGGTAAGTATAGCAAAAAAAATTGGGATTCCGACAGCCATCTGCTCTTTACCATACAAAATATTAAGTAAAACAATGCAAGAGAGAATAATCAGGCAGTATGAACAGACAGTATGAATAACGAACAGCTGATAGCTTAACAAAACTCCCTCAACGGCCATGCCGGATAACAAAAGAAGTTTAATCAAGTCAAAATCTGGCAGAAAATCTTTGCGAAGGCGCAGGCGACAGAGAATGAAAGTAGCGAGGAAATAAACGAGGCCAGTAATATTGAGATATATTGGGGCGACAGTGGTCAGTTGTTCAGCAATGCTGCATCCTTCGTTGAGACAAAAAGCCTTTCCTGTTAAGAGGATCGTTGCAATCTGCCCGATGATAATCGTGCAGGCCAAAAGGCAGCACCATTGTATTGCTTGCAGACTGCTTTGTTTAGTTGTTTTTTTCACGTTTGAAAACCTGAAAAGCTTTACTTAAGCCCCAGCATGCGTGATGCTTCGTTTGCCATTTTTTCTCATTACTTCCGGGATTTTTTTTATGTATTGAAGCGCGGCATAGCCGAGAATGGTATCTACTTCCTTGGAGAATTCACGATCCGGGTTGATGGTCAGATCTTCAGGGATATCGACATCCGCTTCTCCTTTATTTTTAAAGTGGAGAGTAAGTGATACAGGACAAGGCCCGTGATGTCGATGGATTGCCTTTTTCAACTCCTCAATTTTCTTTCGATTAACCCGGTCGGAATAAAGCATGATTTTGGTCAGCGCTGTATATTTTTTTAAAGCATCGGCAAGGAGATCCACCGTTTCAGCAATTATTTTCGCCTCGCCTTCTTCCTCTTTCTGTAAGATTCCCTGCACGACGAGGGGTGTATCTTCGTGCATGATATGGACACATTCTGCAAAAGTCTGGGAAAAAATAATGACCTCGACGCTGCTCGATGTGTCTTCCAGGGTGAGGAAAGACATCAGTTCCCCTTTTTTGTTTTTTATATCTTTTCTGCTTTTGATCAATCCACCGACTCTAACGGAAGAACCATCGGAACGCTGATGCAGATCCGCTATTTCGCTGTCAGTTGCCTGTTTGAGCTCTTCACGGAAATCATCTAGAGGGTGGCCGGTAATATAAAAACCAACGGTTTCTTTTTCTGCTGCAAGTTTATCCTTTTTGTTCCATTCGGGAATATCCGGCAGGGCAATGCTGGTGGATTTTTCTTTTGTCGCCTGGGGCATAATGGAAAAGAGTGAGAGTTGACCGCTTTCCCTGTCACGCTGGGCGGCTTGAGCTTGTTCGAGAGCCTGTTCCAGAACGGCAAAATGCTGGGAGCGTCTGGCACCAAGTGAATCGAACGCGCCTGCTTTTATCAAACTTTCAATCACTCTTCGGTTAACTTTACGTGAATCGATGCGGGAACAGAAATCTCCTAAAGACTTATATGGTCCGTCTTTTCTTCTTTCTTCCATGATGGAATCAAGCGCGGAACCACCTACGTTTTTCACTGCAGCCAGACCGAAACGTATTCTGTCGTTTATGACGGTGAAGTCCTGATTGCTTTCATTTATGTCCGGTGGCAGAACATCAATGTGATGATCTTTGCATTCATTGATATATTTGACGACTTTATCGGTATTATTGACATCGCATGAAAGCAGGGCGGCCATGAACTGGGCCGGATAATGAGCCTTGAGATATGCCGTCTGGTAAGAGATCAGAGCATATGCTGCACTGTGGGATTTATTGAATCCATAACCTGCGAATTTTGCCATCAGGTCAAAAATATATTGCGCCTTGTCTTGGGGTATGTTGTTTTTTCCCGCCCCTTTCATGAATTTTCCCCGTTGTTCTTCCATGACAGAAGGGATTTTCTTACCCATTGCCCGCCTGAGATTATCGGCATCACCCAGTGAATAACCTGCCAGAACGTTGGCAATTTTCATTACCTGTTCCTGGTAGACGATTACTCCGTAAGTTTCTCTCAGAATCGGTTCAAGTTGAGGTAAGGGGTAGCTTGGCAGCATTTTCCCATGTTTGGTATTGACGAAATCGTCGACCATGCCGCTTTCAAGAGGTCCTGGTCGATAGAGCGCAACAAGGGCGATAAGGTCAGTAAAGACCTCTGGTTTCATTTTCATGAGGAGCTGACGCATCCCTGAACTTTCGAGCTGGAACACCCCTAATGCGTCTCCTTTACAGAGGAGATCGTAGGTTTTCGGATCATCCATGGGTATTGCCGCGATTTCAAGCGGCTTTCCCATTTCCTCATTAATCAGTTTCAGTGCTCTGTCTATCACAGTAAGGGTTTTTAGACCGAGGAAATCGAATTTAATCAACCCTGTCATTTCTGTGTACTTCATGTCGTACTGCGTAAGGACCTCGCCTTTGGGGCCTTTACATACAGGCAGATACTCAACCATTGGCTGAGGAGATATGACTACTCCGGCGGCGTGAATGGAGGTGTGCCGTTGCAGACCTTCCAGAACCATGGCTATATCAATCAACTGTCTGACTTGTTCATCGCGCTGGTAGAGATCTTTCAGCCTGGGTTCCTGTTCCATGGCCTTTTTAATGGTCATCTTCAGTTCTTCAGGTACCAGTTTGGCGATCTTGTCAACATCTCC
>QKJV01000212.1 GCA_003249165.1 Desulfobulbaceae bacterium | reverse complement strand
TAATCTGCTTTGGAAATCAGCTGCTCCATGCTGCAGGGTTTCATTTTATCATAACGAACAATCCCGTAACTGACGGAAAGAACATAACTCCGTCCCGGCAGTTCATTTCTTTTCCTGATTGCAGCAGCCATCCTCTTCTTTACGGTATCAATACTTTCCGTGCCCGCTTCATCTAGCATGACTACAGCAAATTCATCACCGCCAAGACGGCCAATGATATCAGATTGTCGAAAAGTTGTTTTCATCACCTCGGCAGTTTCCATTATAAGCTGATCACCATATCTATGTCCCAGGTTGTCGTTGATCCATTTCAACTTATCGCAGTCTGCATAGAGAATAAAAAGTTCACCCTTCATGCGATGGGCAATTTTTATCTGCTTTTCCGCCAAAGTCAGAAAACCACGCCGATTATAAAGCCCCGTCATCTCGTCTGTAATGGAAATCTTCAGTAACGCTTCCTCCGCCTTTTTCCTTTCCGTAATATCTATCTGATATTCAATCATCCGGGTTACCTTGCCGCTTTCATCTATAATAGGGTAACCATGTATTTCAAGATGCTTCTCGTTTCCAGTTGTATCCTTGCGAACATGTTCGATAATAATCGGTTCTCTCTTTTTTCTGACGAGATTCAAAGGGCATTTATCATCATCCTCATGACATGGGATATTCGCGTTGTCGTTTGCCGCGTAACATTTCTCCCCCATCCTGATTCCCTGGAATTGAGCAATGGTGTTCGATAGTTCAACCTGAAACGAATCGGCATTAACCACGTAAAATGGATACGGCATGGATTCGAGCATATTCTGCAGGAAAAAATTCTGTTGTTTCACATGTTCCTCTGTTTCCTTACGGCTGGTTATGTCTATGGCTATTTCCATACGGACCAGTTTGCCATCTATCCATCGAATAGCCCGATCCCTGATATCATACCAATGACCATTCAGCGTGTTACGAAATTCCCAACGGTAGGTTTGTGGTTCCCCGGCCGCATTGACTAATCTATCATTAGTACAGAATAGGCATGGGCCTGTCTGTCCACTCTGTAGAGTCTGCCAGCAAACTTTGCCGGTTATATTACCAAACACTTCCCTGGCGTATTTATTAGTAAAAAGCAATTCATAGGTTTGCATATCTGCCAGATAGACAACCGCGTCGATTCCGTCTAAAACGGAAAGAAGGAGATCATGTGCCTCCTCGACCTTTTCCTTTTCCAAGGAAAGTTTTTCCATATTTTTGATAAAAGGCAGATACCCGAAAAAATAGAGAAAAGGGAAAAGAATCAGAACCAGAAAAAAGGAATCGACTAACCCCTTGATACTGGGATGCAGCTCAACGATGCCGTTATTAAGCGCAAACATTAACCCTTGCTCAACAGCGCCAATCATCAAAGCGAGCATGATAAATGTTTTAATCGGCGACATTCTCTCCATTGCTCTACTCGGCACACCAGCTTACCGCCATAACGTAATGTTTTATGTTAGGGTTATTTCATTTTTCGCAAACTGAAGCAAGTGAGGGGAAAAAATCGTGGCAAAAAGAATCAGAAAAAAAAGAAAGGATAAAATCAGACAAGAATGACTTGTTAAATTAATGCTCCAGTATTTTAAGCAAATTCAATCTTAAACCGGCAGACATCATCTTCACGCAGACTTTCCACTTTAAAGCTGGAATTATTGAATATTGCCTGCATTCTCTTATTATCAATCAACACTTCGGCAGTAAATCCGGCTATTCCGCTACGTTTTGCCACCTCAGCCAGGTACCTGAAAAGGAATGTCCCTATCCCCTTATTCTGCCACTGATCGAGCACAACAAAGGCAACCTCGGCACGATTGGTCAGATCATCAAGATAATAACGGCCAATAGCAATTATCATGTCCCCGCTCGCTTCAGGAACTGTTGCAACAATGGCCACGTCCTTGCGGTGGTCTACATAGACAAAATTCTGGATCTGACTATGAGCAAAACGTTTGGAGCGGGTCATGAAACGATAATAGACTGTTTCCTGCGACAGAGCATAAAGAAGATCGCGCATTGCGGGCAGGTCAGTGGGATGTACATGGCGAAAATTGATCTGGGTCCCGTTATCGAGCAAAAATGATGTCTTCATGTCCTGAGTAGCTACCATAAAACGGCCTTCCACGTCGGACATTTCCTGACGGATGAATTTGGCATCAATGGCATCTTTCAGCAATAGTTCACGAAAATGAGGGTGTGCAATACTTATAAGCCCCAGGCAGCGTTCCTGTACGCTTTTCCCATGCAGATAGGCAATACCATATTCCGTTACGACGTAATGAACTTCTCCACGGGAGGTGACTACCCCGCCGCCCGGAGTCAGTCGGGGGACTATGCGGGAAACCTTCCCGTCCAATGCGGTTGATTGCATGGCAATTATGGCTTTGCCTCCTTTTGAACGTGCAGCGCCACGATTGAAATCAACCTGTCCGCCGATGCCGGAGTAGAATTTCGAACCAAGCGAATCAGCACATACCTGTCCGGTAAGATCAATTTGAAGAGCGGTATTGACAGCCACCATTTTATACTGTCTGCCTATCACGAAGGAATCATTCACATATTCAGTGGGGCGGAAACAGAAAAGCGGGTTATTGTCGATATAGTCGTAGAGCCTGCGAGTACCCATACAGAAACTGGCTACTATTTTACCCACATCAGCACTTTTTCTTCTGCCGGTCACCGCACCGGACTCAATCAGATCGATAATACCATCACTCAGCATCTCTGTATGAATGCCCAGATCATGCTTATCCTTCAGGCATTCCATCAAGGTCTGGGGTATGGTGCCAATCCCGAATTCAAGTGTTGAGCCGTCTTCGACCAACGAGGCAATATATTCCCCTATCTTTCTGGTAACTTCGGTCGATTGGTTCGCCTCCCTTTCAATCAATGGCGCGGTAATAGGCACCAGGATATCCAGATCATACACATCAAGAAACGAATCACCCATTGTCCTCGGCATCATGGGATTAACCTGGGCAATAACAAGCGAACCGTTTTCCGCCGCACTTTTGACGATATCGACTGAAATGCCGAGGCTGACCTTTCCCCGCATATCGGGAGGACTGACCTGAATCATGACTACATCCAGGGGAATCTTCCCCGATTTAAATATTTGCGGGATATCTGACAAAAGAATTGGAGTATAATGCCCCAGTCCTTCCTGAATATGATCACGCACATTTGCGCCGATAAAAAAACTGTTAACGGAGAAACAGTCTGCCAGCCGTTTGCAGGCATATGGAGCATCTCCCTGGGTTATCAGATGGATAATTTCCACATCAGCTAACTCACCGGCACGATCTGTTAATGCTTTGACCAGTTGTACGGGCTCACCGCAACCGGTGCCGAGAAACACTCTCTGTCCATGCCTTACATGCGAAACAGCCTTTCTCGCGGTGGTAATCATATCACTGTAACGATCCTGCCAGTCAGGATCGTAGACGGCGTTTCCTGCATTCATGCTGTACGTACCTTTTTTAAAATTAAGGCGAAATGATCACATAACAATTATGGATAAAACACCTCACGCCTTATAACGAAGGAAGATTCGGCAAAATTTTATGCAAATTAGGGGCTACAGCGCTCATCCCGATTTCTTTCAACATTTTGCGAACACTATTTATATTGAATGTATGTACCCGGAGATAGATTATATCTTTATCACCATCTTCACCATGAACCCTTGTCAGACGAGAAAAACGAATATCTTTTTCCTCCAGCAACCTGACTATTCTGGTCAGAGGTTTTGGATTGCCATCGTCTTCAACTGCGATAAGGGCCGAACCACGCTCGCCTATACCATAAAGTTTTTTATAAGCTGTCATCAGGTCCTGGACGGAGAAGACCCCGATAACGTGTTGTTCATCATCGACAACCGGTAACATCCCGATTTTTTCCTTGGAGAGGAAATACAGGGCGTCGTCAAGGGTTGCAAGAGGCCCAAGGGACAGTATGTTCTTGGTCATAATCGACTGGACTTCAGTGACCGAAACTCTTTCCAAAATTGCCCGTCGCTTGTCTTCGGGCAGAATGGATGAAGGATAAGCAGAACGCAGATCCCGGTCGGTGATTATCCCTATCAACCGCTGCTGCTCGTCGACGACAGGGATATGCCTGAATCTGCGGGCATTCATTATTTCACGGACATCAGGTAATAGAGTGTCCGGCAATACAGTTATAGCCGGAGTGGTCATATGACGAGCTATATACATATTTAACTCCTTTATTTACACTTGGTCAGGCCAAGAAGATAACTTTCCACACTGGCAGCCAGAGCTTCAAGATGATACCCGCCTTCAAGTATTGTCAGGAGTTTTCCCTGGCAATATTTTTGAGCCAAACAGTCCATTTTTTCCCCGATTATACCGTATAATTCCGTGCTGTATGACAATCCTGACATATCATCTAAAACATGTCCATCAAACCCGGCGGAAATGATTATTCTTTCTGGCTGGAATGATTCAAGAGCAGGTTCAACAAATTTTTTCAATGCGCGCAGAAACATCTGATCATCGGCTCCCGGCGGCAAGGGAACATTCAGGGTAGTTCCCACACCTTCCCCAAGGCCTTTTTCTTCGGCATATCCCGTTCCGGGAAAACTGAAAGTTGGGTGCTCGTGGATACTGATGTAGAAGACATCCGGATCATTTTCAAAGGCATCCTGAATGCCGTTGCCATGATGAGCATCCCAATCGATTATGGCTATTTTTTTTCTTCCATAGTGTCTCTGCCAGTAACGTGCTGCAACAACTGCATTATTGACGAAACAAAAGCCAAATGCCATGGCACGTTCGGCATGATGACCGGGTGGACGAATACAGCTGAAAACAAGATCACATTGTTCCTCCTCAAGCAAATCAACGGCCGTCATGCAGCCGCCGGAGGACAGAAGAATCGCTTCATACGATTCGAAGCAGATCTGATTATCCGGGTGATCAATATAAGTTTGCCCTCTCAGGGCCGTTTCTTCCAAGCGAAACAGATAGGATTCGCTGTGATAGACGAGAATATCCTCGCGCTTTGCTCTTTTTGCGATTTTCTCGGTAATATAAGGGAAAAGAGGACTTGCCTTGAGCTGTCTGTTTATAATCCGCAAACGTTCAGGATTTTCAGGATGCTCTGGTCCTCCTGTGTCATGATCCAGGCATTGTGAATGACTGACTATGGTCAGAGGTTTGTATTGTGTCATACACAAAAAATGGAATTTTTCATGATTGATCAGGTATCTATCATTCTAGAATTACTTTGATTTATCTGCTCTTCCAGCTTTTTTGTCAACCAGAAGGTACCATCATAATTATTAATTACAAAGTTAATTCATAATACTGCATTACAGGTATATTTTGCAACCATAGAGCAGCAGGAAATGCGGGAGAAGGAAGATTGACAACAGACAACTCTCAAGATAATGTACCTGTGGATTATGATTGTCCGGCATAACAACTTTTGCAGGAAGAAAAATACCTGACAAATTGATGTCTTCCGGATGGTCAGTGCTTTTTTGCCGGAAACCCACGCCAGAGCTTAGTGTAAACAGGCCCAAATTTTCTTGAAAATTTCACCTGTATGTTTTTGCTCAGCAAAACACTGTCATTTCCGGTGGGTTATTTCCAACTCAACACGCTGCTCCGCAAGAGCGAAAGGAAACAATACAATACAATAAAAAAAAGCGTATAACGCTATGATGCAGCAGGAGAAGTTACGGTTATGAATCAAAACAACCAAACTTGCAACACCAAATTTCTTTTTATTCATGTCAACGAATGGGCGACAATCGACTCTCCAGATACCATTCCCATTTCGCAGGGTTACGTTCTCGCCACGCTTCGTCAAAAAGGGTTTGAGGGCAATATTCTCGGTGATTACAAGGGAACCCCTCTTCCGCCAAGGGTCCTGCGGGAGAGGCTTGAAAGCACTAAACCAGATGTCATCGGTTTTTCGGTTTATGATGAAAACATCAACAAAGTACTTGTATGGGCCCGGTATATTAAAAAATTTCGGCCTGAAACTCTTATTGTCATAGGTGGCCCCCAGGTTACTTTCATGCCTGGTGAAGCACTGTTGCAAATGAAGGATATCGATATTCTTTGCCGAGGCGAAGGAGAGGTAGTTTTACCGGCCATTGGTCAAGCGCTTGATGAACGACAAAGTCTCTCCCAAGTTCCGGGCATCACTTTCCTGAAACAAGGAACAGCTGTTGATACACCTCCTGCAGATTTGGTGGCAGACCTTGATTCTCTGCCGTCGCCATATACGGAAGAAATTATCGACACTTCAGGCAAAAGTCGCGTTATTCTTCTGACCTCCAGAGGATGCACTTCGGCATGTACCTTCTGTTATACACCGAAGGCAAGCAATAAAAAGATGCGGTTTCATTCCATCGACCGGGTCATTGCCGAAATTACCTACCTGCAAGCCAAGGGGATAAAAGATTTCTGGTTTGCCGACCCGAATTTTGCCTTTTCCCGTAACCGACTCATCGAGCTTCTCCACAGGATAATCGCCGAATGTCCAAACATCACTTTCTGGTGCCAGACCCGATATAATCTTATTGACGACGAACTGCTCGATCTGCTCAAACGCGCAGGCGCCCATACTCTTGCCTTCGGACTTGAATCGGCCGATCAGGAAGTTCTGGCCAGAATAAAAAAAGGTCTGGACACAGAAAAACTTGCAGAAACTATCAAAAAAGTTAAACACAGTGGAATTGACGTAGAACTTTTCACCCTGTTCGGTCTGCCGGGTGAGTCTTTTACCGCGGCGCAGAAAACCTTGGATTTTGTCAAGTCTGTCAAGGTACCCATTACTGGCAACTCCATCTCGCAACAACTGCATCTTTTTTTCGGTATCCCTATTTTGGAAGACTACAGAGCTCACGGAATTCTTCCACTGCCTGTCACGAAACCGTCCTATTTGAGCGTATGCCGAGACTTCGCAACTGACGCCATGACAGAAAATGAAATCAGGACCATGAGCATGCTATGGCGGTTAAACAGGGAAGATTTCCAGGAAAATATTGCAACCGGAACCAACCTGTTCGATACTGCTGGATTTATCACTTCAAATTTCGAAGCCCTTTCCTGCCGGCCTGAGACCTTCATTATGCTGGCTAAAGTATATCTCTTCCTTGAAGAATTTCCAGCAGCACATCATTGTATGATGCAACTTCAAGACAAATTCCCCGATAACGCGGAGGCCGCCGAATTTATTGCCGGGCCTTTTACTGGTTATCGCTTCAAACGGCGCGGAATTGCCAGCCAGGGAGGTAAGGTAATCTACGATTGTAAAGCAATTATCGATGGACAGGTCGTTCCTGAAACAGAGGCATATTACCAGACGGCAGTCCTTGGCACCGGCTCACTCCTGCCGGATTTCGAAAAGGGTTTGCTGGGAATGAAAGCAGGCCGCGTCAACCAGTTTTCTGTAGCCTTCCCGAACGATTACGGAAACACCGAACTTGCAGGTCGAACCGCTTTGTTTCAGGTCTTTCTCCACCAGGTTATGGAACCAGTAATAATGCATCGCCTGGATGATCTCCAGGAAAATGCTCCCCAGAATATTTATCGTTTCAACAATCTCGAAGGGGTTCGCAAGCAGAATGAAAACCTCTACTATCTGGTCTTGCGGGATTCACTGCCGCAGAAACTCATGCAGGAAATGACCGACTATCTGAGTCTGGTCAACTTCTATCTGCGGCTTGGTTTCCGGGATCGGGCTGAGCCACTGGTTGATCTGTTACCTGGTGATCCATCGACCCTGGAACACGCCGGCCGTATCCTGCTAGCCAACAATTGGCCAGAAAAAGCACATGAAATTCTTCGGACGATTGCGGAGAGCAGTACGGAGGCCGCAATCAACTATGCCAAGGCGCTCATCAAAATGAAACAGCTGGATGAAGCCGATACAGTTGTCAGCTCAGCGTCGCTGTCTCACGATGTACAGGCACTGGATCTTCGTGTCGGGCTTGCGTCGTTGCGTCAGCAGCCCATTGAGAAATATCTCGCAAGGCTTGATGATCTGCTTGAGCGGCAGATCAGTTATATGTAGCATCATCCATATTTCTTTTCAGGAGGGGACAACCTTTTTCTCCGATGGTCAGTGCCCTCCTCCTATTTTTTGGGGAGTCCAGCGTCCAGAACGGATATCGTACTGATAATTCATCTCCAAGGTAAACTGCTGGCTATGATTCTCTTCCAGACATTGCAATTTAAAAAGAAGTAAATTCCCATCCCGCGAGAGAAAGGTCGCCTCAGGATCAGACAGCTTTGAATGAGCAATAGAAGGGAAAAATTGCCTGAAAATTGTCTCGTAACTTCCTTTGAGATAGACAATTTTCTGTTGGATATCGTGAAGAAACTCATACTTTTTTATTCTGGCTGCAGCTGATTGTGCAGCCGAAGCAAATTCAGACTCCGTGCTGACCCGGCTCCGCTCAATGGCGCCGATCTCAAGTTTGAGCAGTTTAATCGCCTCAATGTATTTTTCTTCGCGCAAGCATGCCTCGACAGCCACTTCCGCCAATTTGATTGTTGCAGTAACGATCTTCTCCGTTATACTTTTTTTGGTGATGCTACGAGCCGCCCCAGCCTCCTGGGCAGCTGCGAGTAATTTTTTGCTTCTATTCAGGCTGACAATGGCGCCATCCCATTTTCCCTCTGCAAAATCTTTTAATCCTTCTTCGTAATAGGAATTAAAGCCAGCAATGGCAAGCTGGCCCTGGAGCCTTTTCGCATCCTCTGATGCATCTCCGGAAAGCTTTTCTGTTAATTGCAGTGCAGACT
Organism: Desulfobulbaceae bacterium; assembly: GCA_003249165.1. Taxonomy (GTDB): domain Bacteria; phylum Desulfobacterota; class Desulfobulbia; order Desulfobulbales; family SURF-16; genus SURF-16. The sequence goes on along the minus strand of QKJV01000212.1, from coordinate 2,428 downwards.
CATAGTTTTCCCACCCTTGCAGCCAGTTCTTGTCAGCAAGAAAACCGTTGCCACGCTCAACAGCTAAATAAAAAGCCATTTCATCAATGGAAGTCCGGATTTCGCCGATCATTTTTACCGCCTCATCATCTCCATCCATCTCGGAAATAATTTTCAATGCTTCCATATAATTGTCCCGAGCCTCTTCCCACATCTGCTGAGACCGCAACAGATTCCCCTCGGCAACTTTTTCATACGCCAGATTTTTTCTGGCAAGCTCTTTTACCTTAGAGAGAGAAACTGGCGCAAATTCGCCGAGTGCTTCAGTTTTCTCTACAGCCTGAGAATACAATTCTCCAGCCTTCTTCCAGTTCTCATCTTTGGCAAGTTCCTCTGCCCAGCGAAGCATATCTAGTACATCCAGAACATCGAAATGCTGCTGGGCCGGGATATAAATCCCGTTTACAAGGATTTTTCCCTGTATTCCTTGCTGGTATTCCTCCGAATCAACAAGTTCGTTAATCTCTTGCAATAAGGCTAGTTTTTCTTCTTTTTTAAGAATAAATACCTTCGCTAACAGATCCTGTATTTCTTTGACCTGCATATCGGCATCCGTAAATTTTTTCTGATCAACCAAGTCAGTCACCTGAGACCACTTTCGCTCAGCCCCGGAAAAATTCACGATGTCAAACACAACAACCAGGCAAGCCGCGACAAAAAAAAGAGCGCACACAGCAATTACAGCCATTAACGCTTTTCTGCTTTCCGGCTTGGCACGCCTTTTTTCTCCTTTCTGTTCAGCAGCCGATTCCGCCTTTAATTCTTTTTCTTCCGGTTCTATTGGCGGCGTGACATCCTGTGGTTGTCCCTCGGGAAACGCTGAGGACGGTAAAAAACCATCCTCAGAGTCACGGCCATCTCCACTTGCCGATATCGGCTCAGGGATCTGTAAATTTAAATCAGCAGAATCTAGGGGTAACAAATCTCCATTTGCCTTCGCCCAGGCCAACGCTTCAGGATTAAAAACATCTTCGACACTGTAAGCTTGAAATGTAATCAATCTGCCGATATGAACGATCAGATCAGCCAGTGAATGTGAAAAATTCCAGAATTCGCCGATACATATAGCATCAGGATCGAAGTCCGGATGAAAAACAGGGCTGAGAGGTTTACAATTCGGCGGGAAATGGGGATAACCGAAAGGAAGAGATATACTCACACGATGTGTATCGACTATTACCGCCCTGCTTCCATCAAGCCGGCTAACGCCCTTCACTCGATAGACAATCTCGTATCCATCAGGAGGGGAACCCTTGACTGATGCAATCTCAATATAGGGTGATCCTGAAAATTTTTTTTGTATGTCTTCAAATTCATTAACATTATTGCTATTTGTTTCTGTCATGATTCTGGATAATTACTCGATTAATTTTTTTTTTAGTTGACCGGCGAGGGCAGCGGCAGGACAATTGTCTATACAGCAAAATTGCGAAATTCATTATATAAGGATATCGAAACAGAATGCCCAGAACAAGAACTAACTACTCCTGCCCTAACCAAATCCTCCAAAATCCCGGCTATGAGAGCATGACATTGCTCTCAAAAAAACAAGATAAGATCAGATTATGAGTTCCTTTAAGTCAATCTTCAAAATTGTGGAGAATAAAAGATGCCCTCTCTATGAACTGGATGACAGGCTGGTGCTGACGGACAAAGCCCTGCAGCCTCCAAAGGAAAAACCTGTATGCCTTATCCTTGCCAGGGAAATGACGGAACTCCTGTTTTCCCTTCTACCCAGAGTCAATAATGGCTATGATCCTGAAAAACTGTATAGCTGTTCCGGCTGTTCCGGGTTGATCAAATTCAAAATGAGCGTAAATGAAAAAAACGGAACAGATGAAACAGCGACCTCACTTACCGAAATTCTCTGCAGACAGTACGGCCTGCCACCACACTTGGTTGAGGGGTTGGCAAGTATCAGTCTTTTTAAGGTTCTTGATAAAGAAAACCTTGCAGAAATCCTCCCCAGTTTTACCTATAAAAAATTTCAACCCGATTCAGAGATACTCCGCAAGGGGGAACAAACCGGGAATGTTGTTATTATTTTAACCGGGAAGGTGGTTGTACTTGATGGAAATCAAAAAATTGCCGTTCTCAGTAAAGGAGAAATCCTGGGTGAAATGAGCCAACTCACCTCCAGAGCGGCCTGTGCAACTGCGAAATGCATCAATGCCACAGAGGTTCTCTATATCAACGGGAAAAAATTGAAAGAATTAACAAACACCAACCCTCGCCTGTCCAATTATTTCCTCCAGCTTCTTGCCGATCGTCTCACCAGAAGTAATACTGCCCGCCTGCAGGAAACTGCCAGCGCAATGAGTGGCGCACTTGCCGAAATGCCCCAGGTGGAGTTGTTTCAGCTTTTTCACATGAACAGCAAAACCGGTCT
>QKJV01000281.1 GCA_003249165.1 Desulfobulbaceae bacterium | reverse complement strand
GGACACTATAGTGATTAACCCTACAGGCTGCCTGGAAGTTATGACCACACCCTTCCCGGAATCCGCCTGGCAGGTCCCCTGGATCCACTCCCTCTTTGAAAACGGAGGTGCAGTGGCATCAGGTGTCGAGGCTGCCTTAAAAGCTCTCGGCAGGAAAGGAAATACCAAAGTTATCGGAGTCGGCGGCGACGGCTCAACGATGGATATAGGGATCAGATCCCTTTCGGGTGCTTTTGAAAGGGGTCACGACATTACCTACGTCTGTGTGGACAACGAAGCCTACATGAACACAGGGATCCAGAGAAGTTCCGGAACCCCCTTCGACGCTTCCACAACGACAAGCCCCGCAGGCAAAGTCTCCTTTGGAAACCAGCGCCCCAAGAAAGACATGCCCGCCATCATGGCAGCCCACGGCTCCCCGTACGTGGCCACAACCTCAATCGGCTTCCCGCGGGACATGATGAGGAAAGTCAAGAAAGCTACCGAAATTGTGGGCCCCACCTACATCCACGCCCACGCTCCCTGCCCAACTGGCTGGGGTTTCGACGGCTCCAAGACCATCGAACTTGCAAAACTCGCAGTCGAGACCTGCCTCTGGCCCATGTACGAAATGGAAAACGGCGAGATAACCCAGGTCAGAAAAGTCAAGGACCCGAGACCAGTCGAGGAATATCTCCGCGCTCAGAAGCGGTTCAAACACCTCTTCACCATGGAAGGCGGCGAAGAAGAAATCGCAAAGATCCAGGCTGCTGCAGACTGGAACATAAAACACTACGGACTTCAGTAAAAACTGAAGTTCTACTTTTTTATTCTTTTTTTATTTTCTTTTTCGGGTTTTGTGGACCTTTTAGATTTTTAGATCTTCAAGGTATAATTTAAAGATTTTACTGTTCTAAACTTCTTCCTCTTAAACTTTTCCAATTTTAGACATTAACGATTATCTAGACAAATAATTTGCTCTTTTCCCAGGTTATCAGTCTTTTAAAGCATAGATTACTGCTAAACTGCAAAAAAATTTAAAATTAAAACCTGAAAACTTCATTTGAAAAAAAATTATTTTTCTTCCATATAGACAATGTGAATTAAATTGAGAATATTAGAAACCAAAAATAGAATACATTAGAAAAAAGATGGAATAAAAAAAGCTCGAAAAATACTTAAAAAAGAAAATAAAGGGATTTTAATCGTTTAAAACAGTGTAAATTTCGCTAAATACTTTCGATCCCAAGTTATATATCACCGAGTATCTAATAATAAATATTGTTGGGAGTATTGTACTAGTAAATACAATAAGTCTGACGCCTAAAGAGTTCGTGGGAAGGGGAAAATAGATGAGAAATTACAGAATGTTTAGTTTGGGCTTTATCACTTAAAAAAGCCAGCTTTCTAAATTCATTTGTTATCAATAATATTTACAAAACATATTTCATCGGGAGTGGGGGATTAAAAATTGGTATTTGTCTGGATAGGTTATCCTCTGGATAAATTCTAATTTTTTTTGAATTCACTTCCGAAATATAGATCCAAATTTGTGGGAAGAAAAATCTGGAAGTGAAGAAATGAGAAAGAATATAAAAAACCTTGTGGGGAAGATATCAGGACTGCTGGCAGTGATGCCAGACAAGTGCAGTTCCACACTAAGGAACAGATTGAAGAGTACACAATTGAGGTTCAGTAGACCTAGAATAAGGTCCATACCCTCAACAATGCTGATATTAATCTTGTGCATGAGCGTTTTTATGAGCATGGCACCTACGGTAGCACAGGCTGATGGCGGAGATTTCTCGATAACCCATCGAGCTGCAGATCCCGTTGATTATCCGCATATTTTGCCAGGAACCGTCATCGCTCCAATAGGTAATGGAACAACTCCTGATGCCCTTAATCTTGCAGAATATGGTGACGCCCCTGGTGATTCGGTAACCTCACTTGCTCCTAAAAATATAGCTCTTGGCCAAATTGTTGTCTATGAGTATCTTATAGAGGCAAAATCAACCTTACCAGCTACTGACCCTGGAATAATCAACTTCACATATTACTGGGATGCCGAAACCGAAAACAATGGTGATTTTGGATATGATGAAAACTATGGGGTAATTGGTGCTTTTGTTGATACAAGTGATGACGGCAACCTCAACCTTGATGGAGATGAGAATATAAGCGCTTTCTCATGGAGTGGGATTCAAAACGACGCTGATCCACTTATAGACACTATCCATGGGACATTCACAGTAACAGGGCTTGATGCCAACGATAAAGTGGTTGTCGAGGTATGGGTAGTTCTCGATAAAACAATCCCTTCAGGAGTGAAAAACAATGTTGCATCAGGAATGATCAATGCAAGCACATCTGAAGGTGACAAAATCAATGTAGGAACGAATAAAATTCCTCTTTTACAGATAGGATCGTTCTTCACCGAAAAGGCCGACATTTCTGTGATAAAGTACGACGAACCTGACCCTGTGAACCTGAGTGAATATCTCAATTATACTCTTGTGGTGACAAACAATGCTCTTGACGTCGTTGCAAATGGGGTAAATGCCACTGATGTGCTCGACACCAACACGACTTTCGTTTCAGCTAATGGTGCCCCATACACAATTAACGGGAACATGCTAAACTTCACCATTGGTGCATTGAGTCCTGGTCAAAATGTGACGCTCACCATAAACACCACGGTCAAAAGTACAGCGCCGACCAATAATGACACATCTACAAACCCTGAGGAAGGTTCAGCAACTCCACCCATTATACCGTATGACCTGCTTAATTTTGTCTCAGTGAAAGCTATCACTAGCGACGACAACCCTGACAACAATACTTACTACCAGCCGACGAATGTGTTGGGGAATCCGGCAATTGATATCGACAATTGATATCGAAAAATACACTAACGGGGAAGATGCGGATCAGCCTACAGGACCATACATCCCGATTGACGAAACTGTAACCTGGACATACAATGTCACGAACACAGGAAACGTGAATCTCACAGAAATAAACGTGACCGATGATATTCTGGGACCAATAACCGATGATATTCTGGGACCAATAAACAACATTGTCGACAAGGGCAATGGAGACGAAATTCTGGAACCGGGAGAAGTGTGGGTTTATCAGGAAACTGGAATTGCAGCACCAGGACAGTATGCAAATAATGGTACCGCAAAAGGGTTCTATGGACAAACAGAAGTAAACGACACTGATCCGAGCCACTACTTCGGAGCAAACTCGTCAATTGATATCGAAAAATACACTAACGGGGAAGATGCGGATCAGCCTACAGGACCATATATCCCGATTGACGAAACTGTAACCTGGACATACAATGTTACGAACACAGGAAACGTGAATCTCACAGAGATAAACGTGACCGATGATATTCTGGGACCGATAAACAACATTATAGACAATGGAAACGGGGACAATATTCTCGAACCGGGAGAAATGTGGGTTTATCAGGAAACTGGAAATGCAGAACCAGGACAGTATGCAAATAACGGGACAGCAACAGGGTTCGATGGACAAACAGAAGTAAACGACACGGATCCGAGCCACTACTTCGGAGCAAACTCGTCAATTGATATCGAAAAATACACGAATGGGGAGGATGCGGATCAGCCTACAGGACCATATATCCCGATTGACGAAACTGTAACCTGGACATACAATGTT
>QKJV01000349.1 GCA_003249165.1 Desulfobulbaceae bacterium | reverse complement strand
TCTGCGGCCGGTGCAATATCGGCACCAGCTATGTCTGCATGGACGGCCCGGTCTTTACCCGGGCCCAGCTCCGCCAGCTGCCCAATGAACTCTGACCGCTGACCCAATCCATCCCACCTCGCAACCAACAGGCTGGCGCAGAGTTTTTCCCTCCGCACCAGCCTGTTGCTCTTTCGGGGGAAAAAGTGTGTAACGTTATCAGCGAGTTGGGGGAAACAGGTGTTTGGTAATTGAGTTTGGCTATAAAAAGCTTTTATTTACAGCTCTTTTTGTCTGACTATTTCAAAAATAACAACCGCTGCCGCCACCGAGGCATTCAGTGAATCAATTTTACGCTGCATGGGAATAGTGACTCTGAAATCACATTGATCCTTGACGAGAGGTCGAATTCCTTTTTCTTCACCACCGATAACCAGGCAGAGAGGGCCTGAAAATGTTGTCTGATAGATTGATGTCCCTCCATCCTTGATCGTTCCATAAACCCATATTCCTTGCTCTTTGAGTTTCTGCAGCATTCTGACAAAATTGGTGCTTTGACAGACTGGCAGATGTGTCAGGGCACCGGCAGATATTTTTGCGACCGTACCGGTTAAAGGAGCAGAACGGTCCTTGGGCAGAATGAGACCAGTAACTCCAGCTGCCGCAGCACTGCGAATGATGGCACCCAGATTATGGGGATCCTGAATGGAGTCAAGAGCCAGAACAAATGGTGTCCCGCTTGCCATTATTAACTGCAGAAAATCTTGTTCGTTTAATGTTTCAAGAGGCATTGTCCGAGCTACAACACCCTGATGGTTCATCTGGCGACTTCCGGGAGTCCTTATCAGCGTGGTAAACTTGACCTTCACCTGATGTTTACGGGCCAGATCAATAATCTCCTGGAGCTTTCTGCTGGTTTTCCCTTTTTGAATGAGAAGTTCATGGATAGAACGGGGGCGGGCTTCGAGCAATTCAAGCACAGGGTGAATACCCCAGACAAGTTGATCTTCACTTAACTGTTTACTGTCAGTCATAAAAAAATGTCATGAAATAGTGGTCGAATAAAATGATATTCAGCTATGGCCAAATAAAGGTTAATCTGGCTGCAAATTAGAGTTGCGGCAGACTCAGTGGCAGTCCTTCGGCGTCTCTTCTGCTGCGACTGCGCTGGGCAATGATAATCGAACGCAGAATATTGGTTGCCTGGTCGAGGGTATCGTTGACGATCATATAGTCATAGAGAGGAGCCTCTTTTATCTCTAATCGGGAATTTTGTAAACGGAGTTTGATTGTCTCGTCTGAGTCAGTTCCCCGGCCGGTAAGGCGTCTTTCCAGTTCTTCCCATGACGGTGGGGCAATAAAGATCGAGAAATATTTTTCTCCGGAAGATTCCCGGACCTGTCGGGCTCCCTGAACGTCGATATCAAGGATGACATCCAACCCTTGGGCAAGATGTCTGCTCACTTCTTTTTTGCTTGTCCCGTAGTAATTCCCATGTACTTTCGCCCACTCAAGAAATTCGTTATTGGTGCGCATTTTTTTGAATGTCTCTTGGTCAACGAAATAATAATCCACCCCGTTTTGTTCCCCGGACCGAGGATTTCGCGTGGCATGAGAAATGGAAAAAGTTACCCCTTTCAATTCAGCAAAGAGTTTTTTTAGAAGCGTCGTTTTCCCTGTTCCAGATGGTGCGGAGATAATAATAAGGTTGCCTTTCACAATGGATCCTCCTCGGGAATTGACTGATCCTGATGGCTAGCGGGGACGAATCGTTGAGTTATTGTTTCAGGTTGGACAGCAGAAAGAATAACGTGGCTACTGTCCAGAATAATTATTGAACGTGTTTTGCGTCCTTCGGTTACATCAATCAGTTTCTTTTGCTCCTTCGCTTCTTCCTTGAGCTTTTTTATCGGGGAAGATTTGGGTTTGACAACAGCGAGGATCCGGCTAGCCACTACCGAATTACCAAAGCCCACATTGATCATTCGTTGGTCCATGATTTTCTTTTGACAGTAATAGATTAGATTAATATTTAAAGAAGTAGCCTGGGAAATTGACGGAATCAGACTGATTGTTTGATCGATCAATCTTTACCTATTCCAGATTCTGTACCTGTTCGCGCATTTTTTCCAGTTCATTTTTGAGTTCAACAGCCTGATGCGCTATTCCAGCATCTGATATTTTAGACGCCATTGTATTAATTTCTCTCAGGAATTCCTGAAGAAGAAAGTCAAGACGTCTGCCGACGGGTTCCTGTTGTTCGAGAAAATGCCGGAACTGGTTGATGTGGCTTGACAGGCGCACCAGTTCTTCCGTTACATCGGCTTTATCGGCAATGATGGCAATTTCCTGTGCAATACGGCACTGATCAATATCCACCTCCATGGCAAGCTTGGCTATTCTTTCCTGGAGAGTCATCTGTTTCTGTAAGGTCAGTTCTGGAATTTTTTCTTCGATCTGCCTTTTGGTTGTATGAAGAAAATCGAGACGGGCGAGCAAATCATTTTTCAGGATAAGTCCCTCACGCTCACGCATATCTCTCGTCAACTCCAGCGACTGGGTCAGCGCCTGTTGGAGAACAGCCCAGACCCCTTCCATGTCTTCAGCTTCTTCCGTGGCGACTATAATATTGGGATAATTTGCTACTAACGCCAGTTCCGCATCTGATGGTGGCAGTTCAAGCTCCGATTTGATGGTAAGCAGGCAGTCACGATACTGGCGGGCAAGCTGCAGGTTGACACCTAATGTTTTGGTTTCTGCCAGATTCGGGGTCTGGGTTATGGTTACCTCGATATGCCCTCTGCTGTAAAAGAGCATTATCTCTTTTTTTATTTTTTCCTCAAGAACAGCATAGTGTCTTGGCATTTTAATGCGTATGTCGCTGAAACGATGATTGACCGATTTGATCTCAACAATCCAGCCGATAGAGCCGGAAACCTGTTCTCCTCGACCGAATGCCGTCATACTTACCGGAAATCTCATGATATCAGCTCCAGAAGTTCGCGCGCGGAAGCCGTAGCCGTGCCA
>QKJV01000263.1 GCA_003249165.1 Desulfobulbaceae bacterium | reverse complement strand
GCTATTCTGTCCAGGAACCAGCGGTCATGGCTGATAACAACGGCGCAACCACCAAAGTTTTCCAGTGCCTCTTCGAGTGCTCGGAGAGTGTTGACATCGAGATCGTTTGTTGGTTCATCCAGAAGAATGACGTTGGCTCCCTCTTTAAGAATTCTCGCCAGGTGAACTCTGTTACGTTGACCGCCCGAGAGTTGACCAACTTTTTTCTGCTGATCGGTTCCGGAAAAGTTAAACCGGGCCACATACGCTCTGGAATTAACCTCCCTGTTTCCAAGTGTAATGACATCCATACCTTCAGATACGACTTCCCAGATACTCTTATCAGGGTCGAGTACCTCCCTGCTCTGATCGACGTAAGCCAGCTTTACGGTATCACCCAGCCGGATGTTACCTGAATCTGGTTTTTCCTGGCCTGTAATCATCTTGAACAGGGTGGTTTTTCCCGCTCCGTTCGGCCCTATGACGCCAACAATTCCACCTGGAGGGAGGGAGAAGCTCATGTCATCAACCAGCAGTTTCCCATCATAGGCCTTGCTGACTTTTTCTGCCTCAATGACAAGATTCCCCAATCTTGGTCCAGGAGGGATATAGATTTCAAGATCCTTGGTCTGCTTATCGCGTTCCTGACTGAGCAAAGTTTCATAAGATTTAATTCTTGCCTTGGCTTTGGCCCGTCTGCCTTTTGGACTCATATTGATCCACTCAAGCTCACGCTGCAGAGTTTTCTGACGTTCCGTCTCCTGTTTTTCTTCGTTCTGCAGTCGTTTTGCCTTTTGGTCAAGCCATGATGAGTAATTCCCTTTCCAGGGAATTCCCTGGCCGCGATCAAGTTCGAGAATCCAACCGGCCACATTATCGAGGAAATATCGGTCGTGGGTTACGGCAATAACCGTTCCCTCATAACGTTGCAGATGGTGTTCAAGCCAGGCGACAGATTCGGCATCAAGATGATTTGTCGGTTCGTCAAGCAGAAGGATATCGGGTTTTTGCAACAGCAGGCGACAGAGAGCGACACGTCTTTTTTCGCCACCGGAAAGAACATTTACCTTGGTATCACTGGGCGGACAGCGCAGGGCATCCATGGCCATTTCCAGTTTTGAATCGAGCTCCCATGCTTCCTGTGCATCAAGTTTTTCCTGCACTTCGCTCTGCCGCGCAATGAGATTGTTCATCTCATCATCACTCATGGGTTCGGCAAATTTTTCGTTAATTTGGTTAAACTCTGCAAGCAGGTCGACCGTTGCTTGAACTGCCTCTTCAACAACTTCTTTGACAGTCTTATTTGGATCGAGTAGTGGTTCCTGCTCAAGCAAACCGACGGTCAAGCCAGGAGAAATTGAGGTGCGTCCTTCAAACTCGCGGTCAACCCCGGCCAGGATGCGCAGCAGGGAACTTTTGCCTGAGCCGTTTAGACCGAGAACGCCGATTTTGGCACCATAAAAATAGGAAAGGTTAATATTTTTTAAAACAGGTTTTTTATCGTAGAATTTGCTCACTCCGATCATGGAGTAGATAATTTTATTGGGTTCGTTAGTCATGCTGTTGTGCTCCTTGAAACTCATAAGAGGGTTTCCAAATATATCTTAATAACCAATAAAGAATTTTTCAAAATAGCATAGAGGTGCGCCGAACACCAGCGAGAAAAAAGAAGCTGCAGATGTCAGGTATTGTGCTGAATATCTGCCCAGCTGATGCAGCAATTTCGTCCTTTGGACTTGGCATGATAAAGTGCCTCGTCCGCTTTTTTAATGAGATCGTCTTTGCTCTCTCCGTCCTGGGGAAAAGAGGCTAAACCAAAAGACATGGATATTGTTATTGGGCTGTCGTTGTGATGAAATGCAAGATCGTGAATGGCGGCTCGAACTCTTTCAATCTGTTTAAGGGCACCTTTGCTGTCGGAGTCTTCAAGCAGCAAAGCGAATTCCTCCCCGCCATAACGGGCGGCAAGATCGACTTTTCGGGTAGTTGCAGCAAACAGTCCTCCTATCTCCCGGAGAACGGCATCGCCAAAGGGGTGGCCAAACGTATCGTTGATCTTTTTAAAATGATCAAGATCAGCGAGTACAACGGTCAAAGCGGCTGAATGCCGTTGAGCTCGATTCAGCATGTTATCGAATGCATGTTGAAAAGTTTGATGATTGCCCAATCCGGTAAGGCCATCTGTCATGGCCATTTGGCATATTTTTTCATGGGCTCGGGCCAATTCGATTTTGGTTGCAACCTGGCAGGCTATTACTTCCAGAATTTCCCGAGTCTCCGCAGGAAACATCTTTGGTTTGCGACCAGCAGCGGTGAGGGCCCCGATCGCTTCGAGGTCACCTTTCAGCAATGGTAAAATGAGCAGAGATTCCAGCCCTGCCATACGCATCTCGTTACTGAAAACGGGAAAATTATCCTGAAGATTCTCATCAGACGGCAGCCATTTCCTGAGTTTGATAGCCTGTCCGACCATTCCATCATCAGCAGGGAAAGTCAGCCCCTCGAACTGTTTGGATTTAGGGCCATTTGCAATAGCAATGCGGTGTTCCCCGTCTTCAAGCAGGCTGATGGCGATAAAATCAGCCGATGTCTGTTGTTTGACAGTCTTAATCGTTGCCTCGAAAACCCCCTGCAAATCAAGAACCTGATTGAGTTCTAGCAAACCTGTACATATCTGATGCACGGGCTTCATCTGACGGTTTGTTTCTTTCAGTTTATTAGTCAAATGGAGATCTTTGGCGAGTTTACGGCAAGTAAGGTTTATGATTTTCAGTTCTGATTCTGTCCACGGAGATCCTTTTTCTCTGTCAATGCAGAGAATTACCATTCCATTTATGCGTTCTTTATCGCATGTGGTGGCTTGGTCGGCAACCACCGGAATATATTGTGCGAGAAAACTGCCTGTCTTTCTTGTGGTAGTATAATAGGGGATGACGAAATCCGGGGAAACAGGAACGATGGCAATACGTGGATGGTCTTCACGTAATTGAGCAAAAATCGCAGCATTTCGGGAAAAGGAATCTCGTCT
>QKJV01000314.1 GCA_003249165.1 Desulfobulbaceae bacterium | reverse complement strand
CATCATGGCGGCAAGAGGCCCGAGAGAGCGGGTAAAATTGCCAATGGCATTGCAGATAGTGTCGGTGATTTTTTCCTGCATCAACGGTTCCTGCAGCATGCCGGAGAATTTGTTCAGCAGGCCGGGAGCTTCCTTTTCAAGCCGGCCAAGAATGAGATCGGAGAACTCTGGCGGAATGATGTCGTGGAGGGAAGATTTTTCACTGAGTGTGGTGTCGATTTTTTGCTGAACCTGGGCTGCGACCCACTCTTTGACGGCCGGGCTGGCCAGCAGATCATTGACAGTTTTTTCAAGGAAAGCGTAAAAATATTCCCTGTTTTTTACCGGGAAGGTTTCACTGAAATCTTTCGCCATCAGGGCGTTTATCTGACCGGTTACCGCCTTGTCGATTGTTGCGGCGAAATCATCACTTTCCAGGTAGGCGTGGAGGTGGGTGATGAAGCGGAGCCGGATGATTTTGATCCCTGCATGAAAATAGGGGTGAAAGCGTTCAGGAATTACCGTGATAATGGTGCCCAAATCCTTGTTGAACAGGGCGGCAGTACGGGTGTTGATTAATTGATGCAGGTCCTTTTGGAAACGGTTGCCGATGATCGCTCGGCTCACGTCATCGCTGGTCAACAGATGCTCTCCCACCATTTCACCGATATTTTCGGCAAGCTGGTGCCGTTTGGCTGGAATCACTCCTGGTGTCATTGGCAGCCGGAGGCCGAAAATCTTCCAGGGCCGCAAGGGACGGAAGAGCATTTTAATTGCCACATAGTTTGTCATGTAGCCGATAAAGGCCCCTAGAACCGGGGGCGCGGTGTATTGCAACAGGTCATTCATGAATAGTAACCTCAGCGAATCGGATGTCTGTCCATCCGGCAGTCTTATGGCTTGATCATTTTCCCGAGCACCTCATCCACGGCTAAGGATTGCCTCATGGAGGATTTAAGGAACTCATCGGCCAGATATTGCCTGTTTGCGTCTATGATGGCGCATAGTTGTTCGATGTCATTTTGTTCCGATAAATCGATGAGTCTGAGGAGGTTTTCGGCGAAACTTCTGACGATTTTTCTGCCGTCACCCCCTGTTGACATGATTTCAGCGTAGGTACGAGGATTTTGGTTATGGATCCGGGCCATGGCCAGGATACCATAAAGCGATGTCAGGGTGGAATGGCTGGCGATTTCATCTGTATCGATTTTGTGATCGGCCAATGCCTGTGCCAAGGCAACGGAAACAGTTGTAGGCAGCTTTTGACCGACCCCCATGAGCAGATCGTGGCCGCTGGGAGTGTCATGGCAAATTTCGGCACCGTGTTTATAGAGAAAGGCCTCGAATTCTCCGCAGAACGCCCCGCTGCGGGGGGTTCTGACTACGGAGGCATTCTTGTCTTTCATTGTGATTGCTGCAGGGCCCCAGAGATTATGAACCAACATGAGCTCAACACCTTCACTGGTATGTGCCATCGCTGTATCAAGGGTTTTTTCCGCCTCGCCGGCAAGAAGAATGAGTGCTTGCCCATCTCGTAGTAAAGGACCGTATTTTTTTATGGTTTCAGGTGTTTTACTGATTGGGACGCAGATCATTACAACATCGACCTGGGGAATCATCTGTTCCGGTCGCAGGAAGCTTGTCCGGCCTGTGAGCACGGTTTTATATCCTTCATGCTCCAGTTTGTCGGCAAACCATTTACTCATATCGCCGGTACCGATAAAACCAAAAGCCTTGATGTTTTTGACACGCATGTCCACCCTGGGGTAGCTGCCGAGTATTTTGACGGAATCCTCTTCCTGGATTATTTTCTTTTCAATGTTTTCCAGGGTGGCGGTAATGTCAGCGTCATCCCGATGTCCTTCCGCCTCAATATAAAATTGCAGCTTCTGTGTCTTGACGTCTGACTCGGTCCGCAGGTCGAGGATATTGATGCCCCGGCGGGCAAATTCTCCGAGGAAGTCAAAAAGGATACCGACTCGGTCTTTTAAGGGAACAGTAACAATGGAAGTTGCGTCATAGCCTGTTCTGGCAGCAGGATGGTGGCTCAGGACAGCAAAACGAGTCTTGTTGTGGGGGAGGATCTCTCGTTCCCTGACTGCAAGCCCATGGTCGAGCAGCACCTGTTCTGCCTCGATAACGCCACGATCCCGTAGATTTTTTTCTCTAATTTCCGCAATGGCTAGTTCCAGATCGGGAACGCTGAGTAGTGCGATATCCGGGTAATTTCGGGCAAAATGATCCTCGCATTGGCTCAGTATGTGTTTGGTGCCAATGAGAATTTTCAGTTTTTCCTCTTTTTCCAGTGAGCCGAGGGAAAGATGGATGGGTAGGACAATATTATCAATCCAGTAGCAGTCGGGTTGTTTCTGCATGATCTGAAAGGAGCGGACAATACCTCCTGTCCGAGTGTTGTAAACCGGCAGCAGCAGCAGATCTGCCACGCCGCGGCTGAAAGCGTCGACAGCGGCGGAATCATGATGGTATGTTTTGATTGTGCTGCCTGGACAGAAACCGGCAGCCGCCTGCCAGGCATGGGAGCTTCTGGGACCGATGATTGCGATAGTGTTTTTTTTGTTCATGATAGAAAAACGTGTTATTTCAGCAGATATTCGTCCGTAGGCCTTAGATGGGCAAAATGTAGTTTGTAAACTTTTTCATTTATCCTTTTTCTCTTTTCCTTTCAATGCTAAATGTGTAGATGATTGTAGCATGCAGAGCCATCCAAGTACAGTTGCTGAATATATTGCTTCTTTGAAGGGTTCCTCTCGCTTCGGACCACAGGTAGTTCATCATGAGGAGATCGCTGGGGAGGACGCTCGCTATGGGCGGCTTGCCGTATCGTTGCCGAATCTGCTGCAACGAGCTCTGAAAGAGCAGGGCGTAGAAAATCTTTACAGTCATCAGGCCTTGGCCATCGATCTTATCAGGAAAAAGAGGGATGTGATTGTCGCCACGCCGACGGCAAGCGGTAAAAGTCTTATTTATAATCTCCCTGTTTTCGAGACGTTACTGCAAGACAATTCTGC
>QKJV01000491.1 GCA_003249165.1 Desulfobulbaceae bacterium | reverse complement strand
TGCGAGGAATGATTCACGAAAATGGAATCAGTATTGCGGCAATCAAAAAACTTTTACAATATACTCCATGCTGGAATATAGCAGATTGTCCTTTTGAAAAAAGAAAGCAGTGTACTGCCTTTATGGCAAGTGGACTAGTACCGCGCAAGATAGAAGTGGTGAAGCAGAACAACATTAAGAAAGTTGACGGTGATTTTGCAGCATGATACTTCAGCGGTTTTTTTTCGAGAAAAAATGTGCATCAAGGATGTTTTCAATAGCAATCTGCTGAAGTAAAACGGCGGATGAGATTTTTTCCAGATTCTTCAAGGCAACTGGATCATTACCCTGTAAGATCGAATGACAGTTATAATTAAGGCAGAAAATCGGTTTTACGAAAAGAATGCAGCCATGGTCACCAAGATAGCAGCACTCAAATGAATCATTTCGTTGCGGCATGACCCTAACGCCGAGCAACATGTTAATCAGTAACAGAAAAGCATCAGTTTCATTAGCCATATAGGCGCTACAGCAGCCTCCCCCGGCTTTTTTAGCGCAGGCCTTACAGAATACTGACAAAGACATGCTCGCCATCTGCTCATGGAGAACCTGGGATACAAGTTTGAGTTTCGCAAGTTGACTGCTTAAAATTGGTTGCATGGAAAGTTCAGTACTGTGCTCATCAAATAGTTGCCTGGCCAGAAAAAGTTTTCCTTCCACATCACTGAAATAGACATCGTTACGTGTAAATGCCATAATTTTAAAGGGCTCCTTTTTTGACTGAAACATCAGCGTAAGATTGATGGGTATTTTTACGATAGTTTTTCGATGAAGCGTAACCAGTAGAACTCGATTGATTTCGACAAAAATTTGACCTCATAAAACTTCGGTTGGCCTCGCACTAAAATTAAGAAAGGAGCATCGTGGCATAAATGATCATAGTAGACGATTAGTGACTTTGTTCAACATCAAATACGGCATGAAAGCATCTAACAGCCATTTATTTTTTTCAAAGCAAAAATCCTAAATCGGTAATCCTTCATTGAGATTAAAATGTCCCGAACCTGAGATCAATCCGATTCCCCTTTCTGCCAACTGATCCAGCTGGAACAATCGCACCGGAGAAATCTTCGTTAACCAGCGAAGGAGAAAGCCCAAGCGATTTGCTGAGAAACTCTTTTACAGCCTTTTGTCGTTTTAAAGCGAGATTGAGCAGCTCATTTTTTGATACAGTAAGATCTTCTGGTTGTTGCGCAGAACGACTGCGGTTCTGTTGCAATTCTGGAGGGTTGATTTCTTCTTGACCGTATTTTTCCGACAGTCTGGTTGATTTCTGAAATTCAGCCAGCATTTCCTTTTGCCGGGCAATCTCTTTTTTTTCTGCCTCAATTGCTTTTTCATCAAGAACTGAATCTGCATATCCTTTAATATTCAGGGTAAGTAAAGGTCTTTGGCTGAGAACTTGGGCATAAGCAGTAATGAGTTTTTTGTTTTCAGGTGTCAATTCGGCTTTCCCAGGTTTGAAAAAGATATGATCATGGTCTTGTGTGAGTTCTGGAAAATGAGTCTCAAGCTGGGCAAGTGGAGATACAGACGTCTTTAAAATGATTTTTTGTAAAGCACGGGCAATTGCTCCTGCAAAACTATAGCCGGAATCGCTTCGCATAGCCACGATTGGGACATGTAACTCAAATTTTCCTTCTGAATCAGTGAGCAGGGCGACCGTTAAAGGCAGTTGACCACGTAATGTCCCCTGAGGTTCACCAATCTTAAGACCCGCGACTTTAATTGTGTTGTCAGAGTTAATTGTCTCTCCACTCTGATGATATCTGGAAATGAGATTGAAATTGCCAGCTTCAAATTTATAGCCAATTAGCGGTTGGAGATATGAAGAGAATTCTTTGAGTGGCATATCGAAAAGAGAGATGTCAAAATCAGCGAGAAGCGAAGTATCAAAAAAACCGAGATCACCCGAAAATGTCCCACTGGAATTTTGTTCCTGGATGCTCAAGAAATCAAGATGTAAACGTTCATCTTTTTTGTTGACCAAATTTTCTATGGTGCCGTTTATATTGAAATGTGATGAGTAAACAGGTTGGTAACGCTCATCGGTATATACTAGCGTCGCATTGGAGAGAGAGATTCGTGGAATGGTGATCTGCCCGGAATTTGTGAAATTCGATAAGCCGGGTCGCGAACGGCTGAAGAAAGAAACGACATTTAACGGCCCATCGGCAGGATGAGTAATCTGCAATTTTGCCTGGTCGCAGACTATCTCCTGTGTATTGAGGAAGAATGGATTGAGCGAAAAATCGACAAGCGCAGAATAAGCCTTGGCAAACGCAAATTGATCCTTGCTATTCTCCTCGCCTGCTGTGAAATCACGAATACTGATTGAGCCGGAATAGGTCAAATGGGGTAGGGTCAAGCTTCCTTCGGCGTCAACCATTCCGGACAACTTGGACAAATTGAGCCAATCCGTAATCAGGGTAGGGATGGTAGTTACGGAATAATTGCTAAGGTGGCAGCTAAGGTTGGCCGAAAAGGGGGAGAAAGATACGGGGCCGGACAGCACTAAACTTCCGCCGCCGATTTCATTGGTTTCGACATGCATATTGCCTTGAGAGTCTGCCTCTGTTGTAAGGCCGGTAGCCTGTATCAGCACACCTGGTTGGGTGAAATCCAGGGGGGTTGGAAAAGAGGCATCTTTGATGTGCAATGTTGTTTTGGCGGACGCAAATGATGCATTAAAAAGGTGCATCCCTTTTTTATTTTCTGAGGTTCCTTCGCCGCCGTTTGCAAAATTCCAATTGAAATGATTGTATTCATCCCATTGAAGAAGAATTGCTGAATCCTCTGCAGTTATAGAGAGATCTTTTACTATCATTTTTTGCGGTTTGAACATAGCGAACTTCAATTCGGCAGAGGGCATGGTAAGCCAGTTCGCTTCCTGAGTGTCAAGGACGAAATGAGTAATTTCCCCTTTTCCTTGTTCGAGAAAAAATTTATCGGGCCCTTCACTTGCAAAATTGATA
>QKJV01000472.1 GCA_003249165.1 Desulfobulbaceae bacterium | reverse complement strand
TTTTAATGGACGGTCTCCTCTTGATTGTAGTTCCGGTGCAAGTGTGTGCAACTCTACCAAAGGGGACTTGAACTTGTCAAAAGTCAGGGATTGGATTTTATGTTTTGGTATTGAAATTTGCGCCATGTCGGTTCTCCTTGAAAATTTTTTTTCAAGGCGCGCCGAATTTTTTGCGCACATTTGTCAACAAAAAAATGAAGTTTTTTATAAAAAAAATCTGCACCGGAGGTACGATGCAAAAACCTAACCGGACATCACTGAATATTACTACTATCTTATATTTTCAAAAATCTACCCGCACAGGTCGAAAAAATTCTGGCCAGAAAGGAAGGGACATAGCACAAGGGAAATACCATGAGATTGATTTCAGCAAGGTTGTGTTCGATGATCTTGCACAAGATTTCCTGACGGATTATGAAACCGGGCCGTAAATCCGGTATATTAATTTGTATGCAGTATTCAAAATACATTGGGGTATGGTGGCAGGACCGGAAACGGCTGCAAAGGCTTACATAGGCCTTGAGACACCTAACCCCCTTTTTGTTTTGGAGGTACAAATGAGTTCAAACCTAACCCAAGAACAGAAAAACAACATCAGGAAAAACCTTCCTCTAAAAATCTTTGATCGGCGGGAAGATGCGCAATGCCTTCTTGATAATATCGAATTTCTTAAAAAGGAGATTTTGGAAATCAGAGGAATATGTCCCACTTCAACAAAGCCATATTTTACACTTAAAGGGAAAGATGCATTTGGGAATTCAAGAACGGTAAAAACCTATCTGATGCACCACACTTATGAATTCGTTAAGAATGCATTCATTGAGGGGTTTTCCATAACATTAAAGGCATATGAAAATCTATACGCTGAGATCCCAAACGCCAAAATCATCCCCTTTGATTTCCGGAAAAGGGAAGTGGAACCGGATAGGCAGCCATGCCCTAACCCACCACCTGAAAAAGAGGAACCAAAGACAATTATCGAGGGCGCTGGAGAAATTGCTAAAGCCGCAGGTATTCACTATTCAGATGTAAGACCTTTCGTTCGACGTAAAGGTCTGCCGGCTTTCAAGATCCCTGGCCGGAAATTTTGGTTTGCATTCCCCGAAGAAATTGAGAAGTGGAAAAAAGAACATGGAGGTGACACTAATGCAAATTAAAGCCGATTTTACCAGGGAAGACCTGTTGATACATCCTGATGTCCTGGGCGAAGCCTGCCACCCATTGGAAAAGCTTAACGCCATTGCAAGCCTTCTATTGGCCTATCCTTGTGGGCCTAATGTTGTTGAAAAAAGCACCCTGGAAGGCGTTTCCAACATGATCGAGGATGCCGCAGGAGAGATTGAATACCTGATAGAGATTGCCAACGAACAATGGCGGCGTAACCGGGAGAAATTGAAGGAGGCGGCGTATGAAGAAGCCTAAAGTACGCATGAATAAGCAGCATTGGCAACTTGGATTTGATGCCGGCCGGAGCGGTCAACCGGATCTGCCACCGGAAAGCGTGGAGGTTCTGAGCTGGCACAGCGGTTATATTGAAGGCCTGGGCGAACGGACACCGACAAAAGACAAATAATCCATTCAAGCCCCTGGTATCCTGCCGGGGGCTTTTTCTCTGGAGCGGGAGTGAGTTTATTAATGTATTATCCTAAAAGCCGGTAATTGAAAATGTATTTGTCTCCGCTTTTCACCAAATACTTATTTGCCTCAAATTTCTTTAAATCCCTTCTGGCCGTCTGGGTTGTGACATCACTGTAAAGGGTTGCATAAATCGGATTTGTTTTCAAATCCTTCAATGTGAAAGGCCCGGGGTGCTTAGGCAACAAGGATAAAAATTGATATTGCCTTTTTGTTAAATCCTTCGTTTCAAATTGATATCTGAAAAAATCACGGATTATCAGCAGCCGCGTATGGAATGTTATCTCATCCTGAATCTCTTTTAATGCAGTGGTAACCGATTTTAAAACAAATTCAAGAAATGGTGAGGCATCGTTATTTTTTCTCAACTTATAGGTTTTTGAATAGGCAATATAATATTCGTCTACGTTTTTATAATAGATATTAGCCAGCATTTTGGGGACGTATTTAATATTTGCCCCTTCTAAAATAGCTGTTTCAATGAGCCTTGCAGTTCTCCCGTTTCCATCCCAGAAAGGGTGGATCAGGGAAAAATGATAGTGTGCCAATGCTGCACGGATGAACGGATTCAATTGCAGGATCTCATCACTGTTGAGCCATTCGATATATTTTGCCATCAGGTTTTTAATGTCTTCAAGATTTTTAGGCGGTTTATAAACTCCGCCATGGGCTGTATTGCCCACAAGAACCTCCCCGTTTCTATATTGCCCAGGAACGTTACGGTCATGGGGGACTTTTGCAGTTACTACGGTATGGATTTTCCGGATGTAATCCTCTGAAATACGTAGTGATATAGACGAACTATCTTTAGATAGATCAGATAAAATGTCATAACAACTCAGCAGGTTGGTGATTTCCTGTTTATGCTTTTGGGTGTATCCTTCAATATCTTTGTTTTCTGCAAGCTCTTTAACGCCCTCTGCAGGAATTGGATTGTCTTCTATGGCGGCTGTCCCTGCAATGGAGCTGTACAAAATATGCGGTTCTAATTTAGATGCAAGATCCGGTAGAACAGGCAAGTCATTAATTGTTTCATGACGGACACTGGCTTCTATTAGAAGTGCATCAATAACCTTATGGTTTGCATATTCATGAAGAAAATAAAACTTACCAAATTTGTGTGTTAAAAATTCCATGCGTTTGTTGTTAGATATGTAACAGCTAAGCCCTGTTGTTTTAGTATGTTATGTCTTATTTATACATTCTAAATGTAACGTATTATGTATCAAGGTGTGATAAATAGCAAGTGTAATATTGTAAGGCTTTTTCGAAAATCAGGATAATCAATCAAAAAAATGAATGATTTATGAGGCTGAAAATCAATTTGATTGGAGATTAACCTTACCCTGCTCCAAAAAGCAAGAATGGAAAACTTTATTTTCTGGTGCCGGCCGTGGCCGCTGAGGTTGAACGGCCTATCTTCAACATAGACCGTGGCAAGGTTATCGAAATTATTCAAACCCGGTGAAACGCCGGGTTTAGAATGCGGCCCAAGGGCGTGCACTGGCAGCACCACCTTTAAATGTCCTATCACAGGCCAATTACCCCGGGCCATGGTAATTAATCCGTGCGACGCTGTTTTAAATGCGGGAATCTCCCACATTAGTTTCAGGATTTAAAATCGCAAAACCGATAGGTGGGACTTATTTCAACCAAGATGC
>QKJV01000216.1 GCA_003249165.1 Desulfobulbaceae bacterium | reverse complement strand
CGTAATCCGGATAAGGTGGATGGCAGGGCTGATCTCTACGGCGCCGGCGTGCTTCTGTACCGGATGATTACCGGAGAATTACCAAGTATGCGCAGTTTTTCTCTCAGTCGAGTTAATCGGCTGTATGATTCAGCATGGGATGATTTTTTTGCCCGGGCTCTTTCTCTCTCTCCAGCTGGACGGTTTCAAACTGCTGAAGAAATGCTGATCGCCCTGAACAATCTGCATCTCAGATTACAGGGTGCATGTGCGATTGAAAATACAATTTCCGCTGCACCGGAGAATGGAATGGCTGTTTCACTGCGTCGTGAACCGCAAAATATCTGTGGAGAAAAGGCGCGATTGCTTTTTGGTCTGGATAAACAATTCCGGCCAGCAAATACAAAGAGTAGGAAGAAATTTGTAAATGAAGAATATGGGATGATGCATGACCCGGAAACCAGCCTTGTCTGGAAGGAGGCCAGCAGCACCTATCGGCTGACGCTGCAGGAGGGCAGATCCTATGTGAATATGCTCAACGAGAAGTGTCACGCCGGACGAAATAACTGGCGGCTGCCCACAGTAAATGAGCTTTTTTCCTTGCTCAGTGATGACCTGCGGGCTTGCCGTACGGATTCGGAGCATGAAGCTCTTTGTTTCTGGAGTTGTGATCTGCATGGTGGCCGCGATGCCTGGTATGTCAATCTGGATATGGAGTTTGCTGACTGGCAGGATGTCGGCTGCCGTAATTTTGTCAGGGCCGTGAGCGGTTGAGTTTCTTTGCAGGATGCTGCCAACTAAAAATGCTTTTTATTTTACCCTTTTTCAGGGATATCCAGCCCCAAAGGGACCATGACCTCTCGATTAAAGCGTTCCCGGCTGCTCTCCAAGGGTATCTGATCTATCGTCTGAACGATTTCACAAATTTTTTCCGCAAAGCGAAGGTTTCTTGCCCTGCACTGCTTGCGTGCCTGTTCTATCAATTGCCAGTCCTCATTGTGTACGAAACGCTGAAATGCGTCACTGATTTCGGGAAAGAGCAGTTTGCGCAAGCCGTCAAGAAAACCGACGTACAGACCAAGGGAAGCCGATCTTTTTTCTCGGATGATGAAATTTATCATTCCAAGAGGGTGCGTATCTGCCAGAATGTCTTTTATCGTGCGGCTGACAAATTCTACCGCTGACTCCGGAAAACTCGCGACAATCTTCTTCAATGTGAAGCTGTCTAAGGTTGTCTGCATCTTTTCTCCCACCTCATGATAAATGAAAATGGGAATTTCTCTATCAACCATGTAGTCTAAGCTGTCCCGACAGGCCTGTTGATTTATTTTCCCGTCATCAAGCATTCCGTATGCGTTGAGCGTATAATGTATGGGAGTCCGGCATGATGCACGAATATCCTGAATATGATCCCATATGAAAAAACGAAGCGGTTCTCTGCGGATTGTTATGACTCCATTCTGCAACGATGCAAAAGGGCTGGCTAGTTCTCTTGCCTGTTCCTGTCCCAGTATGACAACGGGACATCCTTCAACGCTCTCCTCTTTGATTTTTTTGGCCAGAAAGAACACGGCTTTCATGGCGCGTCCATATCCTGAACCGTAGACAAGATCAGTTCCGCCAAGTACACAGTTGATTTTTTCCGTGTCCCAGGGATCGAGATTATTTCCGTTGCATGGCAGGAAGTGGAACGATTCTTTTCCCAATGGCTCCCAGAAATTTTCTTTGGCCTCTATCCAGTCTAGCAGCACCGTTGGTTCCGGTTCCTGCCATGGCGGCATTTCTTGCTCCCATTTATAGAGGTTGCGTAATTTTAGCACCAGTGTGCAAATAGAATAAATCCCACAGTCTTTGGCATCGGAAATGGTGCAGTTATGCTGGATAGTTTTCATTAAAGTTTGTAACGTCATATTACTTGTTTCCTTTGTCATCATTATGTTCATTACCCCATATTTTCTCTAAAAACTGATCACGTCCGGAACCATATCTATAAAATTTATAACGTATGGGATTTTTCCGGTAATAATCCTGATGATACTCTTCGGCCGGGTAAAATGTTGTCGCCGGCAGAATTGGGGTGACAATTGGTTTTGTGAATATTCCACTTTCCGTAAGTGCTTGTTTCGACTTTTCAGCCGCAGCTTTCTGTTCTTCGTTATGGTAAAAAATCGCAGTAGTATAGGCATGCCCACGGTCGACAAACTGTCCATCGGGATCTGTCGGGTTGATTTGCCGCCAGTAGACTTCCAGTAGCCGTTCATAGGAGATAACTGCGGGATCATATGTTATTTCGACTGCTTCCACATGGCCACCGGCTGCATAGTTATGGTAATCGGGATTTTTGGTGGTACCGCCGGTATATCCTGAGACAACGGTTTTAACCCCTTTCAAGGCCTCAAATGGTTTTTCCATACACCAGAAACATCCCCCCGCAAATGTCGCCTTCGCTAATCCGGGAGTATTTTGCTCGGCAGCATGGACAAGCCCAAATCGCGATGAAAGCAGAAGGGAAAAGAAGAAAACAAACGCATAGACCAGCAATATCAGATTTTTCATAACAGTTCCTCATGTCGTGAAGATTTATTATCATTGTCATCTGTTAATGATAAGGTAATCATGAAATTCCCGGTGACCAGATAAGAAAGATACGGTTTATCCCATTTCGCATCATGTTGTTTGACCGGCAAATTTACCCGATATGAAGTTAACAGATAACCAGACGCTGCAGAATATGCGTTAGAAAAGGATTTCACAGGTAGAGAGGCTGGTTGAGTTCAGGAGAAAAAAGGGTGATGTGGCGGGTGGAAGGAGTGCTAGAGGGGCAATGAGGATTAGGGGGATCCACGAAAAAAGCCAACAGGTGTAACCCTGCTGGCTTTTTTATTTATGCTTAATCTTGTTAACTGAAATTATTTTTCTGTTTTTTCTTCAGCAACAGGCTCAAGCGATTTGAATCGTCCTTCAAGGAATTTCCAGCCTCTGTCCACGTCCTTCTGAGATTGTGCCATCAGCTCTCCAGCCATGCTCGGGTTTGTGATTTTCA
>QKJV01000376.1 GCA_003249165.1 Desulfobulbaceae bacterium | reverse complement strand
GGCAGCACGGGCAAGAAAGATGCTGGCCCTGGGGGAGGCGCCGTACTGGATGAAATGGCGTATCATCATTTTGTATGCTTCAGGGTTACGACTTGCATCAACCAAGTTGACTATATATTCTTCCAGCCTGGTATCCATGTAAATACGATCGGTTTTATCGCGCAGTCGTTTGATATCATCAGGGCGGATAACCGGGGTTACAGGCGGAGGATCGGAGGAAGATGCCATCAGATTCAGGATCTGCTGCTCCTCGCTTTTAGAGGGATAGGTGACTTTCAGCTTGAACATGAACCGGTCTACCTGGGCTTCCGGCAAAGGATAGGTGCCCTCCTGTTCAACCGGGTTCTGGGTGGCAAGCACCATGAAAGGGTCATCGAGCGGGAATGTTTGATCGCCGATGGTAATCTGTCTTTCCTGCATCGCCTCAAGCAGAGCGCTCTGCACTTTCGCCGGGGCACGGTTTATTTCGTCGGCCAGGATAAGATTGGCGAAAATAGGTCCTTTTCTGGTGCTGAAGTCGCCTGTTTTCGGGTTATAAATGAGGGTGCCTATCAGGTCACCGGGCAACAAGTCCGGCGTGAACTGGATCCGACGGAACGATGCCTGAATAGCCTTTGCCAACGTTGTGACGGTGAGGGTTTTGGCAAGACCGGGGACACCCTCGATAAGCACATGGTTGTTACAGAGCAGAGCGGTTAGCAGTCGTTCAATCAGGTTGGACTGGCCGATAATGACCCGAGCAATTTCCTTACGTATACGTTCAAGAAGCTGCGCTTCTGTTGCTATTTCTTTTGTCAGTTGTTGTACATCAGTCGGCATTTCCTCTCCTTATTTGTTCTTTTTTTTATGAAGAGACACTTAACGGGCGGAAATGTTGCGATTAATTTTTATAAAAAGATCCGAGCGAGGTCAGGATATCCAGAGGTTTATAAAAAGCTCCTATCTTTGCTTTGTTGATATTTCCTTATGGGTAAATATTTTTTGATGCCGTTAAAATGATTCAAAACAGAAATTTGTAATAGATTTTTTTTATCAGCCTATAAAAAAATCAACAGCATTAGCGCGATTGTCTGTATTATTATGTTAGGATAAGGTATATTTTACTATGAGTCTTTTCGTATTTCTTGTTGATATTTTTGGGGTGACCGGATGGGGTTGGATAACAAGAATGAGCAGGTGTATGATCTCCGCAGTATTGAAGATGTTTTTGCCTGTCTTGAAATTATAAGTATTGCCCGTGGTGTTCTCTTTGGCGTTGATCCGGAGCTTTCCAGTAAGATGGGCATGGTAAGTGATGCTCTGGGGGCATTTTCACAACTGGTACTTGAAGGAAAGCTTGTTGAGCCGTCGGAAGTTCCATCTCCTCAACAGGAAGTTGAAACTTGCTTGCCAGACACCAGGCGAAAGGATGATCTTCAAGGTGACATGTTTATTGATTTGACTGCAACACGGAAACCAAGTTCTCTATCATCTGTATCGAGTGATCTCACTCGGCCGGTGAAGAAAAAAACAGGAATCGATGAGCGGGACACAGGTATTATAGATATTTTAACAGGGGAAAGAATTAAATAATCTTTTTGTAGAAGTATTCTTCTTTCACAAATTCCTGGTGAAATAATGGATAAATTCGCTTTTGTGAGGCGTGTTGGGGATGGCAAGAATTCTTGTTATAGATGATGATGAGCCGATTCGACAATTCCTCGAACGATTATTACGGAATAAAGGCCATCTTGTTGTTACGGCTGATAATGGAGCTATGGGACTGAAAATACTCTCCAAGGAAAAATTTGATCTTGTTATAACGGATATTTTTATGCCGGAAAAGGAGGGAATGGAAACGATCATTGAAGTAAAGCGAGAATTTCCTTCGGTTAAAATTATTGCTATGTCCGGAGGCGACAGACAAGGGTTTGATTATCTACCGATGGCAAAACCCCTTGGGGCCGATGCCAGTTTAAACAAGCCATTTAATAATGAGGATATGATCAGACAGGTTGATGTGCTGCTCGGACAGCCGAGTAAGTGACGAAAAAAAGAAAAGTGCAAAGTATCTGCCATTTTCAGCCAACTCCGCACTTTTCCTTTTATTGCGTAACTAAAACGGAACTAAACATTCCTGCATAGTCTGCCGAAACCTCCTGGAATCGTGCCGGAGGCCCAGTAAATAGTTCCCTGTTTGTAATCGCAGAACCAGTAACCGCCGGGATTTCGTTTCCCGGACACAAAAACAAATGGTTGATCCGCGGAAAAACATTTGTGCACATAAATCCCTTTTTCGTTTTGTTCAGGTTCCATAAGGGATAGGGCCTCTTCAACGGAAGGAAGGCGCCAGTCATCATAACCGGCAAATCGTTCTTCGTTCATCTTCTTTATGTAATTCTGCATTTTACGAATACTGGTTATGTCTGAACCACCTCTCTGCCACATGATACCGGTTACTTTGTCGGTTACGGTCAGCCCGTCGTTATTATCCACCAGATAATTGGTAAACTTTCCTTTAGGATTGTACTGCTTGTCAAAATAGTTGCCCTTCCTGATAATGTCGTCTATGTCTTTTTCCTGCATATCCCTTGGGCTACTGTCCAGTGTTACGCGGGTAAGTTCTGCAGGAAGTTGTGTGTCAGATCCTGGCAGTCCCGTATGCGTATCTTCTATCTTTTCCTGGGCAATAAAGGGTATGACCTTGGAATCGTCATCCGTGTTAACGACATTATCTTTCAGCCATTGTTTTAATGGCTCGTCTATGGCATAACTTTTATCCAAGCCATTGGTGTGTCCCTGTGCCTTAACTGCATTGTCTATAAGTTCCTGCGGCGCATCAATACGGGCCAGAACGCGGGCAAATTTGATACCCCGCTCCATCAGGCAAAGTATCGCCGGCTCCTCCCACGTATCAATGAAGAAATAATAAAACCTTTCCTTCTCACTTTTAATCCGTTCCCGGCCTCCCCAGCTTTCAAATATACCGAAGGTTTCGGCCGGGATGAGTTGCCAATCAATTGACGGTGTAACATCTGCTGTGAAGCCTATTTTTTCAAATAAACCCATTTTTGCCTCCTCTTTAGAGATTTGTTGCCGGTGTACGGTTTATGTTAGCTTTTCTAAAAATTTTCCTTGTTAAAGATATAATAAACATTAAGTAAAAGAAAGTAAATAGTAATGATTATCTACATTCATTTTTTTTAAAACTATTTGAAATAAATAATTTTTTTAAATTATATGCCAGAGAAAATGGAATACTTTTTTTTGTGTATACTATGAAGTATGTCGTAAAAATGTGTTTTGATCTGACTAAATTGGGGAAAAGGTAATGCAAAAAGAAAAAAGAATTCTCTTTCTGGGTGATTCCCTTATTGAATTTTTTGACTGGCAGAAATGTTTCAGAAATGTGCAGGTTTTAAACCGCGGGCGAGCAGGCGAGACCGTCAACGAGTTGCTCATGCGTGTTCCGAGTGAGGTAGCTGCAGTCGGGGATATGGATATGATCATAATTATGATTGGAGCAAACAACCTTGCCATGGAAGATTATTCATTCTTGCGCGATTATGAGAAGCTGCTGTTCAAGCTTCGCCAGGCTTTTCCCGCGGCGCATATCGGCGCCTGCAGTCTGTTGCCTTTTCAGTTTCCATGGCTTGCTGCTGATGCTGTCAAACGGCTCAATGACGTACTGCGTTCCTTGTCGGAAAATGCCAAAGTGGATTATCTGGATGTGTATGCTGGATTTATCGCAGCTGGAGAGGCTGAGCAAATCTGTTTCCAGGCAGATGGCGTACATTTGACGGAAAAGGGATACGGGAGGTGGATAGAAGTGTTGCGGGAGTATTTTACGGTATTGTGATAGATGCTGTCCCGCTTCATAATTTTGTCGGGACATATCTTGCTATTTGCCCATAGCAATGATAATAATATATTGAATGTGGTTTTTTCTGGCCGTCACGAAGTATAGATTAGCTGTTTACGGTTTGTCTAATTCCGGAGCCTTTTATGTATGTAAAAATCGACAAGGAATCATTTGAGGTTGTAATTTTAACGGTCAGTTTGAAAATCGTTGGAACAGTTCATAGGCTTCCTCAGGAAAGATTAACGGATTTTATGACCAAATCAAATTCGGACTACCTGCCAGTTACCGATGCCACAATTTTTTTTCTTTCAGATGATAGAATGATTGCAAAAACAAAATTTTTGAGTCTGAATAGAAAAGATGTGACTCTTATCCTCCCTTCCTCTGAAATGATTAAATAATTTCTGCTTGTTCTGTTTCCGCAGGTTGCTGCCTGGTTCATTTTTGGTACTGAAAAAATGTGTCAAAATGACATCCAGGCGTTTTTTTTGCGCAACATCAAATTGTGTTTTTCCTTCTTATCGTTTACTTTACGCGGCAAACAGGGGGAATAATCGTTTAAAGTAATAAATTGGTGGCCTGTTGTTTGATTGACTTCGTGATGAATTCCTTTTAAAATATAAGTTTTTTTGTGTTTTCAAGAGAGGCAACCTGACTCGGGAGCTTAAAAAAAGCATTGTGTCAGGTTGTAGCATGCAGATAAAGAAAAATGGATCAAAAAACAGCAGAATACGAGTTAGCTGAAATAACAACTCTTTACGAAATAACGAGAGTACTAGCCTCAACTATGGATCTCCGCGAATGCCTGCAGCAGGCAATGGAGATTCTTGCTCAAAAAAAGGGAATGCAGAACGGTACGGTCAGCATCATAAACCCAGCAACCGGCATACTTGAAATTGAAGTTGCACAGGGAATGACAGCCGAGGCCAGAAAACGGGGGAAATATCTGCTTGGTGAGGGGATAACCGGCCGTGTTGTCGCCAGTGGAGCGCCAATCGTTGTTCCGCAAATTAGTGAGGAACCTCTTTTCTTGAACAGAACTCGTTCACGAGGGGATATCAAGCAGAAGATGGTTTCCTTTATCTGTGTCCCCATCAAGCACGGACATCAATCGATCGGAGCCTTGAGTATTGATCGTGAATACAAGGAAGGACTCGATTTTGATAAAGATCTCCGTTTTCTCACTATAATTTCCAGCCTGATTGCCCAATCCGTGACCCGTATACTCGCGGTTAACGAGGAGCGGAAAAGACTTGAGCGCGAGAACACCCTGTTGAAGAAAGAGTTGCGGGGGAAATACCAGATCGGCAATATAGTCAGCAACAGCAGTCGGATGCAGGAAGTGTTCGAGATGATGTATCGGGTGGCGGATTCGAATGCCACGGTTTTGCTGAGAGGGGAATCCGGGACGGGCAAAACGCTAGTCGCCAAAGCAATTCATTACAACAGCAAAAGGGAAAAAAAGCCTTTCGTCGTTGTGAATTGCTCGGCCCTGCCTGAAACCCTGTTGGAAAGTGAACTCTTCGGTCACGAAAAAGGTGCTTTCACTGGTGCCAATACGACCAAAAAAGGCCGTTTCGAGCAAGCGGAGGGAGGGACCATATTCCTCGATGAAATCGGTGACCTCAGCCACGCGGTCCAGGTCAAACTGTTGAATGTTGTACAGGATCGGGAATTTCAGCGTCTGGGCGGGGTAACCCCCATCAAGTGTAATGTCCGTTTGATTGCCGCGACCCACAAGGATCTTGAAAAGGCGGTTGAGAGCGGCCATTTTCGCGAGGATTTCTACTACCGACTCAATGTTTTTCCTGTTTATCTACCGCCACTCAGGGAAAGACGTACCGATGTTCTGCTTTTGGCTGAGTATTTTCTGAAAAAGTTCTGCGAGGAAAACGACAAGAATATTTCCCGTATCTCAACTCCGGCTATCGACCTGCTCATGCAGTATCATTGGCCTGGTAATGTCCGTGAGCTGCAGAATTGTATTGAGAGAGCCGTGCTTATTTGTGATGAGGATGCCATAAAAAGTTATCATCTGCCGCCGACATTACAGAGTGCCGAGACCACCAGTGAAAGGAACCCTCTCTCATTATCCGCCGCGGTTGAGAATTGTGAAAGGGAACTCATTGTTGAAGCATTGAAAAAGGTGAACGGCAACCAGACGAAAACAGCTGAGTTGCTTGACACAAGTTTGCGTATTATCAACTATAAGATTCACAAATACAATATTGACGTGCAGGATTACAAGGTTCGTAATCAGTGAAAGTTCTCCTCCATGTCTGCTGCGGGCCGTGTACCGTTTATCCCTTGAGTGTCATGCGGCGGGAAGGGGTTGAGGTTCGCGGTTTTTTTTTCAACCCTAATATCCATCCGTACCGCGAGTTCAGGCAGCGGATTCAGACACTGGAAGATTTTGCCGTTCAGGTTGATTTCCGGCTTGATATTCACCGGGAATACGGTTTGCGGTCATTTCTGCGCGAGATCGTTTTTCATGAAAGTGAACGCTGTGGTATCTGTTACGAAATGCGGCTTAGGGCAACCGCGGAATATGCCGTACAGACCGGTGCCGATGCCTTTACAACAACTTTGCTTTATAGCCGCTATCAGAACCACGAACTAATCCGTTGTCAGGGCGAAGCCTTGGGTAAAAAATTTGGTGTTCCCTTTTTATATCGTGATTTTCGGGAAGGGTGGCAGGAAGGGATAGACGGAGCTATTGCCATGGGCCTCTACCGCCAGCCCTATTGCGGCTGCATCTACAGTGAGCAGGAACGCTATGACAAGAGATGGCGGAAGAGGAACAGCAGAAAAAATTGATTCGGATTATTCCCCTTGTTGCGTTGGAGTGGTTGATATCTTGCCAAAATCACCAAAAATAGACCAGTCAGGCAGACCTATTTCCGGTATCCAGTCACGCCATTTGCCTTTCGGAGTTTCTCCTGCTTGAAGGAGTGCCAGTAATTGTTGTGCCTCCGGAGCAACACTGCTATCAGGGTAGGTATCAAGCAGGTATTGGAGCCTGGCCATACTCTGTTCTCTCTTTTCTGTTTTCATGTAAAATTTGGCCACATACATTTCATGGCCGGCCAGGAAATCTCGAGCATCCTTGATTTTTGTCTTTGCCTCTTCGGTGTAAGGTGAGTTCGGGTAAAGGCGAAGAAGCTTGCTGAAAGCTGCCTCTGCATCATAGGCGCTACCCGGATCCCGATCGATCGTGTCCATTTTGCTGTAGTGACACATGCCGATCTGGAAGTAAATATAGGGCATGGCCTCATTTGTCGGATGGTTTTTGGCAAAATCTTCGTATGCGCTGATTGCGTCGCTGAAATGACCGAGATAGTAATGGCAGTCTGCTGCTTTCAGTTCGGCCATGAGGCTGTAACTGCTGAAAGGAAAACGTTCCTGGATTTCCCGGAATACTTTTAACGCACTGGAATAGTTCCCATGGCCGAAATCGTCAAGTCCCTCCATGGCCAGCGCTTCCGGACCCGCCTGAATTTCGCTGGAATCATCTGTAAACATGGATTTAAAGTCTTTGAATACCGAGCAGCCAGGCAGGAAAAGCAGTGCGGCGCATAGGTAAAATACGGCAAATTTGCCGAAAAGGTTCTGTGCTGAGGAGTTCGTTACAAGAGAATTCATTGGCATCGGCCTGTATTTAAAAGCAGAAAGGGCGCTCAGAGACTGCTGCTGTTGTCGCTCTGTGGCCCACGCTCTTTTTTTTCATTTAAAATTGCTCAGATATCTTTCCACGGAGATGCAGGCGACGGCTCCCTCTCCAGCTGCGTTGATGATCTGTCTCATTTCCTTACTGCAGATGTCGCCTGCCGCCATAACTCCCGGCTGCGAAGTCTGCATTTCCTTGTCGGTTTTGATAAATCCGTCGTCATTATCGAGCTGATTGAGTGGCAGCATCTCCATGTTCGGGCGGATGCCGATCAGTACAAAACAACCTTTGACAGCAAGGATTGTTTCTTCCTCACTTTTAACATTTTTCAGCCGGATTCCCTCGACGTCACTGCCACCGAAAATTTCAGTTACCACCGTGTTCCAGATGAATTCGATTTTATCGTTGGCAAAGGCTCTTTCTTGAATAACCTTGGTTGCCCGCAGTTGATCCCGTCGATGGATGACGTAAACTTTCGTGGCGAATTTGGTGAGATGAACTGCCTCCTGAACGGCGGTATCGCCACCGCCGACAACGGCTATTTCCAGCCCGCGGTAAAAAGGACCATCGCATGTCGCGCAGTAGGATACTCCTTTGCCGGTAAATTCTTTTTCGCCGGGAATACCCAGCGGATTAGGCCGCGCTCCGGTTGCCAGAATGACGGTCAGGCTTGTCAGAGTTTTCCCGCTGGCAAGAAAAAGCTTTTTGACCGGGCCGGCCAAGTCCATGGACTGAACTTCTTCCAGTTTGATAGGCAACTCAAATCGCCTGGCTTGGGCCGCGAATTTTTCCGCCAGTTCAAAACCTGATATTCCTTCCGGGAAACCGGGATAATTATCAACCCAGTCGGTACTCATCACCTGACCACCAGTCGTCCCTTTTTCGAGCAGCACGACATTGAGCTTGGCCCTGGCGGCATAGAGTCCGGCAGTGAGCCCTGCCGGGCCGCCGCCCACGATTATCAGTTGATAATCGGCTTCCGGCATTACTTATCAAGCATGGCCATAAGCTGGGTTTTACCTACTGCGCCGGTGATCTGATCGGCGATTTTGCCGTTTTTGAAGAAAATGAGAGTAGGAATGGCACGAATGCCGTATTTCCCCGGAGTTTCCGGATTTTCGTCGACGTTCATTTTGGCGATTTTGATTTTTCCTTCATATTCGCCGGCTAGCTCATTGATCATTGGGCCAATAGCTTTGCATGGACCGCACCAGGGGGCCCAGAAGTCCACCAGAGCAGGGATTGCGGATTTTAGAATCTGTTCCTCAAATGTTCCGTCGGTTACGTGAATAACTTTCTCGTCAGCCATGTTTTTCCTCCGTATTATGAATAGCAGAAATACTGTTAATGATCAGTGAAGATAGTGGATGTTACCATTCGAAAATACCTGAATATTATAACGTGCCTCATTGTAACGGGACTTCTCCGGGATGACAAGAGAATTCTGTTTTACCTCAGGTCTTTGTCTTCATGAGGTTTCAGGCTGATAAAGCAACTTTGCAACACTGATTTTGTTGTCTGTTGACAAGCTCGGACTTCTTGATATTGTGTGAGGAACAGGTTGTAAACTTCCTTAAAAAAGAGGAAAACATGGAAAAAAAGATAACGTTCCTGCCTGATAAAGTAACAATAGCAGTTGATTCCGGTGAAAATCTGCTGACAGCCGCCGCCGCCGCCGGCGTTTACATTCATGCCTTCTGCGGCGGTGAGGGGGTATGCGGCAAGTGCCGGGTGGCAATCAGGGAAGGAGAAGCCTTTTCGGAAAGAGGACTGCTGAAAGAGGAAGACTATACAGCCGGCATCAGACTTGCCTGCCGGACATCCGTTATTTCTGACCTCGTGGTTGAAGTCCCAACGGAAGTCGATAGTGCAGGCCGGCCTCTGCCGCGCAAACCGAAAACAACCCGTACCATTGCCGTCCGAACTTTGGCGGAGATCATTGGTGGCTGGGGCCTGAAGCCGCCGGTGCGTAAACACTTTATCAGGCTTGACCCTCCATCCTCGGCCGACAATATGCCGGATATGCAGCGCCTCCTCCTGGCGCTCACGAGGGATAGCAATCAGGGACAGGAGCCGTTGTACGATCATCCGGAACTTTTGCAGGAACTGCCCTTTATCCTCCGTGAAGCCGACTGGCAGGTGACTGTCCTCCTGCTGCGCGGGCAGATGGAGCATGAGCCGGAGCGAATTATCGCCATTGAACCTGGCGATACCACGGATCAGCTCTTTGGCCTGGCCATTGACCTCGGGACTACGACGGTAAGCGGCTTGCTGATTGACCTCAACACAGGTGAGACGGTAGCCGAAGCCTCCACCTATAATGGTCAGATCGCCTATGGCGAGGATGTCATCGCCCGCATTATTTATGCCCAACGGCCCGATGGCCTGCGTGTTCTACGTAAACGGGCAGTATATACCATTAATGATATTATCGACTCCGTCTGCCGGGATACCCTGATCAGCCCCGCTGATATAAGTTATATCGTGGCTGCGGGCAATACGGTGATGTCACACCTGCTGCTCGGCATCAATCCGAAATTTCTCCGGGAAGCCCCTTATGTACCGGTCTGCGGCCGTTTTCCCCTCACTGTTGCGTCTTCTATCGGTATCATGGCGCATCCCGCCGTGCGTCTTTTTCTCTATCCTGCCGTTGCCAGTTACGTGGGCGGTGATATTGTCTCAGGTGTGCATGCCTGTCGGATGCATGAAAGTGACAAGTTGACGTTGTATATCGATATCGGCACTAACGGCGAGATTGTCGTCGGCAACCGGGAGTGGATGCTTTGCGCTGCCTGTTCCGCCGGACCGGCCTTTGAGGGCGGTGGCATTCGTTACGGCATGCGGGCCGTGAGCGGTGCCATTGAGAACTTTCAATTGCATCCGCAAACCCTTGAGCCGATGATTATCACCATTGGTCAGAGTAAAGCCCGAGGAATCTGTGGATCCGGTCTGATCAGCATCGTAGCTGAGCTGTTGGAGGCGAGGGTGATTGACCGCCAGGGTAAATTCGACCGGTCCGTATCCCATCAACGTATACGGGAGGGGCGGGACGGTTTTGAATATGTACTCGTTTGGGCGGAAGACTCACTGGTCAACGAGGATATCGTTATTTCCGAGGTCGATATTGAGAATCTGATCCGGGCCAAGGGGGCCATGTATGCAGGTTATCAGACCCTGATCGAGTCAGTCGAGATGAGCTTTATGGATCTTGAGCGGATTATTATTGCCGGCAATTTTGGTGCATATCTTGATCTGGAAAAAGCAATCCGCATCGGGTTGCTCCCCGATCTTGATCGGAACAAATTTTTTTATCTCGGCAATGGTTCCCTATTAGGCGCGCAGATCAGCCTGCTTGACTGCAATCGCTTTCTGCAGCACACTGAGGTGAGTAGCCTGATCACCAATATGGAGCTCAGTGAAAATCCCCGATTTATGGATCATTATGTCGCCTCCCTCTTCCTGCCACACACCGATCTCGATCTCTTCCCTTCAGCGGCGGGGGGATCAGTGGAGTAACAAAGGGTGACGGATCCGAAGCCAGATTTGACTGTCTGTGTGACAGGATTCGGTCCGCCTGAGTTTTCCCGCCGATTTCTCCGGAGCGTCTACGATACGTCAGAACCGGTCGCCGTGGAATGTTTTCTTATCTGCCCTATGGAGCGGCACGATTTTTCCTCGCTGACGGAGGAATTTCCTGAGCTGCACATTCTGACCCAGCTTCCTGCCTCCATGGTAAACACCTCCATCAATCGAGCTTTGGCTGAATCAACCGGGCGTTATGTTTCCATCTGGAATGATGCCTCCCTCGTGGGGGAGGGTTGCCTGCGAGGGCTTGTAGATTTCCTCGACG
>QKJV01000076.1 GCA_003249165.1 Desulfobulbaceae bacterium | reverse complement strand
GTGGTGAGATTGGGATTGAATTTGACACGCATAAGAAGTTCAACAGGTAAAGATGGAGAATTTCTGTAGCCCTGCATGAATTCCCTTATTTCACCACTGATGATATTCTGGATATAGCCGTCACCGATACCTGCCTGGCTAACTGCCGTGGCATCAACATTGACCTGAATAGCTGGTTGTTTACCTGCCATAACGTTTTTTTCGAATTCAGGCGGTATATCTATGACAAAAGTATATAAGCCGGAATCCATGGCTGCATCAACTTCTCCGATGGAGATTATCTTGGGAGTGCGAAAATAAGGAGGCATGAAGGCATCGATGATACGCCCGGAAAGAGGTGAATGATCTTCATTGACAATGGCAATTGAAGCATTATGCAGTTCATGGGAAATGCCGGTAGCTGCGCTGTAGATACCAAATGAGAATGAATACAGGACAGCAATGAGTAAAACAGTGTCATGGAAGAGGCTGCGCAGCTCTTTAATTCCGAGTTGCAGAATATTGTCCAGCTGTTTCATGCTCAGACGTCCTGTTTGCGAAGAAAAGCGAGACTTAGTAATGTCAGCGCCGGAATAAAACAGGCTAATGCCAGATATTGGTGGATTAAATCGTCGAACTGAAGAGCTTTGGTAAATGTGCCGACACTCACTGTCATGAAGTATCCGGCCGGGAAGGTTTTCCCGATAACAGCAGCAACTCCGCTCAGTGAGGAAACAGGAGTAACCAGCCCGGAGAACTGGGTGGCCGGCACCATCGTCAGAACAAAGGCAGCAATTAATGCGGCAATCTGCGTATTGGTGAAAACTGACACCAACAATCCGAAAGCTGTTGTACCCGTGACATAAAGCAACGCCCCGAAGGCCAGAGCCAAAAAACTGCCCTTCAGTGGAACGCGGAAGATCAGCATTGACATGGCGACGAGCAAAAGAAAGTTGAACATGCTGATGCCGATATAGGGTAGTTGCTTGCCCAGGAGAAACTCAAGGCGGGTTACCGGCGTTGCGTAAAAATTGGAAATAGACCCTAGTTCTTTTTCCCTCACAACCGCAACTGCCATCAGGATAGCAGGAACAAAAACAAGGAGCAGAGAAATTGCCGATGGCACCATAGCGTTAACACTTTTGAAATCCTGATTGTAGCGATAACGGGTCTCGATATCCGCTGGCAGCAGCTTCAGGGCCGTTCCCGATGTCTTCTGGTAAAGTTGAGTGAGATATTCAAAGTGGAGGCCCTGTACATAGCCTTTCATTGTTTCTCCACGAAACGGCATGGCTCCGTCCAGCCAGACAGAGACAGAAGGTGTTCGGCCCCGTTTGAGATCTTTACCGAAATTCGGCGGTATTTCGATCGCAAGCTGCAGTTCCCCGCTCATCATCCGGTGTTCCAGATTGTTATAGTCCACAAGTGGGCGTTGTTCTCGGAAATAGCGCGAGCCTGCATAATTTTCCAGGTATACGCGACTTTCCGGGGTCTGGTCTCGATCGAGAACCGCGTATGAAAGCTTATCAACATCGAGGGTAATTCCGAACCCGAAAATAAGCATAAGGATGGCAGTCCCCAAAAGGGCGAACACAAGTCGGATGGGATCACGGCTTAACTCCTGACTTTCCCGGAGGGCATAGGCAAACAGGCGGAACGGGTTGAAAAAGGAAAGCGCCGCGTTAATTGTACTTGTGCCGTGAGATGTTTTTGGGAAAACGGGTAGGGAAGGAGCTGCATCATCATGTATGTTCTCCCCGGACGCTTTTTCCAGATGGGAGATAAACGTTTCTTCAAGGTTAGGGCTATTACTTGCTCTGATCAGTGCGCCGGGTGACCCGCTTGCCAGGACTTTGCCTGCATGCATCAGTGAAATACGATCACAGCGGGTAGCCTCGTTCATAAAATGGGTAGAAACAAAAATAGTGACACCCTGCCCACGGGAAAGATCAATAAGCAGCTCCCAGAAATGGTCACGGGCTACTGGATCAACACCAGATGTCGGTTCATCCAGAATAAGGATATCCGGGGAATGAATTACGGCGACGGCCAAGGAGAGTCGTTGGCGGATACCGAGAGGCAGGCTTTCGGCGTCAATGTCCAGATACTCTTCCAGTTCAAAATTATGTATCAGTTGGTTAACGCGTATTTGGATCTGATCTGGTGGAAGATGGAAGAGGCGGGCATGCAACAGAAGATTTTGTCTGACTGTCAGTTCGGTATACAGAGAAAAGGATTGGGACATGAAGCCGACGTGTTTACGTGTTTCAAGATTATCAGCATTGACCGGCCCCCCCAGCAGGCGAGCATCGCCGCTGGAAGCGGGCAAAAGCCCGGTAAGCATTTTCATCGTCGTTGTTTTTCCGCAACCGTTTGAGCCGAGAAAACCAAAAATTTCTCCCCGTTCAATGGTAAAACTGACCTTGTCGACGGCGGTAAACCTGCCAAACTGTTTGGTTAATCCTGCTGCTTCAATGACCGGTTGGCCGTCGAAACTGCTGGAACGCGGTGGAACAACCAACTCTTTATGTCCTTCTCGTTTTTCTTCGGGGAGCAGGCGGATGAAAGCGGTATCAAGATTATTGGCACCTGTGCGTGATCTCAATTCCGCTGCACTGCCTGTGGCGAGGATTTTGCCATCATCCATAGCCACAAGCCAGTCGAAAGCTTCTGCTTCATCCATATATGCAGTCGCAATGAGAACACTCATGCCTGGCCGGCGGGCACGGATACGGTTGATCAGTTTCCAGAATTGCCGCCGTGAGAGGGGATCGACACCGGTTGTTGGTTCATCAAGAATGAGAAGATCAGGGGCATGTATCAGGGCGCAGCATAATCCAAGCTTTTGTTTCATTCCACCGGAAAGCTTGCCAGCGGGACGGTCTTTAAATGGAGCCAGACCTGTGGCGGCAAGGAGTTCGTTGATGCGCCATTCACGTTCCTGTTTTGACTGCCCAAAAAGCCTACCGAAGAAGTCGACATTTTCAAATACCGACAGACTCATATAAAGATTGCGTCCGAGCCCTTGAGGCATATAGGCAATACGCA
>QKJV01000302.1 GCA_003249165.1 Desulfobulbaceae bacterium | reverse complement strand
TGGCACAAACATAGGAGATATCGAGACTACCCGGCTCCATAAGATCGTCAAAACGCAGGTCCTGAAGGCCGGCCAAACCATTGTTGGCGATTTCAATACGCCAGACGACATCGTCATTGTTGTTGCCGTAAACCGGATCGCTGGCGGAATTTTGCCGTTGCCCGGCATCATAGTTCCAGCCGGTCTTGTTAATGACCGGCAGCGGTTCATGCAACGGCAGAAGGACGATCTCTGTCTGAGGAGAGTCTCCACAACCGCTATCGGTTGTAAATTCGAGGGAGCCCTCAATGTGCAGGTCTGCTGAAACAAGGCTCTCCGGGCTACTGGTTCTGCTGACCGCAAAACGGATGGTGATGCTATTTACCTGGTTGTTATTTCTATCTGCGTCCAGTTCAGCAAAAGCAGGGATTTGAGCTGACGAGAAGGTTAAAACGGACCCACCGGCACTGATATTGGGAGAACTACCGGCCAGGATCTGACCGTTGTTGATCTGATAGGTAACCGGAAGAGGAGCCCCCGGTTCATAAGACAGGCCTGAGGAGAGGAGATCCTCCACAAAGACCAGATCGGTCATAACAGCACCCGGCAAGCTTTGACTTCTTCTATAGGGGTTGGTAATGACCACGGTGATATAACCATAGCCACATAATTCGCAATAGCTCTCAGATAGGTTATGAGTGATGAAATGGTTGTTAGGGTTAACTTTAATCTCACAAGATCCTGCTAAAGCATTTGCTGAAGTCAGCAACAACAGACCTGCGAGAAGGCCAAGCACTACGGCATGTCTGCGAATAAGTAGCTGTTGTAAACAGATCATCATCGCAGCCCTCCCCTGAAACCCATTGGAAAAGGACCCTGCTTTTTGATTTTTAAGACATTTCCCACTTT
Source organism: Desulfobulbaceae bacterium (assembly GCA_003249165.1). Lineage (GTDB taxonomy): Bacteria > Desulfobacterota > Desulfobulbia > Desulfobulbales > SURF-16 > SURF-16. The sequence continues at coordinate 2,149 of QKJV01000302.1, read as the reverse complement.
TCATTTAGCCCTTCAAATAAAAAACGCTCAACCTCGGCCGAGGATGAGCGTTCCAGAAAGACCTATAAAGGAAAAGCCGGAGACATCTCTCATCTCTTCGGCAACCCGGCTATCCTCGATTAGAAAGGACCCGTGGCTTTGCGTCGCCAGATTACTCTGGGTTTGCCTTTTCGGAGTTTACATTTTGTAAAAAACCTAACTTAAGTTTTTCTCATAAAAAATAATACATGAAAATTTGACCATGTCAAGCCTACAAATATCCCTCCATAACTATTTTGAAACTCCAGGTGCGACTCTAGCTAGTTTTCACCCGGAAACGGCCCTTTTTCACATTATCTGCGTCAATCTGCACATTTGCTTGTGTGGCGTAAAGCACTACGCCTCCGCTCAAACGCTTGATTTTCTTAACCTTACAAAAAATTGTTCGTTTCCAACCTGAAAGCTTAATCGTTACCCTCCGGAGTTTCCGGATGGACACTAGCTAGTTTCCATCCGGAAACGTTAACATGCTGAATTTACGTATAAAAACTGTATTTTATACTTTTAAAAATAGGCGTAACTTGTAATAATCGAAAGCGTAACCACCTGATATTGCGGAGTAATCACCCCTTCAGGAGGCATTCGATGCGCCAAAAACACAATCCCCAACTGAGCCTGGTTATGACTGTCAACAATACCCAGATCGGCAAAGAACTGGAGCAGATGTCACGAATCCTCGATGATACTCCAGGTCTCCTTCAGGTCGTTTTTGACGATCTGGTCAAAACCAAACGGGCCGATACCGGTCGACAGGGATTGACCGCCGAGCAGGTATTACGCTGTGCCGTTCTGAAACAATACCGGCAGCTCAGTTATGAGGAGCTTGCCTTTCATCTGGATGACTCCTCCGCCTTCCGTCGTTTCGCCCGACTGGACATGGGACAATATCCCCGCAAGTCGATTCTGCAGGAGAACATCAAAGCGATTTCCGAGCAGAGTTGGGAAGAGATCCATCGCCTGCTCATCGCTTACGCCGTCAAACATAAGATCGAAAAAGGACGCAAGGTCCGCATCGATTCAACGGCCATCGAAACCGACATCCATCACCCGACAGATTCAAATCTTCTGGCCGATGGCATCCGGATTATCACCCGCTGGCTCGGTGTGGGGAAGGCACTATCCCCAGCCCCTGTCTACCGCTACAGCGACCATAACCGCGTGGTCAAAAAGCGTGTGATGACCATTCTCAATACCAGAAAAGAGCAGGTCCGCAAAACCGCCTATCAGGATCTGCTCCACTATGCCGAACGCGTCGTCAACTATGCCCTGCCGGCGATTGCCGAACTGCGTGCCTATCAGGGCCTTGAGTTCCTCAGCGCCCAGGGAATCGCGGCAAATCTGGAGCGGGCCGTCGGTCTGCTGGGTAAGGTCATCGACCAGACCCGGCGACGCGTGATCAATGGCGAAACCGTACCGGCCTCGGAAAAGGTCGTCTCCTTTTTCGAGGAGCACAGCGACATTATCGTCAAGGGGCAGCGGGACACCACCTACGGCCACAAAGTGTTTTTCACTGGTGGCCCATCGACCCTGATTCTCGATTGTCTCATAGAGTCGGGCAATCCGGCGGACAGTGATCGTTACCAAATGCTCCTTGAACGCCAGCAGCAACTTTTGGGGCGCATGCCACGCCAGGTGAGCGCCGACGGCGGGTTCGCCTCCAAGGACAATCTGGACTTCGCCAAGGCGAACCAGGTCAAGGATGCCGTCTTTGCCAAGCGGCGCGGGCTTTCCGTTCTGGCGATGGCCAAAAGCAACTGGGTCTACAAGCGCCTGAGGAATTTCCGAGCCGGAATCGAGGCTGGGATTTCCGTACTCAAGCGGGCCTTTGGGCTCGACCGTTGTACCTGGTCTGGCTGGGCTGGCTTCAAGCAATACGTCCGCAGCAGCGTGGTTTCCTACAACCTGCTGGCCATGGCACGCATCAGGCTGTCTTGACCTGCACTGTAAGCAGCCCTGAAACACAGGCGGTGGTGCGTCTAAAATTGAGAAAGAACCGTATGTAAAGCTGAAAATTCAAGCTGTACCCGGGAGGAAGGTCCAATACTGAGCCTTCTTCGCCGGAGACTGTAATCTCGCTATCTGAAAATCCGGGCTTTCCGGATGGACACTA
>QKJV01000259.1 GCA_003249165.1 Desulfobulbaceae bacterium | reverse complement strand
GAACGGGTTTCGTCAGCCCAAGGGGTGAGGATATCAAGCGCCTGAAAAAACTTTTTCTCGGCGGCAAGCCTTTTTGCCTGTTCAATAGCTTCATTAACATTCTGTGGCACACTTCCTCCTGTTTCCCCCAGCAAAACATGCGCCTGCAGCGCGTAAGCCGAGCCCGGAGCAAAAGCGTCAAGCTCTCGTACGGTTTCAATCAACTGATTGGGGAAATTAACCCCATCATACTGCAACCACCCCTGCATGACACGACGATAAAGTTCCAGCTCCTTCGCGTGTGCAAACTGACCATCAAGCAGAGAAAGCTGTGTTGTCACTTGAGCATCCGGCTTTTTCAACTTCAGGAAATTAGTTGCGAGCTGCTCATATATGCTTCGGGCTTTGGCAAAATCTCCTTCCGCAAAAAACAGATCAGCAGCTTGAAGCCGTACCGCCCAACTCTGCAATACATCCTTATCCTGGACAGAATCCAAAAGCACGTCGGCTGCTTGGCGAAATTTGCCGACTGCCTGCAAAGCACGGGCATAAATCTGACGGGTATCCTCAGACACAGCCTTTCCTTGGGAAGTGGCAATCATATTTTCATAGGATTCAATCACTTTTTCAAAATCATTTCGCTCGTTCCAATATCGGACAACCTGCTCAGCAACAGCAGGAACAGGCTCTTTCCGTATTTGCATCTGTTCGGGCACTATTGAAGCAGCCGTTGTAAAAATCATCGAGCAATCACTTTCGAGATATTTAATGTCCTGCTGAAAGGCAACGGTAGGAGAGACAGAGGCATCCTGCCCCCCCATTCCATTCCCTTGATTTAAAACAGCATTCAGAGCAAGATACTGATCTATGACTGCCCTTAAGTTAAGCGTACATTTGCTCCACTTTTCCGGTTGCGGCAGAGAAATCCCATGCTGCGCATAATTTTCAGCAACTTTTTCCCACTGGATCTGTGTATCACGGTAAAAATTTATTCTTTCCGCTATGTAAGCGCTCATATCCGTCCATGACGCCGGGTCAAAATAATCACAGACTGCTCTGTTTGCAGACTGCCCTGTCCGTAAAACATCCTGCTCCGAGGGCTGGATCACTGTTCCCGCCCCGGTGTAGGGAGGAATCTTTTTTTTCGGTCCAAACATGGTCCCGGTTGTCTGACAGCCGCCAATTGAGATCAATATGCCCATCGTAACAACTAACTTTGCTGGAAAAATCTTTTTTCTATTCATGGTATATCTCTAGCTTACTCCCTGTAATTTAATAATTTTCGATTCGCCGGAAAGCATTCGAGATTGTGCCGGCATGGCACTGAGGGTCAACCAACTAATTGCATCAAAAGGTGCTGCTTGTTGGCATGATTTGATGAAATCCGTACTCTATTTCAGCTGTATAAATTAACGATCATCAATAATGAATACTGATCCATTTATATTCCTTTTCTGAAATCAGCAATCGGAAAAAAATTCTTTATCTGGTATGGCCGATTCATCTGGCATAAACACCACAAGTCAACCGGATACTTCTGCCGATATAAAAGGGAAACCCTTTCACAATAGTCAGATCACAGGGATTATTCATTGTTACGCCAGTAAGGATGATAATATCGATCGGGTTTCACCTCTCCCCCAGAGAAAATTTTTCCAAAAGTTACAACAATCCCCTCAGCCTCTCCGACTGTACGTTGATTAAGCGGAAGCCCCCCCCCGTTAACAGCGACCGGAACCTCTATCTGGCCTTCGGACGGATAAAACAACGGCACCTCGCTGCTCCCTGAGAATACCATATCGGCCATATCCAACTTTCCTGCATAATTCTGTTCCACAATGATGCTTTTTGCCACTTTTGTCCAAACCGGAAGGGCGCCACTCGATCCGGCTATACGGGTTGAGGAGCGAACCATAGGTCGATTATCGTCAAAGCCGACATAGGAGGCAATAATATAACTTTCAGGGTCGACAATAAGACCATCCCCTTTTTTTTCTACAGCCGGGACAATTCCAGCAAAAGCAGAGTTCGTGAAACGGTTGGCCGTCCCTGTTTTCCCGCATACCGGCACTGTCATGTGCAAATCAGCGAGTTGATTCTGGAGAGCAGGGTCATTACTCTGCAAAAGTATATCCGCAGCATAGCGTCCGGTCCCGAACCGAACCACGTTCCGGAGTATATTACTGACCGCCACTGATGTTTTACCATCAATCGCACGGACTTTGCTGGTATCCCGCTCATAGATGATATCCCCGTCAGCTGTCTCTATCCTATCAATGAGGGAAAGACCGGGATTTTTTGATTCCTCAGGATTATACGAAAATCCGGTTGCCAATGCATCATAAACTCGAGCAACCTCAAAGAGGCTCATAACGTTTGAACCAAGAGGAAACGAGAGAACAGGCTCAAGCTCACTCGTTACCCCCATGGCTCTGCAGAGTCCAATCAGATAACGCAACCCGGCCAGCACCCTGAAATCGTGCATATTATGCAGAACATCCTCACTATAAGCAGGCTGGGAAGAAAGCTTTTCAAGCTCTTTCTGAAAATTTTCCTGCACAAGATCGAGCGTGGCAATACTGAGTAAATTATCTATCCGGATTTCCTGCCAGAAGTCTGCTATGGCTTCGGAGGACATCCCGGCAAACATTTCCTGAAGATCCGTATTCCGTACAGGAAACCAATCAGCTCCGGGTGCCGATTCCGAATAAACAAAATGATCCTGGACATGTAACGCTTTATCAGGTCCCCAAGTTTCTTCTGTCGGATTTACCCGTTGAAAATACAGGCCGGAAACATAAAAAGATCTCAAATTGTCTTTAAGAGTCTCGGCTTGAGCCAGCAGACGCTCCCGCAAGTTTTGATATCGAACAAAACTCCGATTGACAATCTGTTGCCGGATTGCTTTTTCTTCTCCCTTGACATCCTCGGTCAAATCGTCAATTTGTTTTTCAAAACTGTCACTATAGTGAAAGAGTGCAAGATTCTGCCACTCCTCCTGGTGTCCGGCAAAAATAAGGTCAGCCTCGCTGGCGGTTATCGCTTTTTCAAAGGCCGCATTC
>QKJV01000120.1 GCA_003249165.1 Desulfobulbaceae bacterium | reverse complement strand
TAGCTAAAGCAACCGATTCAGCGTATGCTGCAGCGGATACCGAAACGATCAACAAAGACAGTAAGATTATCCGGCAAACCGTTCTGAAGGACGCAAAAATAGGCGTTTTGAAAACAGGTCTACAGTTAAAAGGAATTCGTCTCTCCTCGGCCCAGTCAAAGGTATGTCTTGTCTTTTCCTCCATTTCATCCTCCTTAGCTTGGTGTCACTGTCACCAACATTAAGCTCCGGCGATGGCCTAAACTGCCCTTTATCAGCACACCCTCATAATTTTTGAACACCGACAAGTTCAATATGATTTATAAAAACATATAATGCCATAACTAATTCCTCAAAATCATGGTTGAATTTTTTGCTTTAATCAGCTGCATTGACTCTCACCTGCCCCAAAAGAGTTGCCACAGGCGGGCCAATGTCTATGGCGATGTTAGGTACACGAAATCCGCGATGCGTTTCTTCCCCAAAAGCGCACCGGGATAGCTCTGGAAATCAGTCCTGATAGACGTTGCCGATCCAGATAGTTCTTAAGAGTCGTGCCGGACGGTATGCAGGGTGATCGGATAAGTTTGCAAAAATCAAAAATGCACCTGCGCCGGGGTTTGCGGTCTGCAGAAAGAGAGCTAATGTGATATCCTTTCCTACGAAGGCTCAAGCGAAGTAAGAAGCTCATGAAGAATAAAATTTAAACAGCCCGACCCATTGATTTGATGGGGGATATTTTCGGGGCAATCGTGATTAGCGTCCCACCCGTCCGTAGCCGGGGAATATCGTAAAGTAACGTGGATTGGTGGCAGAATTTTAGTAAAATGCGAGGCGGCAACCGGAACGAGGAAACCGTATCGTCATTGGTGCTTACAGAGTCCGTTGATTAGCGTGGTTCGAGAGCTGGCGACTATATCACTGGTGAAGCAGGAGCTATCCCGTTTGGAAGAGAGCCGCAAGCGACAGCTTTCCTTCCGGTTATGCCGATTACCCATAATCGGGGAGGGAACGATGGCTGCAGGCAAGAAAGAAAAAAAGAGACGGACGAGGCTTCCCAAGCATTTGCGGAGCATAAATGCATACGCGGCTGGCATAGATGTTGGCTCGCGTAGCCATTTTGTTGCCATACCTGAAGGGATGAGTAAGGATTCCGTGCGGGAATTCAGCACTTTTACTGATGACTTGCACAAGATGTCAGATTGGCTGACCGGTTGCGGAATCACCACTGTAGCCATGGAATCCACCGGCATCTATTGGATTCCGGTTTTTGAGATTCTTGAAAGCAAAGGAATAGAGGTTAAGCTGGTCAATGCCCGCCATGTGAAGAACGTTCCCGGCCGGAAAAGTGATGTGCTTGACTGTCAATGGCTTCAGCAGTTGCATACGTACGGGTTATTGGAAGGAGCCTTTCGACCGGTGGACCAAATTTGTACGTTACGAGCTTATGTGCGGCAACGGATGAATCTTGTCCGCTATGCATCATCCCACGTCCAGCATATGCAGAAGGCGTTGTTTCAGATGAACATTCAACTGACCAACGTGGTGTCCGATATCACCGGGTTGACGGGTATGCGGATTATCAAGGCGATTCTGGATGGAGAACGCAATGCTAAGGTTCTGGCCGCAATGCGTGACCGTCGTTGCAAAAATGATGAAAAGACCATTGCCCGATCCCTGCGGGGGAATTTTCGTCCTGAGCATTTGTTCAATCTCAAGCAGGCGGTCGATCTATATGGCTTTTACCAAAGACAAATAGATGAATGCGACCAGGAAATCCTTACACAACTGGCAACGTTTGATGCTGTGTCAGATTCCGACGACAAGGGGGGTACCATTGGAGAAGCATTGCAACGGATGTCTGGTGTCGATCTCACCGAAATTGACGGTATTGATAGCAATAGTGCCCTCAAAATCATAGCCGAGATTGGTACCGACATGAGTCGGTGGAAGTCGGCGAAGCATTTTGCCTCTTGGCTCGGCTTGTGCCCTGGCACAAAAGTAAGCGGAGGCAAGGTACTGAGCACCAGGAGCAAACAGGTTGCCAATCGCGCCGCCGCGGCTTTTAGAATGGCGGCCTTTACCCTTTTCAGGTCAAAAAGTGCCCTGGGGGCGTATTTGCGAAGACAGCGTTCCCGCCTTGGAGCACCCAAAGCAATTACGGCAACGGCTCATAAACTGGCTCGAATGGTTTATTCCATGCTCAAACACGGAATGGCTTATGTTGATGTCGGCCAAGAATATTACGAAGAGCGTTATCGAACTCGCGTTGTAAAAAACCTAAAAAAGAAGGCCAAGGAGCTGGGATTTGAACTCGTCCAAATCCCAGCCTTGGAGGAAGAAACTGCAACTACGTAAATTCAGTCTGTTACACGGTAGTTACTTGGAAGAAATATAAGACTCCATCTGTGTCCAATCCCCGTTGTTATCTCTAATCTTTTTACATGCGGCGCATATTGGTAAAAAGCCGCTCAATATTTTGATTCTGTTTTGAGCTTCCTGGATAAGTCCTATATCTTTCGACCTTTGTTTTTCGTATTTGTAAAAAGCAAAGAACATGGCAATCGATGATATTATTAATGAAGATATTAAAATGATCTGCAATGATCGAAATCTGCTTTGTTCTGATGCGATCACCTGGTGAAGTTTTTTTTGAACCACATCTGCCTGTTTTTCAAACTGAAGAAAAACGGCGTCGTATTTTTGATCAATAGGCGTGCCAACTCCAGATGTCTTTATTGCTTTTAACCTCTCCATGGTGATTTCTCTGAATGTGTAGATATGATCGAGAACTTCATTGATATCTGCTCGTAATGCCGGGTCGCCAAGCGGGATAATATTAATATCCGATTTAGTATCACCTTCCAGCATTGCAGACGCATAACGGATTGAATTATCGATGTGTTGCAAGACCTCATCTATCTTTATGGTTTGGTCGCCGCTAATCATTTCTTCAAACCATAAATGTGCTTTTGAGCCTTCTAGCTGGATTCCCGTGGTTGCATCAATTAACGGAGCAATTTTTACGTTCATCTCATTACCTAAATAAAAGCTATAGGCAACAAC
>QKJV01000398.1 GCA_003249165.1 Desulfobulbaceae bacterium | reverse complement strand
TTGATAATGTGGTTCTGTTCCCTCAATATCGAAAAGAACGGATTCAATCTGCATAGGATATACATTAACGCCTTTAATGATAAGCATATCATCCGTACGTCCTATGACTCTCGTCATTTTTTGGAATGTTCTCCCGCAGGGACATGGTTCAGGCATTAGACGCGCTAGGTCCCGCGTCCGATAACGGATAACAGGAAAAGCCTCTTTGGTTATTGTTGTGAATACGAGTTCACCCAATTCTCCGGGTGCAACAGGTTCAAGAGTTTGTGGATCAATTACCTCGACAATAAAATGATCTTCATTTATATGCAACCCATTGCAGAAGCTGCATTCACCGGCAACGCCGGGTCCCATGACTTCGCTGAGTCCATAATTATCGGTAGCTATTATTCCAAGCTTGTTTTTAATTTCGAGGCGCATTTCTTCAGACCATGGTTCACCGCCGAATAGCCCGAACTTAAGTGATAATGCGTTGATGTTAATATCCATATCCATCATCGTATCAGCAAGGAGCAATGCATAGCTTGGGGTACAGACAAGGGTGGTAGTTTTAAAATCCTGGAGAATCTGAATTTGCCGTTTTGTATTGCCGCTTGATATGGGAATAACAGAAGCACCGACACGTTCAGCTCCATAATGAAGTCCAAATCCTCCGGTAAAGAGGCCATAGCCAAAGGCTATCTGTACTACGTCGTCCGGACCAACACCCGTGGCGGTTAAAATGCGTGCCACCATGTCAGACCAGTTTTTTAAATCGTTTCGTGTATAACCGACAACAGTTGCCGTACCTGTTGTCCCGGAGGATGCATGAAGGCGGACCACATCACGGAGAGGAACGGCAAAAAGGCCATATGGATAGTTATTTCTCAGGTCGTTTTTGGTAGTAAATGGCAGTTTCCTGAGTTCATCCAATGAACGAAATCCATCCGGATCAATAGCCATTTCTTTAAATTTTTTACGATAAAAGGGAACATGGGTCGCAACCCGATATAAGGTTGATTGCAGCCGCTCAAGCTGGAGTTGTTCAAGATCCTCACGCGGCATGCATTCTTTGGCTTTATCCCAGTACATATAAACCTCCGAAAAAATAAATCATAGTGGATAATTTTGGTGAAACGATGGATCAGTCAGAAACATCACGGCCAAGATAGGCACGCTGTACATCTCGGTTGACGAGAAGATCTTCAGAAGGACCCTGAAGAATAAATTTCCCTGTCTCCAGAACATACCCGCGATCAGCGATAGCAAGAGCTGCTTTTGCATTTTGTTCAATAAGCAGTACAGTGTTACCGGCATCACGCAGTTTTAGAATTATCTGAAAAATATTTTTAACAATCAGTGGTGCAAGACCTGTGGAGGGTTCGTCAAGCATGATGAGTTTTGGCTTAGCCATGAGCGCCCTGCCCATGGCAAGCATTTGCTGCTCCCCTCCTGACAGAGTTCCGGCAAGTTGATTTTCACGCTGCAGCAGTACGGGAAAGAGATCGTAGATGTATTGTAACTCTGAATTTGGATTGATCGTCTTTTTTTTGTATTGAACATAACTGCCGAGAATCAGGTTTTCACGAACAGAAAGAGTAGAAAACATCTGACGTCCTTCCGGGACAAGTGAGCAACCAGCGGAAACAATTTTTTCAGGCTTAATTTTCGTGATTGGAGTACCATGCAAAACGATTTCTCCGGCAGTTGCTTTGATAATGCCGGCAATTGTATACAGCAGGGTGGTTTTGCCCGCACCGTTTGCCCCTATGATCGTGACGATTTCACCGCTGTCAACATGCATGGAAATACGCTTCAGTACACGTAGTTTGCCATAACCTGCTTCCAGGTTTTTAATTCTAAGCATCCGAATCACCCAGATAGATCTGTATGACTTCTTTGTTTTTTTGAATGGCAGCAGGGACATCTTCAGCTATCTTCTGGCCGAAACTAAGAACCACTATTTCATCTGAAATATCCATTACAAGCGACATGTCGTGTTCAACGAGCAGAACAGTTATCCCCTTTGATCTGATTTTTGTTATAAGCCGGGCTATCTCTGCCGTTTCATATATATTGAGGCCGGCAGCAGGTTCATCAAGCAGAAGGAGGCTGGGTTCACAGGCCAGGGCTCTGGCAAATTCGACGGCGCGCTGTTGGCCAAAGGCAAGACTTGAGGCCTCAGCATCAGCATATTGACTGATTTCAAGGAGATCAAGAAGCTCAAGTGATTTACGTCTGATTGCCTTTTCCTCGCGACGAGTGGAGGACAGGTGTAACATGCCTCCGATAAAACCGGAACTGCTGCGAATATGACGACCGACCATGACATTTTCCAGAGCACTCATGCCTGGAAAAAGTTTTATGTTCTGGAAAGTGCGCGATATTCCCCGTCTGGCGATTTGATATGGTTGGAGGCCGTGTATCGGTTTTCCCTCGAAAAAAATCTGCCCTGATGAAAGAGGAAGATTGCCGGATATGAGATTGAAGAGGGTTGTTTTCCCCGCACCGTTTGGGCCAATAACGGATTTAACCATCCCTTCATCTACGTGGAAACTCACTTGGCTAACAGCTTGCAGACCGCCGAAACGTTTACTGACATTTTGAACTTCTAAAAGTGTCATGAAAATTACCGTGCATTTTTTTATGATTCTTTGGGCGGGCGCAATCTGTTTAGAACGTGGCGAAACTGGAAGCCCAGGAGACCGTGCGGAGCAAAAAGCATGATTATTATAAGGATAGTTCCGAAAAAAGCATCATCATAGGAACCGAACATCCCGCGCAAAGAGCAAAAATTGAGCAGGGCTGCCATGATCAGGGCTCCCCTGAGATTGGCCATGCCGCCTATAGCAACTATAGCAACATAACGAACGGACTTCATGATACCTGCTTCTGATGGTCCGATTCCACCGTTGTAATGGGTGAGGAAAATACCGGCAACAGAAGCAAAGACAGCACTGAGAACAAATGTATAAAGCTTATAGCGCGACGTGTCTACTCCCATGGCATTAGCCGCTTCCTCAGAGCCATGAATAGACCGTAGGGCCCTTCCCACCCTCGAGTTGATAAGATTCTGGAGCAGTATAAAGCCGGTAATGA
>QKJV01000377.1 GCA_003249165.1 Desulfobulbaceae bacterium | reverse complement strand
ACATAACTATACAGCGGAATCCGTTAGAGAAAAGAAAAAAATATGTATGTCGAAAAAAAAGATTTGAATACCTTCCCTTGAATGCATATTAAAAGTAACAGAGCCCCGAGAGGTATTTAGCCTTGTTTCCCGGCATTTTCGACGGTGGGAGTTTTCGGTACAGTTTTTGTTGCTATCGCACTCAAAGCAAGTCCGATATAGGATGCTTCAACTGTATTGGGAAATATTTCGTCCCTTTGGTCATTGTCTAAGCAGTCAATTTCCTCCTCAGCACGATACTGGGAGAATATTATTTAAATGCGGAGATGCCAGAGCGTTTGTCTATGGAATTATGATGCGTAATCTGTCAATCGGTTTGGGTATTGCTATTAACTTATTCGGACTGCAGCGAGCGAATGCCGCTCTTGTTATTGCTGTTTCGTCTATCATTCAGATGTGGTCTGCTGCAAGGTAAGTCAAATCTGCCGATTTTATTTTGGACCGCCTCCGGTGGAGGCAATAGTGTAATCAATTTAGGAGATAGTTATGAAAAATTTAAGAATCGCCGTTCCTACCGATAATCCCGGAGGAATGGCTGCGAGCCGTTCTGATCACTTTGGTCATTGTGACCTGTTTACCGTTATTAATCTGCAGGATGGCAAAATAGCGGGAGTGGATACGATTAATAACATTGAACATGGAGCTGGGGGATGTCTGGTCCCCGTTAAGCTTCTGAAAGATAATAACGTGGACGCATTGGTAGTTGGCGGGATGGGCATGAGACCCTTGCAGGGTTTCAGTGAGGTCGGCATAGAAGTTTACTTCGCCGCGCGGGATGAATATCAGAATGTCCTGACCGTCATTGACGGATTTTTACAGAATAAATTGCCTGTCATGCACCCGCAGCAGGCATGCAAAGGTGGTGATAGCTGTCATCATTGATTTTGGATAAGATGGATTCTTTCAGGGGAGGGCTCGTTATATTTTCTGTTTCCGCCCTTTTCCTGAAAGAACCGGTATAGCAAAAATTGCTCGAAAACACAAAGAAATGAATGACGCATGCTCATTGGTTGCAAAATTTAGATAATTTAGAATGGTTCAATAATTTTTTTGCCCCGCTGCTCTTTTCTTTTTTTACTCTTCAGTAGCCGCGTTTGAAGGCCAATTTGCCGGTTGACCGCTTTCATGTGGATCTTCCTGGAAAACAAGCGCGGAGCCAGTCACCAGGGCATCAGCTACCTTTTGCCGTGCTTTTGTTAAAATTCTTTGAACCGTTCCGCGAGAAATTCCCATTTTCTGGCCAGCCTGTTCTTGGGTTAACCCCTCCATATCACAGAGTTTGAGTGCTTCAACCTCATCACGCAACAAATCAATTTTGCGTAATTTGGTCATAGGAACCCAGGCCGGTTTGAAAGATCGGCCGCATAATCTACCTTCGCATAATCGTTTTTTTTTAGGACGTGACACAGTAAAATATTGTAAAAAAATAAAATTAAGAAAAACGGGAGTGGATTATATAAATTAAATTATGATACAATTTTTTTTTACATAAAAAACATAATAATTTTCAATAATCAAGCTTCTATAAAAATCATAATTAAAGATAAAGATTTTTTGTTGACAAAAAGTTGCGAGGTGGATAATCTCGGCAAGACTGAATTTCTATTCAGAAATACGTGTGTTCATTCTGCAGCAGAAAAGTGGAGCGTACTAAGGCGCATCATGAACTAAATAGCTGAGGGTGGGCAGGTTGGTTAGGCTTACATATTAACAGATCCTTAGGAGGAAACGAGAAAATGCCAAAGCATGATACGCCCTTATTGGACGAACTCGAGAAAGGACCATGGCCGAGCTTTGTAACAGATCTTAAGCGCCAGGCCGAAAAAAAACCCGAGTGCTGGGACATTCTGGGCCAGTTGGAGCTGTCCTATAAAGACAGAATTACGCACTGGAAACATGGTGGTATCGTAGGTGTATTCGGTTATGGTGGCGGTATCGTCGGGCGGTATTCCGACGTTCCCAAGCAGTTCCCGGGCGTAGCCCACTTCCATACCGTTCGTGTAAATCAGCCCTCTGGTTTGTACTACAGCACGGCAAAACTGCGTGACATCTGTAATCTGTGGGAAAAATATGGATCCGGTATGACCAACATGCACGGATCAACCGGTGATATGGTATTGCTCGGTACCACAACCCCGAATCTGGAGCCTCTTTTCTATGATCTGACCCATGATCTGAATCAGGATCTCGGTGGTTCAGGTTCCAACCTGCGTACTCCTTCCTGCTGCCTCGGTCAGTCACGTTGTGAGTGGTCCTGCTACGATACGCAGGCTCTTTGCCACTTTCTGACCAACAAATATCAGGATGAGCTCCATCGCCCCGCTTTCCCGTATAAGTTTAAATTCAAAATGTCCGGTTGTCCGAACGACTGCGTTGCCGCAATCGCACGTTCCGACTTTGCCATGATCGGCAACTGGAAAGATGATATCCGCATCGATCAGGCTGCAGTAAAAGAATATATCGCAGGTAACTATCCTTCTAACGGCGGTGCCCACGCTGGTCGTGACTGGGGAAAATTTGATATCCAGAAAGAAGTACTCGATCTGTGCCCCACCAAATGTATGTGGATGGAAGGCGATGAGCTGAAGATTGACAACTCAGAGTGTACACGCTGCATGCACTGCATCAATGTAATGCCGCGCGCTCTCCGTCCTGGTGTTGAGCAGGGTATGTGTCTCTGCATTGGTGCGAAAGCTCCTATCCTCGATGGTGCCCAGTTCGCCACCATGATTATTCCATTCCTGCCTGTAACCGCTGATAATGAATACGAAGAAGTCTGCGAGCAGATTGAAAAAGTATGGGATTGGTGGATGGAAAATGGTAAGAACCGTGAGCGCTGTGGTGAGACTATTCAGCGTGTTGGTCTGCCGACCTTCCTGAAAGTTATGGAAGTTACACCCGCTCCGCAGCATGTGAAAGAACCTCGTTCCAACCCGTATGTTTTCTGGCAGGAAGAAGAGGTTGAAGGCGGCTGGGATCGTGATGTTAAAGAGTTCCGTAAACGCCACGCACAGTGATAATGCTCTCGTGACAATATATTTAAGTACTATACTTGCTGAAATATAAGGAGGTAGAACTATGGGTTACAATCCTGATAAACCGATGGAAGATAGAATAACAGACCTTGGTCCGCCACACTATGGAGATTTTCTCCCACCGGTAATCAAAAACAATTTCGCTAAATGGCTCTATCATGAAATCACCCAGCCGGGTGTATTGATGCACAAAGCCGAGAGCGGCGATGAGTGCTATACCGTACGTATTGGTGCTGCCCGTTTGATGAGTATCGAGCACATCCGCGAGATCTGCGATATCGCCGACAAGCACTGTGATGGTTATGTTCGCTGGACAACCAGAAATAACGTCGAATTCATGGTTGACGCCAAAGAGAAAGTTCAGCCACTGCTTGATGACCTCGCATCACGCGGCAACAAATTCCCGGTTGGTGGTACAGGCGCTGGCGTATCAGCTATCGTTCATACCCAGGGTTGGGTTCACTGCCATACACCGGCTACCGACGCTTCCGGCGTTGTTAAAGCCGTTATGGATGAACTTTTTGATTACTTCACCAGCATGACTCTGCCTGCTCAGGTACGTGTTGCTCTGGCATGTTGTCTGAACATGTGTGGTGCGGTGCATGCATCCGATATCGCTATCCTCGGTATTCATCGTAAACCGCCGATGATTGATCATGATGCTATTTCCGGTCTTTGCGAACTGCCTCTGGCAATCGCAGCATGTCCGCTGGGAGCTGTAAAACCGGCTAAGGCTACCAACAGCAAAGGCGAAGAAGTAAAATCCGTAAAAGTAACCGCTGAGCGCTGTATGTTCTGTGGTAACTGCTACACCATGTGTCCTGCTATGCCGTTGTCTGACCCTGAAGGTGACGGAATCGCGATTCTGGTTGGTGGTAAGGTCTCTAACTCCCGTTCAATGCCTAAATTCTCCAAACTGATTATTCCTTTCCTGCCCAACACTCCGCCCCGCTGGCCGGAAACAGTTGCAGCAGTTAAGAATATCGTTGAAGTATATGCCAAAGACGCGAAGAAATATGAGCGTGTTGGCGAGTGGGCAGAGAGAATCGGCTGGGAAAAATTCTTTGAGAAAACCGGAATTCCCTTCACAATCAAATCAATTGACGATTATCGTCTGGCCTACGATACTTGGAGAACTTCTACACAATTCAAGTTCACAAGCCACATTAAGTAATTGACTGCCTGAATAAGCAGCCGTGTGACTGAGGGTAGTGGAATAAATATTCTGCTGCCCTCACACTGTTGAAGAGACAAACTTCCCTTGGATGACTACTAATAAGGAGTAAGTGACATGGGTTTAAGTAAAGATGAAATTAAGGCAGCAATGATAGCGAAAGCAACGAAAGCACCTAAACCTCAGCTGTATATCAAAGATTTCTACGAGTGCGATCCTTCATCATCTCCACGCGTTATCAAAAATATTGCCAATGAGCTGGTTAAAGAACAAAAGCTGATGTTCTGGTCCAGCGGTAGCACAACAATGTATGCTCTTCCCTCAAGAATTAAAAATGAGGAAACAAGAGACGCTGCAGAAGAAGGCAAATAATAAGTCTTTTAGTAATATTATGACATACAATAAAAAAACCGCCTTATAAGGGCGGTTTTTTTATTGTATGTCAATTTTTTTTAAGCGTTAGCTAATACCTCTTCAGCTTTTTTGAAAAATTCCTCGGCATGTCTTTTGTGCTTGTAGTTGGCATGGATGGATGCTGCGGTTCGATAGCAGTCTGCTGCATTTTCTAAATTTCCTGCCTTCATATACACATCAGCAAGCTTTTCCAGGGTTTCAATTGTACCTTGGGGGTTGCGCATTGCCTGATAGTGTTCCATGATGGTCAAATAGCTGTCTATTGCTTCTGCAAATTTCCCGCAGTCGGCAAAAAGTTTCGCCTTCTTTTTATCAATGGAAAATACACTGATATTATCACCCTGATCAAAGCAAATTTCAATAACACGGTCATACATTTGTAGTGCTTTGTCGAGTTCGCGACGTTCGGCACAGATATCGGCAAGTTTATCTGTAGCGTTCGCCACGCCATTCATGTCCTTTTTCTGTTCAAAACCAATTAACGCATTATGAAACATGTTCGCTGCTTGGGCTATTTCACCATTTTTGAAAAATGTCATACCCTCTTCGTAGTCGAGTCGTGCCTGACTTTTTTCTTCCTGTTTACTTTCGGGGTTGTGCATTGGTAAATCTTTCATCAGTAACTCCAAAAAAATACTATTATATATATTCTAGTCTCAAGATGTGGCTGGCTCAGTCATCTGTGCCAGAGCCTTTTGTGCGATATCGCCAACAGAAACGATTTGAGGCAGACCGTTTTCATAGATGGTTACCAGATTTGCGTCATCTTTATATTTTTCAATATCATTTTTCAGTTCGTTGGCTTTTATTCGACCAAATAACCTTATTGCATGAGCTCGTGTAATTGGCTCGGGATTATCAACATAGGGGAATACACTGTAAATCGGTGTATTGCGGACAATTTCAGGGCTCTTTTCAGCAATAGTCCCGAGAGCCCAAAGAACCTGTACCCGGCTTGAAGGAACATTTCGATACATGAGGAGATGTCTGGCAAATCCACCGAATATGTCTGCACGTGCCGCAATAATTGAACCAATTGCCTCGATCAGGCCCCAATGGGTAGACGCGGAGTCTGTACATGACTCATACATTCGATGCAACAGGTCACTTACCATGCCTGGTTTACGCGTCGCAAGCCTGGCACAAACCTGACCAATAATATAGGCACAATACCATCGTTTACTCTCATCAGGGTCATAAAGCAGACGTTGCATATATCGGATCGTTGCTGCATCATCAAAACTGTAATCTACAAGTGCGTCGATATCGCCGCTGTAAACAAAATCACGAATTTGTGATTTGACGGCCTTTTTCTTCTTTCGTTTCGGATCACGGGCAGGTTCCATCGGCGGAATAACGAATTCCGATTCCGACTTGAGGAGAGTTTCATCAGTTTTCTGTCGGTGGTCCTTCAGTTTTTTCGAAAGTTCAGCAAAATCCTTCGTAAGGCGTACAAAATAGAGCACACCCGCAACCTTGCGGCCATCGACATTTTTTATTTCATAAACCTGATGGGTCAGCTCGTCGTAGTTGTCGATCCGAGCAGTCAGATAATCTTCGTCTGCGGTAAGTTCCCAGGCAAAATCCCAGTTGTCATCACAGGCATAAACAAGGCATTCAACCATAGCGGATCCGACGTTAAAGCCAGTCGGATCAGAAGTATAAACAGCTCCGCACTGGCAAGTACCCACTTTAAATTCATTCATTTTTCTTTGAACGGGTTCCTGAGGTGCATCAACATCCTGACCGCAGAAAGGGCACCATGGCCTGACTTTAATAACAGCTTGTTTAACCATAATCAGAGTTCTTCATTGACAGCTTTAATGAAATTCGGATCAACCGGATATCCACATTTTACTGCTGTATCAATGGCCTTTTTGGCGGCAGCATAATCTTTTTTATAATAGTAGGCTACGGCCAGGTTATTATGTGACATTGGAAAATTTGGGTCAAGTTCGACGGCCTTTTTCGCCGCGTGAAGGGCCTCATCGAAGTTGCCGGCCATAATTTGAGCGGTAGCCAGGTTAACCCATGCAAAAGCAAGTTTTGGATCATGATGTGTGGCCTTCGTGTAGGAGTCGATGGCTTTTTCATGTTCACCCTGCTGCTGCAGGATAAGACCGATATTTGTATGTGCCTGGGCGGGATTTGGTGCATAAAGAAGCGCCATCTTGTTTGCCTGCAGGGCATCATCAAGTTTGCCAAGTTCGAAATAAACTGCTCCGAGATTAATATATGCCTCGTGAGAATGTTCATCTATTTCAACACATTTTTTCAATTCTTTAATGGCATCGTTATGACGGCCGGCCTTACGGTATACAAGAGCAAGGTGATGATGGGCCATAATGGAATCGGGATGTTCAATGCATTTCTGCTCCATCTCCTGTATTATTTGGGCAAGGTCTTCAGTAAGTTTCTTGTCGGACATATGCAATCCTTATGGTCATTAATTATTGTTTGGAACTGATATGAGGATAAGTACCAGGCGCTGCCCGGTAAGGGAACCGGAGCGAGGGTGCCGGCAGGTGTTACCTGTTCAGTCTTTTTATGTTGGATGAATGTAACCATGAATATAAAGAATTTCAAGTGAATGAGAAAATAACGAGTAACATTTATAGGAAATTCATTGTGCGTTTGACTATGTTTTTTTACAGTGGGTTGAAATGCTATTGAAGTTGATACGTATAAATGTTGGCAAATGATTTCGGAGTATAGTGTGAACGAAAATAAAAAAATCCCGCTGGGCGTTGTCGTCGCCGGCCTCGGTGGTGGGTCAGGGAAGAGTGTCGTTGCGGTCGGATTGGTTGCTCTCCTTACTAAAAAAGGATATAAGGTCGTCCCCTTTAAAAAAGGCCCGGACTATATAGATGCAGGGTGGCTCAGTCTCGCCTGCGGGCAACCATGCTTCAATCTCGATCCTTATTTGATGGAGCCTGAGGCTATGCAAGCCTCATTTGCCAAGTACGCTGCCGGCAATGATTATGTAATAATTGAAGGAAACCGCGGTCTTTACGATGGAGTTGACATAAAGGGCTCATACAGTACGGCAGAACTTGCTTGCCGACTCGGATTGCCAGTGCTCCTGGTAGTTGATTGTACGAAAACGACTCGTACTGTTGCGGCAATGGTGCTGGGTTGTAAACTGTTGGACCAGGATGTGTCTATTGGTGGTGTAATCCTTAATCGCATAGGTAGTTTGCGGCATGAAAATATTGTCCGTCAGGCTGTTGAGGAATACACTGGTATCCCTGTAGTCGGTGCAATCCATCGGATGAAAAAAGACATTTTCCCCATGCGCCATCTTGGTGTCACTCCTTTTCAGGAATATGATGGCTCTGAAGTAGCCTTGTCTCAGCTTGCCAAAATAATCGAAGAAAGTGTTAATCTGGATAAGATTGAACATCTGATGCGACAACCTTTACCAACAACACCAGCTGAAGAAAAAGGTATAAGTCACATTAACTATTCGCCACGAATCGGCGTAATCCGTGATGCCGCCTTCCAATTTTATTATCCGGAAAATTTGATTGCTCTTGAACAGCTTGGCGCACAACTGGTTGAAATTAACTCCATGACGGCAAAAGAGCTGCCAGAGATCGATGCACTCTATATCGGTGGCGGATTTCCCGAAACCAGTGCAAAACTCTTGGCTGAGAATATATCATTTCGCGCATCTGTGCGGAGAAAGGCGCAAGAAGGTCTTCCTATTTATGCCGAATGTGGAGGGTTAATTTATTTAGGTGAGAAAATAACTCTGGAAGGGGAGGATTTTCCCCTGGTCGGATTATTTCCCATCCATTTCACATTAAGCAAAAAACCTCAGGCCCACGGATATTCGATTCTAAAAGCATTACAAGGCAATCCGTTTTATAAGGCAGGTGACCAGATTAAAGGGCATGAATTCCGGTACAGTAAAATTGCCTCTTGGTCTGGCAAATTGGAGGACCTCGGCTTTGAGGTGGAAAGAGGTGTTGGCTTTATGGGTGGGAGAGATGGATTGATCTATAAAAATGTGCTTGCCCTTTATACACATGTTCATGCGGTTGGGACAGCGCAATGGGCTACGGCTCTGGTTGAAAAAGCGAAAAGCTATGCCTCAAAACGGCAAGTACCCCAAAATGCAATATGATCGGGTGAAATATCCCGGTTGTCGGTTTGCAGCGATAGAATAAGGAATAAAAATGATAAGAAGATCAATCTGCTGGCTTTATCAAAAACGGGTCTATCTCTGGATAACCTGTCTGGTCACTGTAATGATTTTTGGCGGGGCGGTCCAATTTTTTTCCGACTGGATCAATGAGCCTGGGCATAAAAGCCGAATCATATTTTTTGTTTCTTTATGGGTATTTTCAATTATTATATTTTACCTTAACGCTGTAGCAATAACATTATACAGTGAAAAAATTGCACTGCGATACGGAAATTTTGGTAAGGGCTTTCTGCTTGTTTTTTTTACGGTAGTTACCTTCTTCTGTTGCTTCATTGGTATTTCAATTATGTTTGCGGTTTAAAATTATCGTCAACTAAAAACGAGTGGTAACCCAAAGTAAACAGGATGATTTTTTGTCACCTTATCATTTTTTTCAGTACGCTGTTGCTTAAAAAATCACAATGAATTTTCAGAATTTTTGTCATGCAAGGCCTGTAAGAGTTCATCAAATGTTTTTTTGTTTAAAAAACTGTTGAACTGACTTCTGTAATTTGCCACCAGGCTGACCCCCTCAATAACAACATCATAAATTTTCCATTCTTCTCCTGCTTGCTTCAGGCGATATTCTATATCAAATTCTGAGTATTTTTTGCTGATTATCTTCGTATAAACAGAAGCAACTTTCCCTTTTAGAAATTCCTTATCGTAAGACACTTTCTCATCAGAATAGGTCTCAAGGCGCAGAATATAGAAATTGTAAACTCTCCAGTAGAAAAGTCTGGTGAACTCATTTCTTTTCTCTTCAGGAATTTCTTTCCAATACTTGCCCAAAGCTCTTTGTGACATATCAATAGTGTCAAAATGAGCATCAATGATTTTTTTTATCTCGGAACGCCGCAACGCCAGGTTGTCTGGTGGGCCATTGACCGGATATGTATGTAAAGTATGAAATACTTCATCAACAACACCTTTCATGGTATCCATTGGAGAAGCTGGAATGGCGTAAACTGTACTAATCGACGAAACAACGAGGAGAAAAACAACTAAAAATACGTTTAACCTGCCGAGCGTTTTTTGCATGACAAACTCCGGGAGAAAATATCGATCCGCCGAAACAATTAATAAAACAATGGATGGAAAAGAATTAGAAAGGATTAATGGGTAACCTGTGTGCCCAATACTTTTTTAAGGATCATGTTTTTTGTGGCCTGATCAGGTTGAGGATCTACCCAATGAATGAATTCTTCTTTTACCCGACTGAAGGCGCCGTTATCGGCTTTACATTTATCGCAGATGGATTCCGCCTGATCACGGTAAATAATCACTTTGCTGGCTGGTTCGCCGTTTTTATCAACGGCGGCCATTTTACGACAACCACAATCTAATCTGATAACGGCTACACCGATACCATCAGGGCTTCCTTCCAGGATACCCGCTATCATGGCTTCTTCTGATTTCTGAGCTTTTAGTTCTGCTGACACTGGATTGTTTTTCTTCTGTTTTTTATCTTTCATGGAATCTCCGGAACAAAAAAAGGAAAAGGTGAGTGAATTATTATATCTTTAAATAAATAAGATCTCTGTATATTTAAAATATTGGATAAAGAAGGTCAATTGCTTTGGCCCAGAAGAGTTGATCCAAAAAAATATCAACGGAATTGCCTCATTAACAAGCGTTGCTGGTTTCAGATTAGGTAAGAGAGCTATCGAAGATGAAAAAAAGAATATAGTATGGGGAGCTATTAATTGCCTCTAAAAAATGAAACGGATGTATGTGAAATATTTAAGTTACTTATTAATCAGCTAAAATGTAAAAAAGTTGATGAAAATCTACGGTTAGAAAATGTTGCTGCAGTGGTTGTAATGAGACATTCAGCTGATAACTTGAGAGTTATAACAAGAGAAATTTATTGAATTGTAGCGATGTGGTCGTGGCAAAAGATTCGTAAAACAGTTGAAAATAATGTTACCTGCGTTGCTCAATTTATAAAGGAGCTTAGAGATGAAAAACTTGACAAATAAGAGGAGGATAAGTTATTTGATGAATCAATAAAAGTTATAAGTGTCTAACTGGAGAACATTATGGTATCCGATAACAAGTCTCGAATAACGGTTGAAAAACCCCTGACCGCGGTTATGGAGGATTATCTTGAAGCTATTTTTGACTTGGACAAAGAAAAAAAAGTAGTACGAGTTAAGGATATCGCGAAAAAGATGGATGTCAAAATGCCGACTGTATCAAGCATGCTCAAAACTTTAAATGAGCGTGGTTTGGTAAATTACGAAAAATATGAATATGTTGAGCTGACAAAAAATGGGGCTGATGTTGGGAAAGAAATGCGGCGCAGACACGAAGCTTTAGTCAGGTTCCTTACTGAAATTTTAAAGATTGAGTTTAAAATTGCTAATGATGAGGCATGCAAGATGGAGCATGCCCTCAGTTCCTCCACACTTGATAGCCTAACGGATTTTATGGCATTTGTTAAGGACTGTCCCAGAGCTGGACTTGATTGGCTGCGTAACTTCGAGGAATACAGGAATCGCGGCGGCAAACCTGAAAATTGCGGAGAGTATTGCGGTGACTTTCAATGGAGCGCCGCAAACAAAGTACTTGAGACTTGATATATAAGTCCCTGTTGTCCCCAGCCTGGCAGGGCTGACAAAGGTGTAGCAATCCTTTCCCGGCATGAAGCATTGAGCAAAAATGTGATGTTAAGCCATTTTGATAATACTTTGTAATCTTTCTATAAAACTACTGAAGCTTACGGAAAAGATAACCTTACATCTAAAGAACCAGCATGTTTTACAAGTCTGCGAATGTCGCTTGAGTGGTTTAAAAATTGTGTTGACAAAAAAAGGGCTATGATTTATTGGAATTAAAATTTTGTGAATACTTTTTGTCTTTCATGGACAAAATAAAGTTGGTTAGTGCTGGGTTGGAATCTTTCGCCCAAAAGAATTTTCTTCAAGTTAAGAGGAGGTAATATCATGTGGGAAGTTGTTGTAGATAAAGACAAATGTGCTGGCGATGAAGAATGTGTAGGCGCATGCCCCGCTCAGGTTTATGAGATGGTTGATGGTAAAGCTGAACCGGTTAACGCTGACGAATGTCTTGGTTGTGAAACCTGCGTTGAAGTATGCCCCGAAGGCGCCATTACCGTAACAGAGGTATGATGTAAATTTTGCATAATATCCTTCCGGTTGATTAGGCCTGTCTTCTTGTACAAGAAGGTGGGCCTATCTTTTTTGTACTAGTTCCAATTTAACCACCTATACTCAAAGCCCACAGACGTGCTCACTCAATTCAAACCCTCTGCATCACGTAAAACTTTGCTGTTGGTTGCAGCCCTTTTCTGGTCCGTTGCTGGAATACTCCTATTGGCCCGTGGCAGTCATCTGTTTGTCGCCGACAAACATTATTTTATGCTGGGAGTAGCGCTTGTCATCGGAACACTGAAGGGATTTTTCGTATTTGAAAAAAGTGCCAGAAGAAATATTGTCCGTATTCTAAACCGTGATGATAATTCCTGTATCGGTGGCGTATTTTCCATAAAAGCCTGGAGTGTGATACTTGTCATGATGTTTTTGGGCAGATTTTTACGTACGAGCAATATTCTTCATCAGATTTACGGTTTTGTCATAAGTGCGGTAGGGTGGGGCTTGCTATTGGGTAGCCGTGTGATATGGCAGGCATGGATGCGAAAGGTATGAACTCCCACTGGGTTGAGATTGATCTCGACGCTTTGCGTCATAACGTACGCTTTCTGCTGGATCGGCTTGGCGCCGAAACCAAGATGCTTGCTGTTGTCAAGTCAAATGCCTATGGGCATGGCATGCTCCAGGTTGCCCGTGCTTTGCAGGATGAAGGGATAAGTGCCTTTGGTGTCGCAGAGGTCGAGGAAGGAATTGAGTTGCGGGAAGCCGGTATCAAAGGAGATATAGTGGTTTTTCTCGGAGTTGACCGGAAATCCCTGGATGATGTCATTCATTATGATTTGCAGCCGGTAGTTTTCGAGAAGAACCATATAGTTGAACTTTCTCGTATCGCACTTGTAACCGGCGTTCGTATCGGGGTTCATCTGAAAGTTGATACGGGAATGGGCCGCCTCGGAATTTTGCCTGAAGATATACCGGCTTATTTAGCGACGTTACGCCGTGAAAAGGGCATTTTTCTCGCTGGCGTGATGAGCCATTTTCCCCATGCCGATCTTGGTGAAGGCCGTTTATGTTGTGAGCAAAACAATCTTTTTGCGGAGGTCATGCAAAAAATTCGAACATCTGAAACTCCAGTGACTGGCGCCCATATAGCGAATTCCGCTGCCATACTCCGTTATCCTGATATGCATTGGGATATGGTCAGGCCTGGCATCTCCCTTTATGGATGCATGGCCGGTGAGGGAGATTGGGCCGCGCAGGATCAGCTTAGACCGGTCATGTCGTTCAAAACGAGAATTATTCAAGTCAAAAATGTCCCCGCCGGGTCGGGCATCAGTTACGGTTATACTTATGTTACCGATCGCCCAAGCAGACTTGCAGTACTGCCGATTGGATATAATGATGGCTATCTGCGAGTTCTGTCCAACCGGGCAGAAGTGCTGGTGCGTGGGCAACGTGCTCCTCAACGTGGCAGAATCTGCATGAACGTCACAATGATTGATGTAACAGACATTCCCGGTGCCTGCGCGGGTGATGAGGTGACCCTGATGGGGCAGCAGCAGGGGGATAGGATAAGTGCTGAAGAGGTCGCGACCTGGATGGGAACAATAAATTATGAAGTTGTTTGCCTTTTCGGCAATCTTAATAAACGTCTTTATCTTCCGGAAACCTGAGCGTTTGATATGCCGAAAAAAAACAAATAAATCTGAAAACTCGTATCGCTACCATGATAAAATCACGCATAAAAAAAATTTTGGATGAATGTTTTGAGAAAGGGGTCCAACAGGGGCTCTGGTCTGAAGCCGCACGAGGCAGCTATGCCGTGGAAGACCCTAAATTTGAAGGACAGGGCGATTTCGCCACAAATGCCGCTATGGTTATTGCTGGTTGCGAGAAAAAGGCAACCGGGAAAAAAATGAACCCGCGCGGAATTGCCGAACAGCTTGCGGATTTGCTTGGCAGTGAAAAAGAGCTGTTTGATAAAGTTCAAGTTGCCGGGCCGGGCTTTGTCAATTTTTTCATTAAAGAATCAGTTTGGCAATCCGTTATTCCTGAAGTCCTCAGTCAGGGGAGTACATTTGGGCGCTCAGTTGCGAAAAACGGTCAGCGCGTTTTGGTGGAATTTGTCAGCGCCAATCCCACGGGGCCGCTTAGTGTTGGCCATGGACGTCAGGCAGCCCTTGGCGATGCCATTGCCCGATTGCTTGCAGCCAGCGGTTATGAAGTGGAACGGGAATATTATTACAACGATGCCGGCAGGCAGATGCGGGTGCTTGGCGAATCAACTAGAGCTCGCTACCTTGAACTTCTCGGTCTGCCGCATACATTCCCCGAGGATGGTTACCAGGGAGAGTATATCTACGAAATCGCCAGAGGCCTTATAGTCAAATTCGGTGATTCTCTGAAAGATGAAAATGATGTGGCACCATTCAAGGAAGCTGCGGAGCAGGCTATTTTTGTTGACATTAATCAGACCTTGACCCGCTTTGACGTGTCCTTTGATAGCTATTATAACGAGCACAGTCTTTATGAAAATGGACTGGTTGACGATGTCGTGACCTCTTTGCGCGACCGTGGACTTGTTTACGAAAAGGATGGCGCGGTATGGTTTAAAACTACAGAATTCGGGCATGAAAAAGACAGGGTGATCATTAAAAGCAGCGGTGAACCCACCTACAGACTACCGGATATTGCATACCACCGGGAGAAATTTCGTCGCGGATACGACTGGCTCGTGGATATTTTCGGCGCTGACCATATAGCGACTGTCCCGGACGTTCTCGCGGGCGTTAAAGCGCTTGGATATGATGATTCCAAAGTGACGGTTATCCTTCATCAGTTTGTTACTCTTATGCGGGAAGGTCAGCAGGTAAAAATGTCCACCCGCAAGGCGAATTTTGTTACTGTCGATGAGTTGCTCGATGAGGTGGGAGCCGATGCCGCCCGTTTTTTCTTCCTTATGCGCAAGGCAGACAGTCAGCTTGAATTTGATCTGGATCTGGCCAAAAAACAAAGTCAGGAAAATCCGGTTTATTACGTGCAGTATGCACATGCCCGCTTGGTGAGTGTAAATCGGCAGGCGCTGGAAAAGGGCGTGGCTAAAGGAGAGCTTGCCGAAGCCTCTCTTGCATTGCTCAGCGCACCTGAAGAACTGAAGATCTTGAAAGCACTTGCGGCTTATCCCGCTCTGGTTTTTGACTCAGCAAGGGAATTGGCACCGCACAAAGTTGTCTATTATCTCCAGGAGCTTGCCGGTCTTTTCCATAGTTACTATAATAAGCATAAAATTATTTCTGAGGATTCGCGTATTACCCAAGCCCGTCTCTGGTTCTGCGAAGCAGTGCGGGCTGTTTTCCACAATGGTCTTACCCTTCTGGGGATGAAGGCGCCTGATCATATGTAAAGCTATGCCGGCGAGAAAAAAGAGTAAAAAATTTTTTACTTTCCGCATTGAATTGGGCATCTTCGGAATGCTGGGAGTGGGAGTTGTGTTTTTCTGCATATTCCTGTGGATGTTTTTGCTGGGAGTTTGGAGTGGACAGACTATTCTGCTGCCCTCAAAGCCCGCGAAAGGACCGGATATGCTTACCCGGATGGCTGCAGACCTGTGGCAGAAAGGGAAAACGACCATTCGCGAGGGAATTACCCCGCCTGATCCGGTGCGAACGGATGATGTCGAGGGGGGAAAGGCAGCATCGAAAGAAGGAAGAGTGGGCCCCGAAGAGCAAGAGGGCCCTTCATTCTTTTCATTGCAGGTTGGATCTTTTCGGGATAAAAAAAAGGCCCAGCGTGATGTGCTTGGTTGGAAAGCTAAAGGTCATGATGCTTTTTACCTTCCTCCTGAGGAGGGGACTGATGCCTTTCGGGTTTTTGTCGGCAGATACGAGAAACTTGCTGAGGCCAACGAAGTGGCCACACGGTTGGAAAATGAGGAGGATACCAGGGCTTATGTAACCTTGCTCCCTGTTTCCAAATTGTCTGCAGGCAAGGTGGAATGAGCCGGTCATTTAAGTTGTTCAGACAGGCTCTGTCTCAAACGGCTGGCGCAAAAGTAAGGATAACAAAATTATGATACGTAATGCCCGCATGGAAGATGTTAAGGCAATTTACAATTTACTGCAGCATTTTTCCAACAAAGGTTTACTCCTTGCCCGCTCATTCAGCGCCCTTTACGATCAACTGCGCGATTTCCATGTGTATGTGCTTCCTTTTAATGGAACTGACAGGATTGTCGGCGCCGGCGCGCTGCATATAAGCTGGGAAAATCTGGCGGAGATTCGTTCCCTGGCAGTTGATGAGGATTTCCAACGGCGTGGCATAGGGTCCCAGCTTGTTGCCGCGTGCCTTGCTGAAGCGGAAACATTCGGGATCCACCGTGTATTTACATTGACCTATCAGCCGGGATTTTTTGCGACCCTCGGCTTTCAATCCATTGATAAAAAAGAACTGCCCCATAAGGTTTGGAGCGACTGCATCAATTGTCCCAAATTTCCGGACTGCAACGAAGAAGCAATGATCTGGCAAAGATAGGGGAAAGGAGTTTTCATGATTGGACAGGTTCTGACGAAATTTTTTGGCAGCAGAAACGATCGGGTTCTGAAGAAGATTCAGCCAGTTGTCGAACGGATTAACAAACTTGAATCGTCGATGCAGAAGCTTGATGATGCTGCGCTGGCGGCTAAAACCATTGAGTTTCGCAACCGGTTGGAAAAAGGTGAAACATTGGATGATCTGCTAGCCGAAGCCTTTGCTGTGGTACGTGAAGCCTCGGTACGTGTCCTCGGTTTGCGGCCGTATGATGTCCAACTTATCGGTGGTATTATTCTGCATCAGGGCAAAATTTCCGAGATGAAAACCGGTGAGGGGAAAACCCTTGTCGCTACTATGCCGGTTTACCTAAACGCATTGTTTGGCAAGGGAGTGCATGTCGTTACTGTCAACGATTATCTGGC
The DNA here is from genome assembly GCA_003249165.1 of Desulfobulbaceae bacterium. Lineage (GTDB taxonomy): Bacteria > Desulfobacterota > Desulfobulbia > Desulfobulbales > SURF-16 > SURF-16. Next base: position 22,002 of record QKJV01000377.1, on the reverse strand, counting down.
TCGCCGTGACAGTGAATGGATGGGGGGGATCTATAGATTCCTCGGCCTCACAACAGGTACGATCCTCCATGGCCTGGATGACGCAGAGCGTCGGGCTGCCTACGCTGCCGATGTCACGTATGGAACCAATAATGAATTTGGATTTGACTATCTGCGCGACAATATGAAGTTCAGGTTGGAGGATTACTGCCAGCGAGAACATTATTATGCAATTGTCGATGAGGTTGACAGTATTTTGATTGATGAGGCAAGAACGCCGCTCATCATTTCCGGTCCCTCGGAGATGTCTACCGAGCTGTATTACCATGTGAACAAAGTGATTCCCCATTTTGAAAAGGATGTTCATTATGAGGTCGATGAGAAAGCACGGTCTCTGGCGATGACTGAGGAAGGCATTGCTCTGGGGGAGAATCTCCTGCAGGTAGAAAATCTTTATGATCCGAAAAATATAGAGTTGCTGCATCACCTTAATCAGGCTTTGAAAGCTCATCACCTCTTTACCCGAGATGTTGATTATCTGGTTCAGAACGGTGAGGTGATCATTGTCGATGAGTTTACCGGGCGTACTATGCCGGGAAGACGTTACAGCGATGGTCTGCATCAAGCCCTTGAGGCCAAGGAAGGGGTAAAGATAGAGCGGGAAAATCAGACACTCGCCTCCATTACCTTCCAGAATTATTTCCGGATGTATGAAAAGCTGGCCGGCATGACCGGTACCGCCGATACCGAGGCGACGGAATTCAAGAAAATTTATAATTTGGAAGTAACGGTTATTCCGCCCCACAAGGAAATGATCAGAATTGATTATGCCGATGTCATTTATAAAAACGCCAATGCCAAATTCCGGGCGGTCGTGCAAGAAATTAAGGAGTTACACGTTAAAGGTCAGCCGGTTCTTGTCGGTACGGTTAATATTGAAATCTCGGAGATGTTGTCCGGCATGTTGAAAAAAGAGGGGATTTCTCATTCTGTGCTTAATGCCAAACATCATGCCCAGGAGGCGGAGATTATTGCCGAAGCCGGGCTTAAAGGGAAAGTAACTATCGCCACGAACATGGCGGGTCGTGGAACGGATATCAAGCTTGGTGAAGGAGTAGCTGCGCTGGGCGGTTTGCATATCCTTGGTACGGGAAGACATGAGTCCCGGCGCATCGATAATCAGTTACGTGGCCGTTCAGGCCGCCAGGGTGATCCCGGCTCTTCTCGCTTTTATCTCTCCCTTGAGGATGATTTGCTGCGTATTTTTGGTTCTGACCGTATTGCCGGGATAATGGATAAACTCGGTATGGAAGAGGATGAACCGATCGAACACAATATGATCACAAAGGCGATCGAGAACGCTCAACGTAAAGTGGAAGGCCATAACTTTGACATCAGAAAACATCTCCTGGAATATGACGATGTCATGAACATGCAGCGCGGGGTCATTTACAAACAGCGCCGGGAGGTTCTTGGCAGCAAAAATATCAAAAATATTATTGACGATATGATTGTTGACCTGAGTGCCGTTGTTGCCCAGGGGGTTTGTGATGAGAAATTACCTTCAGAGGAGTGGGATTGGACCGCAATCCATGAGCATACCCTTGCTTCTATCGGTCTTCAGCTTGAGTGGCCGGAGAGTGAACGCCACGGGCTGAAACAAGCTACATTTGAAGAAAAGCTGCTGGGTATGGTCAGGGAAACTTATGCCGCCAAAGAACAGGAATTAGGTGAGGAGAATATGCGGCATCTGGAGCGGGTTATCCTGTTGCAGATTGTCGATACTTTCTGGAAGGATCATTTGTTGAGTATGGATCACCTCAAAGAGGGAATCGGGCTGCGGGGCTATGGCCAGAAAAATCCTTTGGATGAGTATAAAAAAGAGGGGTATAAGCTGTTTGGTGAGCTGATGCAGCGAGTAAAGGAAAAAACGGTTTCCACCCTGCTTCTTGTCCAGATTGCCAGATCGGAAGAGGTTGAGGAACTTGAAGACGAGCGTCGGCGCAAACAGGAGCAGATGGAAACCAACCGCAGTGATCAAGCGGCTGCAGTGCAAAAGAAAAAACAGCAATCGCAGGCTCAGAAAGTAGGGCGTAATGCTCCCTGTCCTTGTGGGAGTGGGAAGAAGTATAAAAAATGCTGCGGTGCATTGAAGAAGAGTTAATAGAGATAAAGGTTTGCTGTTTATTTTCAGCCGGACAGGAAGAACAGATGAGCGAGAAATTAGAGGTAGCAGGGTTTAAGGCGGGGGCAGTAAGAGCAGGAATTAGAGGAAAAGACCGCCTGGATGTGGCCTTGATCTTTTCCGAGGCTCCAGCTGCTGCGGCTGGCGTTTTTACCACGAGCAAAGTAAAGGCTGCCCCGGTGCTGCTCGACATGGAGTATCTCCAAAAAGGTAAAGCCCAGGCTATTATCGTCAACAGTGGCATTGCCAACGCCTGTACTGGTGAAACAGGCATGACACTGGCACGCGAGACTTCGGCGCTGGTTGGTCGACAGTTGGGCATTCCAGATAATCTGGTCATGGTCGCTTCTACCGGAGTCATTGGTCAGCAACTTGAATTATCCATTTTTGAAAATTGCATGAACGCACTTGTCGCGAGTCTCCACAATGATGGTTTCGGTGATGTCTCTCGGGCTATGATGACCACAGATACGCTCCCGAAAACGGCACGGCGCGAAGTGGAAATTTCCGGGAAAAAGGTAACCCTGCTTGGCCTGGCCAAAGGGGCAGGGATGATTATGCCTAACATGGCCACCATGCTCAGCTTTATAGTCTCCGATGCAATGGTGAGTTCCGCCGTCTTGCAAAGCATACTGCAGAAAAGTGTTGACCAGTCTTTTAATGCTATTACTGTTGACGGGGATACCAGTACCAACGATACAGTTCTGCTTTTGGCAAATGGCAAAGCGGGAAATCCGGAAATAACCTCTGTCAACTCCGAAGAAGCAGAACTGTTCCACCGGTCTCTTGATGATCTCTGTTTGGATCTTGCTTTGCAGATTGTGAAAGATGGTGAAGGTGCAACAAAATGTATTACGGTGCACGTCAAGGGTGCGCCTGGAGTTCGGGAGGCAGATCAGGCAGCTCGAACCGTGGCAAATTCAAGCCTGGTTAAAACAGCTTTTTTTGGTGAAGATGCCAACTGGGGAAGAATAATCGCGGCGCTGGGGAGGGCAGGCATTGAATTTGATCCGTACCGGGTCGATATCTCTTTTGACGATACAATGATGGTGCGCGATGGGCTCGGGTTGGGAATTGAACAGGAAAAAAAGGCAACACTTGTTTTGAAAAAGCCTGAATTTTCGGTAACCATTGATTTGAAAAATGGGGAGGCGAAAGCCAAAGTCTACACCTGCGATCTTTCCGTTGAGTATATTAGAATCAATGCCGATTATCGATCGTAACGTATTTTTATAGATGTATTTGGATATTAAGGAGGTTTTCCCCCGTTAGAGGGGGTAAACCCGCAATTTTGACCTCTTTTCAGAATCTCTTCTGCGGTGCAGCAGAGATTCTGTCTGTCTGGATCTCCGAGTATGTGGGTAATTCATAATAAGCGCCCGCTTCCCTGGAAGTCTTCGTTTATGATCCTGCCGCTTTCTCCCCACAAAAAAAGAATTTGACAAGGTGTTCTTTATTCCTTTTTCCTGATATGAGCAGCCGGCAGTTAATCGTAACCGCTGTTTAAAATGACAATAACATTTATTGGACTGTTATGATGAATAAGATAAGTCGGTTTAAACTGGCACTGGAATTTGATGGCAGGCGCTACAGCGGCTGGCAAAAACAGCAAGACGCCAGGACAATACAGGGTGCTTTACTGTATGCCGCGCAAGAGCTCTATGGGGAACATGTTGATGTGCAGGGCAATGGGCGTACTGACAGTGGTGTGCATGCTGTTCGGTTTATCGCGCATCTTGAGGCAGCCACCGATGATACCCCTCAACAGATTGAAAAAAAAATGAACAACCTGCTGCCGCATGACATAAATATTCTCATGGTGCAAAAAGCCGGCTCCCGCTTTCATGCCCGGCACAATTGTATAGGACGCAGCTACCTCTATCAACTTGCGAAACGCAGAACCGCATTCTGTAAAGGTTATGTATGGCAAGCTGACGGTCTGCTCAATGTGGGCACTATGCAAAAGGCCGCCACATTGCTGGAAGGAATGCACGATTTTACCTCATTCACTGACCGCCAGGTCGTCAAGAAAAAATCTCCTCATGTCATGATCAATAGGGTCCAGATTGTTGAAACCGAAGACCTGGTGCTGGTCCGAATAATCGGATCTCATTTTCTCTGGAAAATGGTGCGCCGAATAGTTGGCGTTTTGACAGCAATTGGCAAAGAGCAGCTCGTTGCCGGGGACCTGCAACGATATCTACAGGAATCCGTTAATCTCAGCCGATACACTGCCCCCGCACAAGGGCTTTTTTTTGAGAGAGCTTTTTACAATCAGGAGGAAATGGACAACTTCCTGGCCGCCAGTTTAACCCTTTCCTATTTTTTCTAAAAGTATATTTTTCTGGCTACATCCCTCGTGCATGGGTCATCTTCTATCCTGCTGTCTTCAGGCTCCATAAGGATTTGTTAACAATTCGTGTTGTTTGGATTGTTTCGGTCTGATTCTATTACTCGAATTTCATGTTTGTGGAAGGCAAACACTGGAAGGTAATTGCTTGAAAGAGCAAAAAAAGTGATGCTGTTTGTGGCGCCGAGAATTTTGCGTTTAATGGTTTTTTGAAATTGTTGGTTGTGGGGGCAAAAGTGCCCCCGCATCAGCTGTTATATTTCTCCTCGCAGGAGAGAATGATCTCTTTTTCTTCGCTTGTCAGAACTTCTCTGGCCTGTTTGATATCCTCGGTGATTTGGTCGCTGAGTTCTCTGGGACTGGAAAATTTTTTTTCGGGCCGGAGGAATCTGAGCAGATTGATTTTGATCGGTTCTCCGTAAATATCCTCATTAAAATCGAAAATATGGGTTTCAGCCGAAAGTTTTTCTTCGCCGAATGTCGGATTGTAGCCGATATTGAGAACCCCACCATAACACTTCCCGTTATAAATAACCTGGGTTACATAGACTCCGTGTCGAGGGCGGAGGTCCTCTTCAGCGATATGGAGATTGGCGGTGGGAAATCCAAGCTCCGATCCACCCCGCTGTTTTCCTCTTTTTACTTCTCCTCTGATCTGGTAAAAACGCCCAAGCAGTTTTTTCACATCACGCATTTTTCCGGCGCTGACCAGTTCGCGAACTTTTGAACTGCTGGCAAGAACGCCGTCCACGTAAAAGGGTTCGACCACCGTAACCGGGAAACGTTTTAATTCGCCCTGTTTTTTGAGAAAGTTAATGTCCCCTTCTCGGCCTTTGCCAAAGGCGTAATCATATCCGACGACAAGTCCTTTGATGCCTATGGTACCTATAAGGACTGTATCAACAAAATTTACTGCTGAAGTCGAAGCAAATTCACGAGTAAAAGGAATGACAATAAGCACATCAAGGCCCGCATGCTCGATCAGTTCACACTTCTGGTCGCAGTTTGAAATAAGTTTAATTCCGATATCTGGACGAACGACCTTTAAAGGATGAGGGTTGAAGGTTATGGCTACACTGGTACCATTGTTCTGGTAAGCCTGGCGTATCACTTCACTGAAAAGCATTTGATGTCCCAAATGGACACCGTCAAAATTGCCGATGGTGACGAAAGGGTTATCTATAGGCTGAACAATTTCCGAAAGATCTCTATATATTTTCATGGGCACAATGATAATCACAAAGCATGAATGTCTCAAGATTGAAAATTCAAGGTTTTATAAAAAGTGGCATAATAAAATTATCATGCTGTAAAATTAAAAAGTGGTTAATGCCTGGTAATGATTTCCTTCCAGAAACTGGAAGAGAGATAAAAAAGAGACCAAGCGTGTCGGTTGTGCCGGGAAGATAGCAGATTAAACCTCTCCTGCAAATGGTATTTTCATGGGTTTGAAAAAAACGATACGAAAAGACTTGACAACAAAGAGGGAAAGTCTGTAAATAAGCACTTCACTTAACGCCGAAGTGGCGGAACTGGTAGACGCGCTAGGTTCAGGGTCTAGTGGGAGTACTCCTGTGCGAGTTCGAGTCTCGCCTTCGGCACCAAAAAAATCTGGGGATTATGCTTTACGGCATAATCCCTTTTTTTTTGAGCTTTGTCTCCGGTATTTTCCAAATCTTTTGAAGAGCGAAGGCTGTGGTTTTGCTTTCGCACTTGTTGTAATTGGATTTTTCTGAATGTGACATAAATTTCCACAGCTTGATTTGGCGTGTGAAATGGTTATGTTACCTCATCATCACTTTATGAAATCTCTTGTTTAGGTTTCTCTGATAGAGCCAGAGTTCACTCTCAAAAAAAATATTCCCCAGTAAATTTAGTGCCAGAAAACGAGACACGGGTACAGATTGCCCGCATAAAAACATACCAACAGGCATACTTATGGTCTCTCGTCCTGCAATCTGTTAACATCCCTCACGTGCTTGAAAAATTTCAGGAAGGCTGGTTGATAACCGTAACCGAACAATTCAGGGATGCAGCGATCGGGCATATTGCCTCGTTTGAACAGGAAAACAGAAATTGGCCTCCTCCTAAAGAGGAGGCGGTTGGTTTGTTTGTGTTCCGGGAAAGGCAGCCTCCAACTTTGTTTTTTATGGGTTTGTTGTTAATTTTTTACTGGGTCACCGGTCCCTGGATTACTGGGAGCAGATGGTTTACAGCCGGAGCTGTCGATCTTAAACAGATTCTCGAACATGGGCAGTGGTGGCGTTTGATTACTGGCCTTACTCTCCATGCCGATCCGGTGCATGTATTGGGAAACGTTGTCATTGGCGGTATCGTCATTCATTTTCTCTGCAAAATTTTAGGGAGTGGCCTGGGTTGGTTTCTGGTACTTGCTGCGGGCACAGCTGGCAACGGCTTCAATATTATATTGCGGTCCGGGCAGCATCTTTCCGTTGGTTTTTCTACGGCAGTTTTTGGCGCAATCGGCATTCTTACCGGGCTCGAGCTTAAGCGCCAATTCAAGCTTCGTGGACTTCTTCTGCCTTTTGGAGCAGGAGTCAGTCTTTTAGCCATGTTAGGCAGCAGCGGTGAACGAACCGACCTGGGAGCACATTTCTGCGGCCTGCTTGCGGGCATTGGCATCGGTATTATTGTCGCTTTATTTCCCGCCTTTTTGGCCTGGTGCAATACATGGAAACGTCAATTTTTCCTGTGGGCTCTTTCTGTTACAGTTGTCTTGGGATGCTGGCAACTTGCGTTTTCATGAAAAAAATGTTGTAATGAACCCGCAATTTGATTGCTTTGCTTTGATAGATAAATAAATATCAGCCAGATTGATTCAATTTTACGTTTACGGTTTTAAATTTTAAACAGGAACGGGAACAATGCCATTAGACGATCAGCAACCACCATGGGGTCAAAAGAAGAAACCTTCTTCTCCTGAAGAATTATTAGCAGCCCTGCTGAAAAAAATTAAGGAGAGTTTTGAGGATAAAGGTGGCGGAAAAGGTCCTGGAGAAGCTGAACCGGATCCCGGAGGCTCTGCCCCGGACATCGGTGCCGCCATCATGCGCATAGTTGCTGTCGTTGTCATTGTTTTCATTGTGCAAATTATTTATTCCTCCTTCTACACTATAGAACCTGGTGAAAAAGGTGTTGTGCTACGCCTGGGCAAGTTCCATAAAGTCGCTTCTTCGGGTCTCAATTTCAAGATTCCGCTCATTGACGATTTGATCAAAGTTGACGTGGAAACAGTACGTAAACTCGAATTTGGATTCCGAACAAGGATTCCCGGACAAAAATCGGTTTTTGTTAAAAAGGGATACGATATGGAATCTCTTATGCTGACCGGCGATAAAAACGTCATAGATGTTGAGTGGATCGTTCAGTACAAAGTCCAGGATCCTTTTCTTTTTATATTTAAGGTTGGCGACGTTGATCAGGCTGTGCGCGATGTTTCAGAAATGGCCATCCGGACCATTGTGGGAAACAGGGGATTTGATTACGTGCTAGGTAATCGGGAAATTATTGAGGATGCCACCGCGCGGGCTCTGCAGGAAAGTCTAAATAAATATGAAAGTGGCGTAAAGGTCTTGACGGTAAAATTACAGGATGTCAACCCTCCTGATCCGGTAAAACCTGCTTTTAACGAAGTCAATGAGGCTGATCAGGATATGAAACGTCTCGTTAATGAGGCAGAGCAGACATATAATAAACTGATTCCGAAAGCACGTGGTGACGCAAAGAAAATGCTTGAAGAAGCCCATGGCTATGCCATCGAACGAACCAACCTGGCAAAAGGTGAAACCGCACGTTTTCTGGCTGTGTATGCAGAATACAAAAAGGCTGAGGACGTGACCAGAAAAAGGATGTATCTGGAAACGATGAAAACAATCCTTCCTTCTGTCTCCAATATCTATGTAATTGATAAGGGCCAGCAGTCAATTCTGCCTTTTCTAGATCTGACTGATAGCAGAAAAATTTCAGGCCAGAAGGCGAATTAGGAGGAGAAAAGAATGAAGATATTTGTCCGATACTTACTGATTGCTGTAGTGGTTATTTGTGGTGTCACGATTTGGGATGGTTTCTTTATTCTTCCTGAGGGAAGACAGGCCGTAGTTACCCAGTTCGGCGCGCCTGTCGGCAAACCGATTACCGAAGCAGGCCTGCATTTTAAAACTCCTTTTATCCAGGCAGTTCGTTTTTTTGAGAAAAGAATTCTGATCTGGGATGGTGACCCGAACCAGATCCCCACTAATGACAAAACTTTTGTTTATATTGATGCTACCGCCCGTTGGAGAATTTCCGATGCGTTGCGTTTTCTGCAGGCAGTCGATAATGTAAGCCGTGCCCAGACGCTGCTTGACGATATTGTCGATAGTTCAATTCGTGATCTAGTCAATAAAAACAATCTGGTCGAGATAATCCGAAGTTCCGATTGGGCGCCGGAGCAGTTTGATGCAGGGGTTGCTGAAGAGGCACGCGCTGAACCCATCAAGCTCGGACGCGATAAGATTTCGCAGATGATTTTTGAATCCGCTTCCAAACTTACTTTGAATTATGGAATTGAACTCGTCGATGTTATGCTCAAGCGGGTTAATTACATCGATTCTGTCCGGCAAAAAGTATATGAAAGAATGATTTCGGAAAGAAAACGTATTGCCGCGGAAAAGCGATCTTTGGGTGAGGGGCAGAAGGCTGAAATCCTCGGTAAGGTTGAACGGGAGCTAAAGTTCATTACTTCTGGGGCCACGCGGGAAGCCGAGGAAATTAAGGGTAAGGCGGACGCTGAGGCTGCAAGGATATATGCGGAGGCATACAGCAGGGATCCAAGTTTTTATTCATTTTCAAAGAGCCTGGAAACTTACCGGAATTCGTTTGGTGGCAATACTCGGTTAATTCTTACTTCTGATTCAGAATTTTATAAGTACCTGAACACGCTAAAATGATTTATCCTTATTGATCTGAGGGATATGTCGGGCGCTGATTTGAGGCAAAAGGAACACGTCCCTTCTGGGTCAGCAGTTTATGAAATGAGTCAAGATCTTCTTCATCTTTCAAGCTGCCTTTGCCCGTAATGGTGAAACGGCACGAGCAGTGGGTCAGTTGCCCTCCGCACCAGGGACAGACCTCAACCGGGCAGCCGAATGTATGGAGTTCTCCTTGAGCGGCGGCGCATACCGGACAAAGATTTGTATCCATCGTTATCGGACTGTAAGCTGAAAAGCGGCCAAGGTCTTCCAAGGCACTTATACTTGCTGCACGATTCGGGTAGCCGAAAAATCTCAGAACTTCCTCCTCCCAAATTCCTTCCGCTGTGTTGCCAAGAAATTCGGCCTGTTCCTGGTTGACAAGATAGAGATAATTGTCAATTCCAGTCGTCGCACACAAAAGGAAAACTCCTTGACTCGCGGCAATAAGTATCAACCCGTTAATTGCATCATCAAGACCTTCTGGCAGAAAGCTGTAAAATGTGTGAAAGAGGTTGAGGGCAATTTTATCACCGCTGAATTGTTCAAGCAGAGATAGGGCTCTCTCCCGTTCCTCGTCGGGAACGGCATAGTCCATGAGTGTTTTGATTTCGTCATATTTACAGCTTATCATTGGAATATTTCCTCTGGATGCCAGTTTTAATAGCCTTTATCCATTTCTCTGTTTCCGATTTAATGTCGGTTGCTTGTGTCAGTGCCGTAACAACGGCGATACGACGGGCTCGATATGCAGTCAGGAGAGGGACGTGCTCCAGTTTGATGCCGCCCATCACTGTAAAAGGCAGATCCGATTCTGCAGAATAAGAACTTATTGCCTCGACACCGATAAACGTTGATAGTCCTGATTTTGTTGAGGTGGGGAAAAGGGGGCCAATATTATAATAACTTGCCCCATGTCTTTTGGCGGAGGCTGCTTGTTCTTTTGTGTTAGCCGATACGCCGATAATGAGATTCGGGGCAAGGGATCGTACCTCCTCGGCAGGGAGGTCGCTATTGCCGAGATGGATGCCATCCGCAGCGGCAAGCAGGGCAATGTCAAGTCTGTTATTGACGATGAAGAGTGCTCCGGTTTCGTTGGTTTTTTTTCGAAAAATTTTTGCTTTGGCAAGGAGGGTCCGGTCATCGGAGAGCTTGTCACGCAGTTGGACGATGCGGGCCCCACCGGCGAGAACTGCGTCAAGCCATTCCTCGTCGCTTCTACCGCAGGCGAGTTTTTCACATGAAACAGGATAAAGCGAGACTTCTTCAATAAATTTTTGCAGTCTTTGTTGATACAGAGGACTTGATTCAGGCATTTAAGTTGACGTACTATTCGTTGATGTTTAATATAAAACTTTCTTGAAAAGATTGCTTCGGAAATGTTACTAGTTGAAATTCTGGTAGAACTTGCATATAATTGCCATTTATAATTATTGTGGCGCTGTTCGTCAATCGCTGATGCCCCATAAATGACTCTCTTTTCAATGCCCGGGCATTTTCTTGGTTCCTGCTTCCTATATGCCTGCTGACACTCGGCATTATAACTAAAACGCCCATATTGCAAATTGTCGCTATATTTTAAGCCGTTTTGTTTGTTGCGGCAAAATGGCTATTTCAATAAAGAGTTGGTTGGAACGGGGTGAAAATAAAAGGATGATGTTATGATAGATAATTACATTTACGATAAAAAAGCGGAACTTATAATTGATGGTAAGACCTATACGTTGCCGATCGTGGAAGGAAAAGAAGGCGAAAAGGCAATTGATATCAGGAAATTACGTTCCCAGACTGGTTACATAACAATTGATTCCGGTTTTATGAATACCGGTTCCTGTGTCAGCTCAATCACCTTCCTTGATGGAGAAAAAAGCATACTCAATTATCGTGGATATGCTATTGAGGACCTTGCTAACAACTGTTCTTTTGTTGAAGTAGCCTATCTGCTGGTACATGGGAGTTTGCCGACCCAGGAACAGCTTTCGGAGTTTAGTCAGTTGCTGGGCGGATTTGCACTGATTCATGAGGACATGATTCATTTTTTTGATCATTTCCCGCCCTATGCTCCGCCGATGTCAATTTTGTCTTCCATGGTTAATTCCTTGTGTAATTTCTATCCGGAGATGAGCGATAACCCTGGTGAAAATATCGACATGATGGCAGCACGGCTGATTTCCAAAATTCGAACTATTGCCGCATTTTCTTATAAGAAGTCCATGGGGCAACCGCTGGTGTATCCACGGCATGATTACTCTTACTGTGCAAATTTTCTCAACATGATGTTTGATTCTCCGGTCAAGCCTTATGTTGTAAATGATGCCGTGGTTGCAGCCCTGAACAAACTGCTCATCCTTCATGCCGATCATGAGCAGAATTGTTCGACATCAACGGTACGATTAGTTGGAAGTGCAAAAGTGAATCTCTATGCATCAATTTCCGCTGGAATCAGTGCTCTCTGGGGACCATTGCATGGTGGCGCTAATCAGGCGGTTATCGAAATGCTCGAGGAGATTTATGAAAATGGCGGAAATTACATGAAGTATATTGAGCGGGCGAAAAATTCTAAGGATCCCTTCCGGTTGGTTGGGTTTGGGCACAGAGTTTATAAAAGTCATGATCCCCGCTCTCGTATCATTAAGAACGCCTGCGAGCAAGTTCTTGCTTCAATGGGATTCTATTCTGACCCGCTGCTTGATATCGCCCGTGAAATTGAAGAAGTGGTTTTACGAGATGACTATTTCGTTTCCCGTAATCTGTACCCGAATGTGGATTTTTATAGCGGTATTATTTACCGGGCTATCGGTATTCCAAGCAATATGTTTACGGTAATGTTTGCCCTTGGCCGTTTACCAGGCTGGATTGCCCATTGGAAGGAAATGTGGGATGATCCTAACTGGCGAATTGGTAGACCGCGGCAGATATATATCGGCCCCAAAAGAAGACCTTTTGTTCCTGTCGCTGAGCGTAAAGCTTATCCGGCTCAATAAAATATTAAAATGCAATCCCCGGCAGATTTTCTTGGCCGGGGGTTTTTTTTGACAAAAGTATTGGCCGTATTTTTTTTAGCGGAAGACGAAATAACAGGGAATAAATCGGGGATGGCACTCAAGGTTCCCGGCCGTTATCCGGCGAACACAGGAGAAGACGTTTTTCCCATCTTGCTGTCTAGCCCTTTTTAACTGAGGGTGCCGATTGTGCTGATAGCGGCTTGAGTTAGAGGTTGCAATAATACATTATCGTTGTTTTCATTCCTGCCGGGTTAAAAAGGGCATGGATTATCTCAGAACCATCGAGTTTTTGAATAGCGTTTTCGAAATAAGTAACGATTTTTGTACGGTGCGCTACAGTCATTGAGGGTAATCCGTTATTTTTGTTTGTTGCCGCAGTTCACTCGGTTTTTTCTTTTGTTGTCAATCTCCATATGTCAGATATAATCGTGCTTCCCTTGGTAGTTGTGGTCTTACATGTCTCATCGGCAGTAATCCGGGAGAGGGTAACGGTTGGTTGACTAACTTCATATGGTGTGGTAGTAAAAAAAATTTGTGCTTTTTGTAATCTCTTTTTTTCCCCCTCATTTGGGGCAGAGGAACAGATAGATGAGGACGGACATTGTGCATATCGGTGCAGGTGAGTTGACTTATGAAATTCGTAACATTGTCAACGTCGGCGAAAAATTGCAGGAATATGGTATTAAAACGCATTGGGAGAATATCGGTGATCCCATAGCGAAAGGTGAGAGAATTCCAAAATGGATGAAGGAGATTGTGGCCGAGCTGGTTATGGATGACACCACATATGGTTATTCACCGACCAGAGGTATGCTGGAAACCAGAAAGTTTATCGCTGACAGGCGGAATAAGCGTGGTGGAGCGCAGATCGGTCCCAATGATATTCTCTTTTTTAACGGATTGGGAGACGCAATTACCAAAATTTTTGGTTTTCTGCGTCGAACAGCCAGAGTGGTCGTGCCGACACCGAGTTATACTACACATTCATCCGCCGAAGCGGCTCATTGCGGTGATCGGCCGGTAACGTATAAACTTGATCCTGAAAATCATTGGTATCCGGATCTTGATGATCTTGAAAAAAGGATTAAATATAATCCGGCTGTTGCCGGGATTCTTATAATCAACCCGGATAATCCCACCGGAGCGGTTTATCCGGAATCCATCCTGCGGGGGATGATTGATATTGCCCGCAGATATGATCTTTTTATTATCTGTGACGAAGTATACCATAACATCGTTTATAACGGGCAAAAGACGCCGCCTATTTCAGATATTGTCGGCGATGTCCCTGCTATTGCCATGCGCGGTATTTCCAAGGAAATGCCCTGGCCCGGTTCTCGATGCGGCTGGATAGAGGTTTATAACGGGCACCGTGACCCTATGTTTGAAAAGTACACTCAATCAATTCTGAATTCGAAAATGGTGGAAGTCTGCTCAACAACTTTACCCCAGCGGGCTTATCCCCGCATCATCAGTCATCCTGAATATCAAAACTATCTCGATGAAAGGATACGGCGGTACGAAAAGTATTCAAATATCGCATATGAAACCCTGAAACAGATTGATGGGGTTATCGTTAACCGTACCAATGGGGCTTTTTATATGAGTGTCGCATTTCAGGAGGGGGTGTTGACCCATAAACAGACACTGGAGATAGAAAACAGCCAAGTACGGGCCGAGATTGAAAGGCTTGTTAGTGCGGATAATGTTTCTTTGGATAAGCGATTTGTTTACTATCTTCTTGGGGCAACTGGAATATGTGTGGTTCCTCTTTCTTCATTCGCCACATCCATGCAGGGCTTCAGGGTGACTCTGTTAGAAAGGTACGAAGATGATTTCCGTATGGTTTTTACAACTATTGCTGAAAGTATCAGAAAGTATCTTGCTTCTTAGGTTTTTCCATGTTCGGAACTGCTTGCCTGCCTATATTGGCCAGCAGTTCCGGGTTAACTGAACGTAGCAGCTGCATTTTCCTGATTTTCTCCCCGTCAGTCTCGCCATTTATGTTGATAATTATTAATTGATTTATCCCTTTCCCGTAAGCATTCGTTAAATCCAATACACTGCCAACCACAACGAGCCGTTTTTTTTCGACTCTTTCACTGTAGCGCTCAAGAGCTTGCCTTACCTGGTAATCAACATTTTGTTCAACAAGCTGAAGTTCTCTTTCTTTTTGTGTTTTTTTTGAATCCTTTCCGGAATACCCGAGTGCCGGGTACAGGTGATCAAGTTCAAGGCGTACGGACTGGTCAAGTTCTTTGTAATTTCCGGCAAAAAGACGAAGGGCTTCATTGCCTGTGTTTCCAGTTATTAGCAGGATTGGGCTGCGAAGATAGAGCACGCCGTAATCAATTGCGCCCAATGAAGTATCAAGCTGATTTGCCAGGTTGCGGACGCTGTATATTTTTTGTTCCGGATGAGTGAGGATGTATTGCGGCTGAATTCTTGCGTCAGTATCGGCAACCCAAACAATATGCGGTGCAGGTACAGTATAAGTTCCAAGAGGTGTGTTGTCTGATTTTTTTATACCTTTGCCCGATTGGAGTATTGCCTCGATAATCTCGAAAGGTGGTGTGCCTGCCCTGCTTTTTAGAACAGGGTACATTTCGGCTCCAGCATTTCTCTGCAGGGAAATTATGCTAATAAGAAAAACGAAGGCAAGGCAATGAGCAAATTTCAGAGAAAAAGAACCTGTTTTTTTTAACATAGAGAAATTTGGTAAAAAATTCATCTTGATCATTCACCATGAAACAAACAAAATCTTTATTAAAAATATGCGAAATTTATACCGCATACAGAGAATTAGACTTTCTTCTAATGGTATTTATGAAGAGCCTGTCTTAAATTTCAGTTTTTAGCTGTAAATCGAAGAAGGTTACGATTATTAGATTAGCAGAAATTTTGTCGTTAAATCAAGCAGTAGTGAAATATTGCAGCAAATAAACAGAGAAGATAACTATATTCCCGATTAACTTGACAATGAAAAAGTGCATACTTATTGTTCCTCACAATGAAAGCCCTGAATGAACTGCTTGAAAAAACAGGGTAAGTACATTTTTGCCTAATTACCTAAGTACACTTACAGTAAAATTAATTACATCCCTGCATTCCCGGGATGATGCATGCTTGCGGAACTGGAAAGGAGGCGCTGGTGGTAGAGAAAGAGGAAAACATCGACAAAACTCAAAATCCTGGAAAACAGGGAGCGGAGCAGGTCGAGGTTGCGGCAGAACTGGCCGCGGATGAAACGGACTCTTCTGAAATTGATGAGCTTGAGCAGGCTCGAGTATCCTTGGCTGATACAACGGATAAGTTGTTAAGGCTGGCGGCAGAGTTTGAAAATTATAAAAAAAGGATGGAGCGTGAACGATCGCTTGCCATGAAATATGCAGAAGAGCAGATTTTGAAAGAGTTACTACCCTCAATTGATAATCTGGAGCGAGCGATAGAGCAAGGACGCAAAACCAATAATGCAAGCGATTTGATTGCCGGTGTGGAGTTGACGTATAAAGGGCTGATGTCGGCTCTGGA
Organism: Desulfobulbaceae bacterium; assembly: GCA_003249165.1. Classification (GTDB taxonomy): domain Bacteria; phylum Desulfobacterota; class Desulfobulbia; order Desulfobulbales; family SURF-16; genus SURF-16. The sequence continues at coordinate 5,982 of QKJV01000377.1, read as the reverse complement.
AAAATTTGAACTGCAGCCGATGAATAGCATTGGCAATCCGTTTGACCCGAATGTTCATGAGGCTCTGGCAATGGAAGCAAGTGATGAGGTTGATCCCAACAGTGTTCTGCGGGAATTTGAAAAGGGATATATGTACAAAGACAGGTTAATACGTCCGGCAAAGGTTGTCGTGGCGAAAAAGAATTAATCAGCAGGCGATTGCCGGTGTTGAAAAATAGATTTTTGGAGATTTATCATGGGTAAAATTATAGGAATTGACTTGGGGACAACTAACTCATGTGTTGCGGTCATGGAAGGTGGAGAGCCGAAAGTGCTGACAAATGCGGAAGGGAACAGGACAACGCCTTCTGTTGTTGCATTTACTGAGAATGGTGAGCGTTTGGTCGGCCAGGTGGCAAGACGGCAGGCGGTTACTAATCCGATGAGAACCATATTCGCCATGAAACGGTTGATCGGTCGCAAATTTAATGATCCGGAAGTAAGAAAATCCATTGAAATTAGCCCGTTTAAGATTGTTGAGGGCAAAGGCGACCCCGCAGTTGAGGTGGACGGCAAGAAATACACTCCCGCAGAGCTTTCGGCAATGGTGCTCGGGAAAATGAAACAAACCGCCGAAGAATACCTGGGCGAAGAGGTTACCGATGCCGTCATTACCGTTCCTGCTTATTTCAACGATAGCCAGCGTCAGGCTACAAAGGATGCCGGCCGCATTGCCGGGTTGAATGTACAGAGGATCATCAATGAACCGACTGCTGCTTCGCTGGCTTACGGCCTTGACAAAAAAGGTGAAGAAACCATTGCCGTATATGATCTGGGCGGTGGTACGTTTGACATATCCATTCTTGAAATCGGTGATGGTGTATTTGAGGTAAAATCAACAAATGGTGATACCTTCCTCGGTGGTGAAGATTTTGATATGCGTATCGTTAACTGGTTGGCGGATGAGTTTAAGCGAGACCAGGGAATTGATCTGCGGCTCGACAAGATGGCCCTGCAACGATTGAAAGAAGAAGCGGAGAAGGCTAAAAAAGAGCTTTCTTCAACAATGGAGACGGAAATTAATCTGCCCTTCATTACTGCTGATGCAAGCGGCCCTAAACATCTCAATATGAAACTGAGCAGGGCCAAACTGGAGGCATTGGTCGGTGACCTGATCGACCGTACAGTCGGTCCTTGCAATACTGCCCTGAAAGATGCCGGACTCTCAATATCCGATATTGACGAGGTAATACTTGTCGGCGGCATGACCAGGATGCCGAAAGTGCAGCAGAAGGTAAAAGAAATTTTCGGTAAAGATCCCCACAAGGGTGTGAATCCTGATGAAGTTGTTGCCATTGGTGCCGCGATTCAGGGTGGTGTTTTGAAAGGCGACGTGAAAGATGTTCTGCTTCTCGATGTTACTCCTCTTTCATTGGGAATCGAAACACTTGGCGGTGTTACCACGAGACTGATCGAGAAAAATACAACGGTGCCGACCAAGAAGAGCCAGATATTCTCCACTGCTGCTGATAATCAGCCGGCCGTTTCAATCCATGTTCTTCAAGGAGAGCGGGAGATGGCGCAGGATAACAAGAGTATTGGCCGTTTTGAGCTGACAGATATTCCCCCTGCTCCTCGTGGCATACCTCAGATTGAGGTAACATTCGATCTTGATGCTAATGGAATTCTGCATGTTTCCGCCAAAGATTTGGGCACTGGTAAGCAGCAATCCATCAAAATTACGGCATCGAGTGGCCTTACAGAACAGGAAATCGAGAAGATGAAACGGGATGCGGAGTCGCATGCCGAAGAAGATAAGAAGCGTAAAGCTCTTGTTGAGGCAAAAAATAATGGCGATTCGTTGATTTATGCTACAGAAAAAAGCCTCAAAGAAGTGGGCGATAAAGTTGATGCCGAAACAAAGGAAAAAGTTAAGCAAGGCATTGAGAAGTTGAAAAAAACGCTCGAGGGAAATGATGCTGATGCTATTAAAGCCGCGACCGACGAGCTGACGCAAGCCTCGCATAAACTTGCCGAAATTATGTATTCGCAGGCCTCCAAGGCTCATCCCGGAGGTGATGCGGGCGGAGCTGCAAGTGGTGGAAGCGCGGGCAGCGGAGCTGGTTCCGGCAAAAAAGACGATGATGATGTTGTAGACGCTGATTTTGAAGAGGTGAAGTAACCTCCTCACCGCAATTGATGGTCTGTCTATGAAAAGGGAGCGCTTTCGCTCCCTTTTTTTATTGTCCTTATTGAACAGGCTGAGTATAAACAAGGGCATTGTTGCGGCTTTTTATTGAAAAATGTTAATTAAAGATAAGTAAATCTCATGAAAATTCTCTCAGGTATCCAGCCTTCTGGAAAATTACATATTGGTAACTATTTCGGTATGATGCAGCCCATGATTAATTATATGGACAAGGGGGAGCTTTATGCCTTTATTGTTAATCTCCATGCCCTGACCACTGTCACTGACAGTAAGGCTCTTGCGCGGGACACGCTTGAAGCAGCAGCGGACTTCCTTGCTTTGGGTCTTGACCCGGATAGATGTATATTCTGGGTACAATCAGATGTCCCGGAGGTAACCGAATTGACATGGATTCTGTCAAACTTGTCGCCAATGGGATTGCTTGAGCGCTGTCATTCGTTCAAGGACAAAATAGCCAAGGGAATTGCGCCGAGCCACGGGCTTTTTTCCTACCCGGTTCTTATGGCTGCGGATATTCTTTTGTACCAGGCTGATATCGTACCAGTTGGTAAGGACCAGAAGCAACATCTTGAAGTAGCTCGCGACATTGCCATTAAATTCAATAATAGCTATGGGGAGACATTCGTCGTGCCGGAGTCGGCTATCGAAGAAAACGTAGCAACAGTTCCAGGCCTTGATGGGCAGAAAATGTCTAAATCCTATGGCAATACTATCGGTATCTTTCTTGACGCAAAAGAACTGAAAAAGCGTGTAATGGCAATCGTTACCGACGCTGCTCCCGTGGAAGCTCCAAAAGATCCGGATAAGTGCAATCTGTTTAATATATTCAAGTTGTTCGCCCCTGCCAATCGGGTCAAGGAAGTCCATGATCTTTACGTAAATGGTGGAGCGGCTTATGGATATCTGAAACTCGAGCTGGTGGATCTTCTCTGGGAATATTTTCGGTCGGCCCGTGAAAAGAGAGAAAAATTGTGCGCTGACCCAGCATATCTGCGAGCGGTTCTTGCGAAAGGAGCCGAAAAGGCTAGAGAAAAAGCCACCGTGACCCTTGATCTCGTCAGAGAGAAAGTTGGGTTGAAGTATTAAACATCTCCTCGACAAAAATATAATTTTTCAAGAACAGGCAGATCCGAATTGATTGTCAGTTGTTGGCGGTAAGGTTTGCAGCACCTTGATGCCTGTTGGATAATGGTGCTGCCGGGGTTTATTCTATTGGGTAAAATGGTTTGTCGAACTGATACATGGTCTGCTAGTCATCCATGATGTCTACGACCCTTCTTTGTTGTGTGTTTCACGGCCGGTGACTGGAGGGTTGAAGGCGCAGATAAGGCGCATGTCTTCTTTGCCCCCTCGGAGAATGTGAGGGTCGTGGTTGTTTAAAGCATAGAGAATGCCGTCCCGTATTTCGTGTCTTTCACCACTGGTAAGGTCTTCAATGCTACCGTCTCCTGCCACACAATAAACCGCTTCCAAATGATTCTTGTAACAGAATTCAAGTGTGGTCCCAGCCGGTATAATAGTTTCATGAAAGGAGAATCCCATCCCGTCTTTTTTTAATAGTAAACGACTGCTGACCCATCCTGTACCTTTTACTTCGTTTTCGCTACCGATAATTTCATCTATTTTTCGAATAATCATATTAAAACTCGCTGGTTAATTTAGCAAATTTGTTTTCGAGAGTCGTCTCGATGGATTGATCCAGGATCTCAATACCACGTAATAACGTTTTTTCATCTATAGTCAGAGCTGGAAGGAGTTTAATTACCTGGTCGTCAGCACCTGCCAATTCAATGATTAACCCATTGTCAAAACATTTTTCGGAAATCTTTCGAGCAAGACCATGTTCGAGAGTTTCCATGCCGTAAATCATCCCACGGCCTCTTACTTCAGCATTGAGTTCAGGATATTTTTCAGTAATTGTCAGTAATTCTTTTTCCATCACGGCGCCTTTATATTTTATCGCATCCGATAGTTCTGTGTTTTTCCAGTAATCTAAGGCGTGATAGGAGCCGACAAATGCCAGGTTGTTGCCGCGGAAGGTACCTGTATGTTCTCCGGGTTTCCATTGGTCAAGATCCGGTTTCAGAAGGATGAAAGCTAACGGCAACCCTCCGCCAATGGCCTTGGACAATGTAATGATATCGGGCTTAATGCCTGCTTCCTCAAAGCTGAAGAAATCACCACTGCGCCCATTACCCACTTGTATATCATCAACGATGAGCAGAATATCAAATTCGTTACAGAGCTCAGCGAGTTCATTGAGCCATTCGGGGCTGGCAATATTTACCCCTCCTTCAGCCTGGATTGTCTCCAGAATGACAGCTGCTGGCAGATCAAGACCACTGGAGCTGTCATTTAACATTTTGCGGAAAAGATCTAAGGTGTTGACATCTGGACCCATGTAACCGTCAAAAGGCATAAAAGTAACGTTAGAACGGCTGATATAGGCTTCGTCACGGTAGAAATTGTTGCCTGTTATGGCCAGAGAACCCATGGTAAGACCATGGTAACCGTTCGTAAAACTGACAACATTTGAACGTCCTTTAACCATGCGCGCAAGCTTTAGAGCAGTTTCCACGGAGTTTGTCCCTGTGGGGCCGGTAAATTGTATTTTGTAATCAAGATTGCGAGGTGCAAGGATGGTATCGTTAAATTTCTGCATAAAATTTTTTTTCGCAGTAGTTGCCATATCAAGACCATGAATCACTCCGTCGGACTCCAAATACTCTATTAAAGCTTTGGTAATTTTGTCATTGTTATGTCCGTAATTCAATGTTCCGGCTCCAGCAAAAAAATCTATGTAATTTGTGCCGGATTCGTCTGTCATGATAGAGCCTTTAGCTGATTTGAAAATTACCGGGAAAGATCGGATATAGCCCCGGACACGGGATTCCATATTATCGAATATGCGCATGTTTAACTCCGTATTCACGTTTTTTTATTGAACTTCGATACGAGAGAACCAATTCGCATTTGATGCTCGGCCTGTTCATCTGCACCGAGGTCCTCATCGTCGAAAAAAGGGTTTTTTGAAAAATTGTGTTGGGCCCCAAATTGCCGGGCTATAGATTTGAAAAGATTGATAGATGGATGATTTGCCGGGGCAATAGTTGCCTCAACATAATCTGGTTTAGTTGATTTGATGAGGTGGGCCAGCATTTTTTTGCCAAGCCCCTTTTTTTGGTGCTGGCATGCTACTCCTATCTGCCAAATGAAAAGTGTGTCAGGCTGTTCCGGAGGATGGTAGCCGATAACATAACCGCACAGTCGTCCCTGGCTTTCCGCGACCAGGCATGTCTGTTGAAAATGACGAGACATAAGCGCGTAAAAATAGGTGGAATTGACAGAAAGAACTTCCGTTTCCCGTGCCACAGTGCGCATCTTTATTGCATCCTCGCTTGTGGCTGGCCGGAAAATTATCTGGTTATCCATTTTGATATTTCCTCATTCCCCTGCTTGTTGAGTACGAATTTCGGCTAGGAGATGACTTCCTCCATCTGCAAGAATTTGTGACCCGAGTTTTTCACCCAGCGTAACCGCATCATATGCGGTGCCTGAAATATTGTTTCTGATTATCTTGCTTCCGTGTAGTAGGTAAATTTAACCCGGTATTTCAGGATGATGTGAATAGAAGTAGGAAAAATTTGCCTGGAAAATTTTGTTGTCTTTTTTGTTTGAAATAAATGGCGTGTAAAATCAAAAAAATATTGGAACACACAAAAAAAATGAAAATAATTTTGTATGGCATGAAAATTGATTTGTTGTTCTGCGGGAATAGTTTTCATTAAAGGAGC
>QKJV01000131.1 GCA_003249165.1 Desulfobulbaceae bacterium | reverse complement strand
ATGCTCGAATTAACCGGGCTAGTCCTGCGCTTTTTTGAATTCACATCGTCCCAATCTGCAACCCAATCTGGGCGCGCAAAACACAGCAATCTCATCTGTGAGAGGTATAGCCATTATCCGGAGAACACATTTCTTTTCAATGTTTTACTAGGACAAGCAGTGATTTTTCATTAAAAAAGACCAAAAATGGGAAAATCCATATGAGAAAACTCAAATTTTGACGAAACGCAAAACGCTACGGTATATTCCTGAACAAATAAATTTTTATTTTATTGGCTATAGGGGTATAATGTTAGCGTGTTAGTCAGTACTGGATACTGATCGCATCAGGGAGATAAACACTCAGGGGACAGGGACGTGCTTCAAAAGGGAGAGCGTGTTTTGGAAGCACAAGCAACAGACAAGAAAGTTGAAGAACAACCATCCCAAGCACTTGTGGTGCCTGAGGCGAAACTCGCACATCATCGTCCGATTTTGAATCAGTTCGGCGCTTTTAGACAGGATTTCCTAACGCGGTGGAGTGCTTTCGATGAATTGCCAGACGCACTGAAAACAAAACCAAGAAATTTCATAGAAAAACTCGAGCTTTGGTTTAAAGGTGTCTTGAATGTATATGATGCGGATAAGTTTGCGGAAACGCTCGGTAAACAGAAAGTGAAATATCTTGTTAGCAGTAATGTTACTCCCTATTATGCTGCAGCTGGTTTCATTATTTGGCAAATGGCCAAAGTTTTGCCACAGAGCCAGCTGGTAAAAAAAGGCTATGTTCCAAATGAGGGGAAAGTGGATTGGTCGCTTTTGAGTTTCACTGAATTTACGCAGGTTCCCTCTCAGGTTGTTTCCCTAAATGTTGTGACGAAGCGCCTGCTTGGCTCTCCCGCTCGTACATCCTCTCTTTCAAGACTCTTGTGGAGTTTGTCAACAAGTTTAAATGACATCTTGATTTTCAGGTTATCTTGCAAAGATGGTTTTTTAGAGCAGGGGAATATCAATGTCATCAACCGATTTTTGGAGTTTTGTTTCACTTGGTGCAGGGCTGCGGATGACCTCTTTCTGGCAAAGGACTTAGAGCGGGCATCAAAATTGTTGATGGGGTTGAAAGTCCTTTTGTCTATCGCGATTGAGCGAGGCATCTTTTGTCCGCAAAGAGAAATTTATGTGCCAGACGATATGGACGTGTGCCGGATCTTTGCAGCTGGGTTGTTGAAAGAAGCAGATGTAGACCCAAAAGAAAAACAAGAGAGTTTACAACAAATAGCTGGTTTATCGGAAAATCAGCTTGCCTCCTTTGGAGAGGATGACGATACTCCGGTCACAGTTATGGAACTGCCACCTAAGAAGAAAGGGGAACTGCATTACGGCACTCTATATCGTGTTCAAGCTTTTGAACAGCGAATCGAAACGGCCATTATTGAGCTTGAGATGACGGCGCATCAGGCAACACTGTCGCAGCAGTGGCAAAATCTGAATGCGGCGGTGCATAACGCGTTTGACGATGTTGGGCGTGCATTTTATCAACTGCATAATTTTATACCTGAGACAGAAAGGAAACAGAGTTCAGAAGAGTATCCGAATAGAGATGCATATTATCCGTTTTTTTCAGATTCATCGGTAGTGCAAGCATTCGGAAAGAATTACCCGAGTCATGCAGCGCATGTTTTCCGCATAGAATGGTTGATTCATGCGCTGTTCTATATAGCTGGGGAAATGCAAGAAAAAGCCAGTATCAACTGGATGCCAACAGGATTCCAAAAAGCGTTCGGGCAGGAGTTTTTGATTCCTGTTGGTGGGCAACAGATGTTGTCTGTAGAAAAGATCATGCAGCTTACCGATCCGTACATCAATTCCGAATTTATGTCACAAAGGCTGCTACAAAAACTTTTGATGAAAAATGCGGCGGAGGTTAAAAAACATGCTGCAAGTCAGCTTGCAGAAGGCAAAGAACAATTGGCAAACAATCGGGACAAGTGGTTAAAGCCTGCCATAGAAGCATATGAGCAAACAATCAAAGTCTTTGAACGATTTCCTGAATGGATAGACAGGTATAATGAGTCAGTTGGGATCATTTTCAATGCGCTGTTTCTTTGTATCTGCAGTTATGCGCGATGTAACAGAACGATTCAACGTTATCTGCCTTTTTTTGGCGAAATTGGCTTGGTTGTTTTTTACAGTGATTGCGTATTGGATGCGTTGCGTCTTTTTGAGATTGATCTTCAGAATTTAGATGTGAGAATTAACGAAGGTATTGCTTGTTTAAATGATCGGGAGATGATTCGTTTGTGTGGACGGCTGAAATTAATCCCTAAAATTTCTGCGAACGTTAAAGCGATGACAGCGTTATTTGATGATACTTATGGTTTTCAGAGTATGCAGGAGTCCTGGCAAAGGGTCAGGCAAGAGGTAGTCGAGTTGCAGTTTTTTATTCATAGTCTCAAAAATGAAAGGCACGTTCTGCAGAAGCTCAAAGATGTACAGCAGGATATGCGTCAGAATGCCCTTAGCTTGCAACACGAATATTTGGCTAGATACGAGGCAGGTATTCTTTCTCCTGCCTGTCACTTCCAACTTGGGGAGCGGATGAAGGGATGGAGGCAGTCTTCTTTCCGACTACAACTCGGAGGAATAGATGCATTTATAAGGGCCATGATGGAATCAAACAAGCAGGTAGCAAGCAAGCCGTCGGGTTTAGACAAAGAACAACTCGAGGTTGTTGAGTCGAAGAGGGACGTTGAATTCAATATCGAAATTGATCCGAGCAGCATCTCCTCCCAATCGTCGCCAAAAAGCAAGCGTGATGTACAGGTTTCAGGAAGTGTGACGCCGCCGCCGGAAGATCCAACTACCGCACAAAAAAAGAAGGGACCGAGTTCGGTTTCTTCGACGCCAAATCACAACAGGAAGGCAGTACCTCATGATATCGGCAATATTCGCGGGCATTCCTCATTAACGCTTTCTTTTTCTCAAATATTTTCTCCGCCTGTGCCTGTTCAAGATGAGCGTAAATTAGAAGCCAAATCAGAATCGCGGGGGTTATCAAATTTTGATTTGTCAACAGGACATAACCTAGGAAGGGGAGGAGATGGCATC
>QKJV01000074.1 GCA_003249165.1 Desulfobulbaceae bacterium | reverse complement strand
CTTTACGACATCAGTAAAGCCCGAACCCCCCGTCTGACCGGAACCCTGGACCGCTTTCCCGGCATACAAACAATGGATATTCAGGACGAAAAATTACGGATAACTTTTTATAATAACCTGCGAATAGAAAGGGCGTTACCCCTCGTCGCCCAACATACCGACATAGCAAGTAACACCCGTGTCGAACTGACCTTTCCGCCTCCGGTGTTTGCCGGAGATTATCGATTATATGTTTTCAATCAACGCGGTCGCCGTGAATTACCCGGCGTAATCTCCATCGAAATGGGTCAAAAATAATATTCCATCCCCACCCAGAATTGGCGCCCCAGTTCATAAGTCTGAATGGTTTCATATTCCCCGGCCGGAACTTTCTGATTAAAGACGTTATAGACTTCTAGGCTGAGCTGAATTCCTTGGTTACGGTAGAGATTGCGTCGCCAATCAAGTCGCCAGTTAAAAATCCAGGATTCCGGCTGCTTTTTTTGGTAATAGGCTGAATCAACACCATCGGGGATCCCTTTGGCGGCCCAATCGGCTTTCTTAATTATTTCAAGCCCAACAAACCCACTACGATATTTAGTAACGTTCGTGAATGTTAATCCGTAAGGAAATTTGACAGAGTAGACTAAATTGGCCACCCATGTTCGGTTAAAGTCCTGCCTGGGCAACTCGTCATATTTGTATACGGAACCCTCATACCAGATATTCTGCTCAAGAGTCTCTTCTTCAAGAATAGAGTTGTAATCAACGTTACTGGTAGTAGTATCCTGGTACGTAACATTCAGAGACAGGGCATGACGGTTCCAACTACGATTCCAATCAAGACTGTATTCTTCATGATGACTTCGCCCATTGTTGTTCAGCTCCCAAGGTTTATTGCCGTCAGCGTCGGGGTCCCCATATTCTCTGGCGAACTCATCTTTACCTTCCCGCCGTACATAGACCAGATTCAAACGCCCTCCCAACAATGCCTGATCGATTCCAATAACAGTCTCCTCGGTGTAAGGAGTCGCGAGCTCCGAATACTGATAACTGCTCAAATATATGCCTTCTTGGGGCTCGGGCCAGGGAGCCGGCTGGTTGTTGGCCAGCAGGGTTGAACTGCGGCTTTCGGTACGCCCTGTGGGCCAGGCTTCTCGAAGTTTGTAGGTCAACAACGTTTTTCCATAATAGCGGTTCCGGCCGCCCACCAACAAAGTATTGCCATTGCCAAAGATATCCCAGGTAGCAGCCAACCGGGGAGCCCAATTGACGTTATTCATAAAATCATCGTAAGAAAATCTCAGACCGGGGCGTAATGTTATATCCTCGAGAGTCATCGTATCTTCCAGGTAAGCACTGTACGTAGCCATTCGTGCGGTGCTTTCATGGGCATCGTAAGCTGTTCGTCTATAAAAAAACTCACTATCGATGCATCCTAATGGGTCGTTAGAACAATCGACGTCGCTACTTAATTTAGACATGGAAAAAATATAAGTGGTTTCTTTTCGGTCATAGCTTCCTTGAAACCATCCATACTCCAAACCCATATTGATCGCATTGGTCATCATACCGCTCTTAATAGGGTCAAGTTCTGCGTCTAAACTAACTTCAACGCTATCTTGAGTCTTTTCAATTGAGCCATAGCCACCTTCAAAACTTTTTGTTCCTGTTCCTGCAGCAAGGCCCCAGTCATTTACCCCACTATTATTCCAAGAATAATGACTGGCCGGAGCTTCTCGAGAATTTTCACTGGTTTTATAACCAACGTCAAATCGAAGTTTTCCTAACGAAAAAAAATGGTCATAAATTGAAAAAATCGAGGTGCCTCCACCCAAAAGGGTGTAATCACTATTGGAGGTATTTGACTTGAAAAGACTTTCTTCATATGGGGCGTGGATAACAGTCACATTAAAACTGTCTTCGGACGAAATATCCCAAACTCCCTTGAGGAAAAAATTTTCGTTACGGCGTTTTTGAGTTTTTTTAGACCCGAGATGTTCAAGTAAAAGCTTTGAATAAGATTGGTTGTATGCTGCAAGAAATCGTATATCAGAAGTAGCTGGGATACTTGCTTTAAAACCAGCCAGATGTTTATTAAAATGTGGCTGGTAAGATGCGTCATGTGAATTTTCAAAAGCGGTCTCTTCCTCATCGTCGATATGAAATTCTGTCCACTGCTCTCGAGTTGTTCGATAAAAAATATCGCCGCTGAACACCTTAGCAGGAGTCTTTGTTTGTGCATCGACAACACCTCCTGTAAAATCTCCATATTTAGCCGGGATATTGTAACGATATATACTGATGTTATCCAGCAAACGACTATTCAGAAATATCTCTTGGGGATGACTGGGCACATCATAAAGAGACATTGAAGAGGAAAAAGTGGGGTCAAGCAGGCTATTATTGCCAATTCCATCAATCATAAAATTATTTTCATAATATCGTCCTCCAGAAATAGAGACATTCGGAGGTTTAATTTCCCCTCCCTGCAAAGAGGTATTCTCCATGTCACTGGCCTGCACAGAGGGCATCGTCGTGAGCAGTTCGTTGATACTGCCGTTACCTTGCGGCAAGCTGTTTATCTGGCTTTCAGATAAACTGTTTTTACCACTAATTGGGTCTTCAACCGTGCCGACAACAGTCACCTGCGGCAGAACAAAGGGCGAACTGTCCTGCTCCCCGGCAACGCTGATAGAACCAAAAAAATTTACCGAAAAAACCAGAACACCTCCCGGGAGAAACCATCGAAGATTGGCTATTTTCAAAGTAAACTCCTGTAATTACAATATGTTACACAGACTTCAACAGACAAATCAACGGCCTGGATGGGTCTGAAGACGGTCGCTGTTTTTTATCACAACATTGAACAATTTAAAACAATTTAATTGAGAATTAAAACCATAATTTTACTGAAGTAACATGCGGAACTATCATACGACTTGACCAAGGGGAACCCTTTCGGCTATAAAATTGGGAGCAAAAAATGGATTTGTAAGCTTTCTCTACCGGAAGATACTCAGTGAACGCCAGAACTCTCATCAGCTGGACGGCAATCTCCCTGATTATTCACACGGCAATTCTGAGCTTGCCTCGATGGTCCGGCAACAACCAGCC
>QKJV01000250.1 GCA_003249165.1 Desulfobulbaceae bacterium | reverse complement strand
GCTGGCCTGCAGGCATCGACGCCCAAAATTTTGATATGGGCGACATGTGGTGCAACGACCCGGAAGATATGGTTCATGCTCGTTATGTCATCCTTTGGGGAGGTAATGCAGCCTGGAACTCGGTTCATTCAGTCAAATTTGTCTATGAAGCAAAACGGCGTGGTGCCAAGATCGTTGTCATAGATCCTATCATGACCCAAATGGCAGCAAAAGCTGATGAATACTGGCAGATAAAAACATCAACAGACGGGGCTCTGGCGCTTGGTATGGCCCGCCATATACTCGACAACAAGCTCTATGACCGGGATTGGGTTATGGCCAATTCTGTTGGTTTTGAAGAGTTCGCAACTTATCTGAGAGATAATGTTAGTGTTGAATGGGCTGCCAAAGAATCAGGAATCTCCGTCCTGAATATTGTCGAAATGGCAGAAGAATTTGCAACTGCCAAACCGGCAACCATCTGGATTGGTTACGGTATGCAGCGTCACGTCAACGGTGGAGCGGCAGTAAGGGCCATTGACGCCCTGGTTGCTATGACCGGTAATATAGGCAAGATCGGCGGAGGAGCTCGTTACGGCCATCTGCGGACCTGGGGGTTCAATTATCATGCCCTGCTACAAAAACAGCCACAAGGTGCCACAGGTGTACCGGGAAAAGCAGAGGTCAAAGGTGATTTCCATTTTACGGGTGGTGATGATGTAGCTGCCGTATCTTACTCTGACCGAATCCTCAATATCAACAAAACCGCCCAAGTCATTCTCGACACAAATGATCCACCTATACGCATGCTCTGGGTAGCTTGCAAAAACCCTTTCAGCCAGGACTTCGATCGCAACAAGATGGTCAAGGCCTTTGAAAAACTTGAAATGGTTGTGACCGTTGACCAGTTCTTCAACGAAACCGTAAATATGTCAGACATTGTCCTGCCGGTTACAACACTTTTCGAGGAGTGGACCGTCAATGTATCCTATTGGCATTATTGGCTCTCAATCAATGAAAGAGCAATCCAGCCCATGTATGAGTCAAAATGTGACATTCAGATCGCAGCAGCACTTTCAAAAAAAATAAATCAGCTCAAACCGGGTTCCTGCACCTTCCCAACCGAGATCGATAGCCACGAATGGATGACCAAAGAGTTCAATCAGGGCATTTATGACCTGTTCGGGATCAAATCCTGGGAAGACCTTAAAAACGGGCCGGCAAAAGCCAAAATGCATTCGGCTGCCTGGCACGATCTCAAGTTCGGTACGCCTTCCGGAAAATATGAATTCAAATCGGAACTGGCTGCTGAATGGGGACACAAAGCATTACCTGAATATGTAGCTCCGCGTGAAAAAACGGATAAATACCGAATCCTTACGCCGCACACCAAGTTCGGCCTTCACTCACAATTCATTAATCTTGACTGGAGTAGAGAATTCAACCCGAAACCGTTTGTATATGTTCACCCAAAACTGGCTGCAGAAAAGAACATCAAGGATGGTGACACAGTTCGAGTCTTTAATTCAATTGGCGAAGTGACCAGTACAGCAAAGCTAAGCACAGTAGTGCCAAACGATGCCATACTCATGTACGAGGCATGGTTTAAAGACAATCCCTACAACGTGCAGAATGTGGTTGATGATACTTCGTCTGATATGGGTGCCTACAAAACCGGTCAACCCGGTGTTGCTATCCACGACCAATTTGCCGATTTAGCCAAAGTTTGAGGAGGTACCCCATGAAGAAACAATACGGTTTTTTTATCGATACAGAAAGATGTATCGGCTGTTTTACCTGTGCCATGGCGTGCAAGAACCAATACCATCAGCCAGAGACTGTAGTTTGGCGGCAGGTCTATCCCATCAGTGAAGAAATTTACCCTTATAGCGAACGAGCTTTCTACTCGCTTGCCTGTAACCATTGCGAAAACCCTGCCTGCCTCAATGTCTGCCCGGTAAAGGCCTACTATAAACGAGAAGATGGGATCGTTGTCCATGAACAGGAAAAATGTATAGGTTGCGGCAACTGTATCCGTTCCTGCCCATACGGAGCACCGCGCTATAACCCAGAGCTTAAAAAAGCAGAAAAGTGCAGTTTGTGTTGGCAACGCATTGATGCAGGTCTTAAGCCCCAGTGTGTCCAGAGTTGCCCCGTAGAGGCTCTTCAGATAGTCGATCTGACCACATTTAACCGGCCAGACACGGTTCAATATCCCCCTGGGTTTCCCAAACAGGTAAAACTCAATCCATCAGTACGGTTTGTGCTGCCGCGTCTACCAAAAGTCATAGGGAGGGAAGACATATGAGTCATTTAGAATTGCCGCTGGTACTGTTCAGCGTCTTCAGCCAAACAGCAATTGGCATTGCCATAATGAATGCTGGCAGACAATTGGTTGATGATGATTTCATCGGGGAAGGCCGTAAGCAATGGGGAATAGTGCTTGTCTTTCTGGTGACGGGTATGGTCGCATCCTTTTTTCACCTTGGCCATCCGCTGCAAGCCTATACGGCTTTGAAGCATTTGAGTGCAGCCTGGCTTTCCTGGGAGTTGCTTGGAATTAGCGTTTTCCTCTGCCTTACTCTCTTTGGTTTTTTCACGGAAAAGGGAAAAAAGAGCTCTTTGGTAGCCTCTCTTACTTCTCTGATTGGTTTGTTCACCCTGTTGTTCATGGGGATGACATATGCACCTCCGGGATTTCCGGCAATCAATAACGTTCTGCCCACGGTCTTTTTCCTGCTTACAGCCCTTGTTCTAGGGTCCAGTTTTGCTTCCTGGATCACTCCTTCTGAAGATAGATCCGGGCTTTGCAGGATAGTGACAGTCAGCCTGATCGTTGGACTGGTTGTCTACCTGATAGTCCCCTGCATCTGGCTTTCCGGTGGGACGGTGATGGCACAAACGGCGAGTGCCTGGATCGCATCGCCGTTGTATTGGGGGAGAATTGCAATAGGTTTGGTTCTGCCCTTGATTCTGCTCTGGAAGACAAAAGATATCCCCCCATGGTTACCGGTAATTATCCTCATCGGTGAACTTTTGGGACGGGCTGCCTTTTTCAAAGAGACTGTACATGCCGCCTCCAACATCGGCGGTCTGTATTAACGCTTTCGACATTGCTGCAATCTGTTTTTACTGATACGTGTGCAATGTTTTTTGGGAGGACAGCCTGGAACGGCTCGTCCTCCTGATTGTTTTGAGGTTGAGAAGATGATCAAGAACATCGTTATGTTGACGGTTATCCTTTTGTCCAGTCTTTATCTGGCATCCCCGGTTATTGCAGGGGCACAGGTCGTCTTCCCCGTGAATTATCTACCCTATACTGTTGCCCTGCAGTCTGGAGAGGATAATGCCTATGCCAGCGAACCATACTTTATCGATCTCAAACTTTATCCTGAAACGCTTCCAGCAGGTTATTCCATATCAACACTGGTTGATCTGCTTGACTACCCCGCAGGAGCGAAACCAGAAGTGCTTCCCGGCTTTCCAACGATTCAGGTAAGGATGAGCCAGTCGGGCACTTACAGAATGGCAATTCGCCTTTCTCTTATATCCAAATCAAGTTGCGCAGGGGTCGATGCCAAAACAATATTTGAAAAGGAGCTCACCATTAAAGTCACTGAGCGGTAAACAGCTTCACGTGCCCAGAGAAAGAAGGCGTGACATTCAGCAGAGAGGGGGAAGTAAATTCTCATCATCCTACTGATTGAGATAGGAGTAAAGATTAACACCTTTTCGGCTCAAACCAAGTTTCTTTCTGATATTCTTGCGATGCGTTTGTACGGTTTCAAGAGAGATTGACAAGCCATCCGCAATATCTTTGGAGGTGGCGCCGGTCTGAATCATTTGACAAATCTGCAACTCTGACTTCGTTAGCCGTATGATATCTTCATTACGTATTGAACTGGAAGATTTGGTCAATCCCGCCAGCTGATCTTGAAGGATCTTCATATACATATTGCGAATTTCAGGATTTTCTTCAGCGGCCAGTTTTTGTAGCGATGGGATAATACTGGTGGTAATTTTCTGGGTTATAGAAAGCTCAAATTCATCTTTGTTCCGGTCTATTGCTTTCATCACATTTCTCAAGGTAACATTCATCTCCTCTGCCTTTGTTTTCTCTTGACGCAGATGGCTTTCCATAGCTTTCTGATCGGTAATATTGCAGACGATAATGTGGAGAAAAACATCGCCACCCAGGAAAAATTTATTTACCGTAATGCTGGCTGGAAAGGTGCCACCACCTGTGGAAAGGCAGTTGACTTCTCCGTGCCAGATGTCTCCCTCCTTGATTGACGCTGCCTGAAGAAAACTGTCTATACTGTCCGGGTGTATGATTGTAACGCAGCTGCTACCTTCGATTTTATCACTGTTCCTGCCGAGCATGTCAGCCGCCTTCTCATTTGCCTGAACAATATTAAGGGCCGCATCAACCAGCAGGATTCCCTCTCCGGCCGAAGAGAAAAGTGACCTGAAAAGCTGCTCAGACTGTCTCAACGCCTCCGTACGTTCTTGTACAAGTTGCTCGAGTTGCGTTCTGTGGTCCACAATAGCTGTGATATCACTAAGAATGATGACATATCCGGCCGAAGCGAGAGAAACCTTCTTCAGAGGCACAATGATCATAGAGTAGCTTGTCTTAGCCTGTTCCAATCTTATTTCATGGCTGCGGCTATGCGGGTATTTCACCAGAAACATTTTTAGATCAAAATCCAGATGTTCAATATATTTAAAGGCCGTATCACCGAGGCATTCGGCCCCAAAATGTTCTCTGGCAACTCCATTTATCTCGAGGATAGTTCCTGCATCGTTTATCACCAAGACAAGATCGGAGGTTGCCTCAAAAATATTTTCATACTTATTTTTCTCTAAAGTGAGAGTGCGGTTTTTTGCCGCCAGAGTGTTCAGTTTAGCGTCAAGCGTCGGATTATCCCATTCGGCTATGGTGATAGTCTCGATTGCATCGACAATCTTGCGGAATTGCATGTAGCTCTGGAGTTTTTCGACATCCTCATAATCAGCGTTAAGAACAATATCTTCCACCGCATGTAATAATGTCTTAAAACAGCCAAAAAACATTTCCGCCTGAAGCCCCCGGGCCTGATGTCTCCTGCCGGTCTGCACAAGAAAAGAAGCCAGCTCTCTATTTTTCTTTAAAATCAAAGGAAAACGCAGAGACGACGGATCATTTTCAAGTAGAGTGAGAATCGGCTCAACAAGTCCGCGAAGACTGAGGATACAGTCTTCCTTTTTGGCGGTGGTGTGCTCGAGATAGCCCGCCTCCTCCATATATGCTGTCCATTTCGCAAGGAATACTTCCATTTCTCGCAATATATGTTTGAGCAGTTCTTTCACGTACCTATTCCCTTATAACTTAAGAGGTAATGTTCCTTTGCTTGTTGTTTCAGACTATACGTTAAATGAAAACACTTTGTTTTACGAGTTGAATCGTCCGCAGTCCACCCTCTCACATGCACTGTTAAATCCCCTTGCCGCTCTCCACCTCACCCATCTCCAATGCCTTAGAAAGGAAGATTCGGTTACGAAGACTACCCGGTAAAAGAGTGAATAGGACTGCCAACATCGCATGACGCCAGTGCCCATGAGATGAGTTATAGCGACCGAGGTGAGATAGAGCAACATGAGCTGCCGCCTGCGGACTGATGGTTATGGCCGCTGGCTCCGTCCCCGCAGCCATCCCTGTAGCCATGACGGTGGGTTGAAAAGAAAGCACGTCAAGTTGTTTACGGTATTCATACGCGAGTGGGATGGTTAAGTGGTCAATAAATGCCTTACACGCACCGTAGAGTTGCGTACCTGGCCAATAAAAACGGCCCACAATGGAACCAACATTAAGAAAGGCGCAGCGTCGACCAGTCGACATAGTGTGCCGGAGTAACAATGGAAGCATAGTATGTGTGACGATGGCGGTTGTATTGACATTAACAGAAAGAAGGCGACGCAAGGTGGCGGCAGGGATGTCTCCATAACGACGGTGGACGGTTATACCGACACAATTGATAACAATAGAGAGGTCAACATCCTGTGCTGCTTCGGTAATGCTCGAATATGTGTGCTGAGCCGAGTCCGACAAATCTACACATACAGTTCTAATCTGAACGCCTAACCTTTCTAACTCTGCCTGCAATCGCCTCAATTTTTCTTGTGTTCGCGAGACCAGGATCAGGTTGAATCCGTACTGTGCAAGCTCCTGAGAGAATGCCTTACCTAGTCCATCACTGGCGCCTGTAATGAGTACCCAGCTGCCACGACCATAACGCTCTGCCAACCGGGGACCTTGCAGCTGGCGTGACAACCACATATACTTCCACAACCACCTGACAATAGTCACACCGAGAATTATAAGGAGAACAGCTCCTAAAACTTGAAATAAGAAGAAAACATTGATTGTCATAGAAATACCTCCTGTATTTATTCTATTATGTACGCCATCTCAAATCGTGGCATATGTAGCCATGATGATGACATATCTAACAGACATGAGGCATTAACAATTGTTAATGTTTCACTTTATTTCTAATTCGGCTCAACGAGACAGGTGTAATGCCTAGATAGGATGCAATGTAATGATGCGGCACTCGTGCAAAGATTTCAGGACTCTCACCGAGCAGTTCTTCATAGCGAAGCTGCGCGCTATTCTTAATTCTCGATAAAAATAATTTTTGATAATGATATAATCTCGTGCATAATAGCTCATTGATAGCGTCGGTCAATGAGGGGTAATTCTTCTTTGCAGAAATAAGAGACTCTCTGGGTATGATATGCAAAATGGAATGCTCCAGTGTTTCAAGATTAAACAGGCTGGGATTGCACTTTCTTAAGCTTTCGAAAGAAGATACAAAACTTCCATCAAAGAAAAACTGGAATGTAATGTCATTTCCGTCATTGTTAAACCACGATCTAACGCAGCCTTTTTCTATGAACAGTAAATGTTCAGACACATCACCTTCACTTAAAAGGCATGACTTTTTTGGGTATTCTTTTTTTTCTGCAAAAGATTGTATTTTTTCCCACAGTAATTCAGGCTCATTCATAGTGTAATCTTTAAAGAGAGAGGGAAAATTGAGGCGGTGGACAGATAATTTGCTCTAAATTCAGACTCTATCTTATAGAATGCTAAATGTTAACGCACAATCCCATGTTAGGACTAGGCATGCTGCCAAAAAGCAACAAGATAAAATTTTCTATCAATTAATCTCTAACTTTAGTGAGAACTTTTATAAATCACACTTTGAAATTTAATCAAAATTACAATTTTCGTCAAACCTAAGGTCGCATGACAGAAGACGTCGTAAAAGTAATTAATATAATGACAAGATGTGAGTGAATCTGGAAGTGACATAGGAAATTTGAACAAATTGATAAATGAAAAACTTACCCCATGTTCAATTGAGATAGCCCGATGCAACCTCTCAAAAAGGCAATGCAACACTAATTTGAGATTACTCCTCTCGCTAGGAAGTAACTTTCCCCTGAATCCTAAAAGTCAAAAAGAAATTTCGGATCAAAGCTTATCCATGATAAGGTTTAACTGCTATCAACCTACTCAAATTAAAGATGTTTCTTGTGCAGATACCTGCTTACTTCCCTCCTGATCTCGTGTTGAGGTATAATTGAACAATGGCTTTTAAGCCAACAAACTCTACGACAGGAGGTGCATTATGAAAGTTTCTAAAGTTATTGATTTCCATCTTCAATACCACCAGGCTAATTCGAAAAAAAAATACCATCAAAACATGTGATAGTGTGAACTCGTATGAGTGCCAGGTCTGCACAGGATCAGTTTCAAGCAGTTCCTTTTCATCTCCAGCATCAGGTGCTTTTTTCGGGGATGGGGTGACTTTCACATTTACAGTTGCCAGCCTTACGCAAAATAGTATTTCATTTACAACAAAGGACTCTCATGGTGGTCAATGGGATTTTGTGAAATATCGGGATTCCAGCGAGTATAGCTGTTCTGATATGATAATAACTTAAGGGGCAATTTTCGGAAATACGCAGCACTTTTCAGATGCTTCTTAAGCGAGGCATCTGAAAAGTCGTCATCCTGCAGTGGATGCTGAAAGGCTTATGTTTTGATAAACTATTGTTTTTTCTTGAGATCTTCTTTCATCAACTTGTAGTTGATAGCGTCGACCAAGGCCTGCCAGCTCGCTTCGATGATGTTGACTGAAACACCAACGGTTCCCCATGAGCTGTCTTTGTCACGGCTTTCCACCAGAACACGTACTTTGGCATCGGTTGATTTTTCACCGGAGAGAACGCGAACCTTGTAATCGCTTAACTCCATCTCTTCAAGGCATGGATAAAATCTGGTCAGGGCCTTGCGAATTGCCTTATCAAGAGCGTTAACGGGGCCTTCACCCAGTGAGGCGGTATGCACTTCATCTCCGCCAACCGTGAGGCGGATGGTGGCCTCGGTGAGCGGCGATTTGTCCATGCGATACTTGTGGTTCATAACTCTGAAGGTTTCAAACTTGAAATAGTTGCGCTGCAGTCCCATGGCACGTCGCATCAGCAGTTCAAAACTTGCTTCGGCTCCTTCATACTGGTAGCCGAGGTTCTCCTGTTCTTTCAGTTCGCTGATAATGGTCTTTAAGACCGGATCTTTCGGATCGATATTAAGATCCCACAGCGCGGCCTTGTGCAGGACATTTGATTTACCGGACTGATCTGAGATAAGTATACGCCTGATATTACCTACCTTGTCCGGGGAGATATGCTCATAGGTCAGCGGATTGCGCTGGACTGCGCTGACATGTATGCCGCCCTTGTGGGCAAAAGCCGATTCTCCGACATACGGCTGGTAGCGATTGTGGGGGACATTGGCCAGCTCATCCACCAGGCGTGAAGCAGAGTAAAGCTTGTCTATATGCTTCTGAACCTCGCAGTCAAAACCCATTTTGAAAACTAGCGCAGGGATGATTGATGTGAGATTGGCATTGCCGCAGCGCTCACCGTATCCGTTGATGGTTCCCTGAACGTGGCTGCAGCCTGAAGCTATCGCTATCAGTGCGTTGGCAACCGCGGTTTCCGAATCGTTATGGGAGTGAATGCCAATTTTGACTGTAGTCGAGTTATTGGTAAAAAACTCTTTAACCTTGGTGACGATATCGGAAATCTCGTGGGGCAATGTTCCACCGTTGGTATCACAAAGGACGATGGCTTCGGCACCACCTGCCACAGCCCGGGCGATGGTGGCAAGAGCATATTCGGGGTTGTTTTTATAGCCGTCGAAAAAGTGCTCGGCATCATAGAAGAGATGCTCTACTTTTCCGCGTAAAAAGGCGAGAGAGTCTTCAATGAGCAGCAGGTTGTCGGTAAGCTCGATGTTCAGGGCGTCTTTAACATGGATATCCCAGCTTTTCCCAAAAATGGTGACGGCGGGAGTACCTGCTTCGAGCAGGGCCAGCAGATTCGGATCCTCCTCAGGACGATTTTTAAAATGTCTGGTGGAACCGAATGCGGCAAGCTTTGCGTGACTGAGCGTAATTTCTTTCATCTGGTTGAAATATTCAACCGAAACAGGGTTCGAGCCGGGCCAGCCGCCTTCGATAAAATCGATACCAAGCTCATCAAGAGCAAGGGTAATCTTTATCTTGTCCTCAACTGAGATATTGAAATTTTCCGCCTGAGTGCCGTCACGCAGGGTTGTGTCATATATTTCTATGGCTCTGGACATAGTTCGCCTCGATACTCGTCAATATGGTTACTGCCACACGGGCAGTTAAATTACTTACAGTAGTGCTATTGTATAGTTTCTGCGGAATTTGTAAACCGCCGCCTTACTTTTGTACCTTCTTTATGGTGTGTAAAGCCCCGATAAAACTGGAAGGTACATTGATAAAGCCGGGATCAGCGAAATAATAACCAGCACAATGACATCGACAATGATAAAAGGCACAGCCTCTTTAGCTACAGAATCAACATCTGTCCCGATCAGGTTGGCAGCGGTGAAGAGGTTGACTCCAACCGGCGGAGTCGCCTGGCCGATGGCCAGCGCAGAGATGAAAATAACGCCGTACCAGAGCGGATCAACATGAAATGCTGCAAGCACTGGAATAAGAATGGGCAATATCAGAAAAGAGATGGATATTGCGTCCAGTATCATGCCAAGAGCGAGCAGAAGAATATTGATCAGAATTATCATCACAAGGGCATTGGGAGAAATGCTGATGATGAAGTTGGCAAAAGTGTCAACAAAGCCGATGACCGAGGTTGCCCAGGTAAAAATTCCGGCAAAGACAACAATGAACATGACAACAGAACTTGTTACCGCAGAATCAACAAGAATCCAGATGAAATCTTTTATTGTGATCGACCTATAGATAACAACACTGACAAAAAGTGAATAGAATACTGCCACGACAGCTGCTTCTGTCGGGGTAAAGATACCGGCATAAATACCGCCAAGGACTATTACAGGGGCGAGAATAGCCCAGATTGCTCCTTTGAGTGCTAGCAGGATTTCCTTGAGTGAACCGCGTTTTTCAAGGCCCCTGTAGCCGCGCTTCCTTGAGATCAGGTACGCCATGATAATAGTTGCAATCCCTGTGAGAATGCCTGGGATAATACCTGCGAGAAAAAGGGCGCTGACTGAAACACCGGTAATATTGCCGTAAATAATAAAGGCGATTGATGGCGGAATGATGATGGAAAGATCGGACGAATTGGCAATCAGTGCGCCAGCAAAGTTTTTGTCATAGCCGTGGCGGAGCATGGGAGCCAGCAGGATGAGGCCGACAGCAGCGGTGGTTGCAGGCCCTGATCCGGACAAGGCGCCCCAGAACATACAGGTACAGACGGTGACTGTTGCCAGTCCGCCAGTGGCCTTGCCGACAATCAGTTCAAAGAATCTGGCAATGGTGGCGGCGAGTCCGGCTCGCTCCAGGATATAGCCTGCCAGAACAAAAAAGGGGATGGCCAGGAGCGGAAAGGATGCAATACCTGAAGCGTAGTTAACCCCCAGCATATCAATACCGAGATCGAGAAAGTACAGGGTTGCAACTCCGGCAACACCAAGTGTTGTTCCGATAGGTACACCCATTCCCATCATCAGCAGGAACCCGACGGTGATGATACAAATTTCCATGGTTCTACTCCTTGCTGATGTCGGCTAATTTTTTCATGTTATCCCGGTAAATGCCGGTGAAGACAAAGATCGAGAACAGCGGAACACCGGCATAATAGATCCACACCGGGATGCCAAGAGCTCCGGAGGTGGCGTTGAAAATTGTGAGCTCGTAATAGATAGCTTTAATCATGTAGAAATCGACAACGACAAAGAGCAGGGCTGCAAGCAGCGAACTGAAAATGATCAGTGATTTCTTCATGGTAGTCGGGAAGTGGTTGAACAGGGTAACCATTCCAAGCTGACCACCCTGTTCAAAGGCCAGTCCGGTGCCGATGACAGTCATCCAAACAAAGAGATTGATGGTTATTTCTTCCGTGCAGGCAAAGGAAAAATGAAAAATATACCGGCTCAGTACATTGATGAAGGCGATGACAGCCATAATGAAGAGCAGCAGGGCAACGATAATGTGATCAGCCCTAAGTTTGCGTTCTTGTTGTTTCATTGTTGTTTGCGTTGTTTTTCAGGCCAAAGCCGAGAGCGGCCAAGGGTAAAAGCAAAGAAAGGGGACAGCTTGCAGAGAAGCTGTCCCCGTCCATTAGGTAATACGCTATCGGCTAATGCTATTTTGCCATGTCAGCTTTAGCTTTTTCATAGATGTCTTTTCCAATCTCATCTACCCATTTGTCGTAGATCGGTTTGGTGGCTTCGATGAATTTAGCAAGGTCTTCCTTGGAGAGGGTGGTAAAGGTGGCACCTTTTTCTTCCATGTATTTGATTGGATCAGGAACTTCCATTACGTAGTTAAATTCATCTTTCAGGATTTTCAGCGACTTATCGCCGTCAAGACCGGCGCGGCACAGAGCTTTCTCAAACCGGGCAGATTCCACTGCTGATTCACGGATAGCCTGCTGAATTTCAGGTGGAAACTTTGCCCATTCTTTCTGTCCCCAGTAAATGATGACTGGATCAACGAGGTAGTTCCACATGGAGACATACTGATGATACTGCCATATCTGAACCGGAAGCAGTACTCCGACAGGGTTTTCCTGGCCGTCTACAACGCCCTGTTGAAAGGCGGTTGTTGCATCGCCCCAGTTCATGTTTACAGGATCAGCACCAAGCTGTCTGAAGGTTTCAATAAAGATTGGACTTCCGACAACACGCACACGCAGTCCTTTCATATCCTCTGGCGTTTTTACCGGGTGTTTTGAGTTGGTCAGCTGTCTGAAACCATTTTCAGCCCAGGCAAGGGGCACGAGACCCTTTTTCTCCATGGCGGAAAAGATCATTTTTCCGGTTTCACCTTCGGTCAACTTGTCCAGATTTTCATATGTATTGATGAAAAACGGTAGGGAGAAGATGTTCATCTCAGGGATAACCGGTGCTGCGTTGATGGTTGATTCATAGGCAACGTCAATTGCACCCATGGCAACCATCTGAGGAGATTTCAGCTGGGCGCCTTTCATCAGGGAGCTGCCGAAATAGGGTTTGATATTAATCTGGCCGTTGGTTTTTTCTTTGACAAGCTCGCTGAACTTGATCGCCCCCATACCCCAGTAGTAGGTAGGACCGATGTTGATGGTCAGTTTGTATTCATCTTTGAACTTGGCAGCAAAAGCTCCGGTTGCCCCGGTAAAAGCCATGGTTGCTGAAACAGCAAGGGCTGCAAGAGCCTTAAGGCTTCCTTTTTTCATTTTCTCCTCCGTTGTGAGCTGATAGTGTTGCCGGGCTTCACCGGCTGCTAATCTCCATTGCTCGTGTTATTCTGCAGGCAGATTCCTGAGAATGCGCAATATCAGGCCAGTATTAATAGAAGAAAAGGAGTTTTGTGTCAATAACAGCAAGCCTGCAGGCGGGATAAATTTCAAATATTGCGCAAAATGATCGGATTCAAGGTTTTTGTGCTATTTTGCAACTTTTTATCAATCTCATTGAAATAACAGTAATAGTTTGTTGGTTTGAATTATGTGTCGTGATGAATAAATAGGGAAATCCGATTTTGCCATATTGTATAATTTCTGTTACATTAAAAAAATATGGGGAGTTGAGCTCTATGACATTGCCTGGTAAATGAATGTGGAGGCGTGTTACATGCGTAGAGTTTTTGTTCTTATCTTTTTGTTTTCTTTATGTCTTTCCGGTTGTACTCATTTTCAGGGGGTTCAGGATTACGGCAACACCCTCAAATATAATATTCAAGGTCAGTATTATCTCCAGGGCAATGATTTTGATAAAGGCGAATCGCACTTTGCAAATGCTGTAAAAGCGCAGCCGGCAAATGCTGAAGCACATTATTATTATGGTCGTTTCCTTCTTGCCGCCGAAAAAAATAAATCAGCCAGCAATGAATTTTTCAAGGCGGTGAAGCTCGCCCCTGATAAAAGTATCTACAATTTCTGGCTTGGTGTTACCTATGGTGAACTCGGGCAGCCCGGTAATGAGAAGAAGTATTATGAGCTCGCTATAAAGTATGACAAGACCAATGTGCTGGCGGTCATCTATCTCGGTAACTGGTACTTGCGCGCTCAGAAATACAAAACTGCTCTTCAATATTATACAACGGCCCTTGAACTCTGGCCGAATGCACCTCAGGCACTTTTTAACCGTGCCCTCGTCCTGAAAAATCTCGGACGGACCCCGGAGGAAAAAGTAGCCTGGCTTGAATATCTTACTCGACACCCATCCGGAAAATTTGCCAAACTTGCAGCAAATCATCTAAACAGGCTTGGCGACGACACGTATCGCAACCACACTCTTGGTGTGAGAACGGTGACGCTGACCAAGATTTATTTTGAGCCACTAAGCGAAAAACTCGATGCCAAATCAACTCCATCACTTGAACATCTCGGTGCGGTCGTCACCAGTATGTCGAAGGGTGTACTCAATATTGTTGTTTATCAGTTGAACAATAAGGAGCTGGCCCGTAAACGGGCATTGTCGATTCGTGAATATCTTTACAAACATTACCCCGAGCTGGAAAAACAGAAGCGAATCCGTCTTAGCTGGTTTGCTACTCCTGAAGCTGTAAAGGTGATGAACAAAAATATCAGCCATTCTGAATCAGTCAAATTTTTCCTGAGTGATGTGGAAAAAACATTCAAAAAATAAAATAAATTGTGACCATTTATTTTCTCATTCGTATCTCTCATATAAAGAGCAACAAATTTGGCCAGAGAGCATGGAAATAACCGATGAACGTCTCAGATGAGGAAATTGTTGAGCAGGTTCTGGCCGGTGAAAAAGAGACGTTCAGATTATTGATCGAACGCTATCAAAAGCCGGTTTACAACCTGATGTACCGCGTTACGCACAGTAGTGAAGAAGCTGCCGATCTTTCTCAGGAAGTGTTTATTATCGCTTTTGATAAGCTCTGGCGATTTAATCGTGATCGGCCATTTTTCCCGTGGCTCTATACGATTGCTATCAACAGGTTACGTGATTGGAAGCGAAAAAATAATTTAAACACGGCAAAACAGTACATCATAGAGCAGAAAGAACAGGATCGATCAGCTTCGCTGCCTAGGCAGCATGAACAGTTCGAGCACCGTGAAGCCGCTGATAATATGAAATTAGCTCTCCTGCAGCTTCACGAGCAGACCCGGGAAATCCTGCTAGCCCGGTTCGAACATGATATGAAGGTTCGTGAAGTTGCAGCTGCTTTCGGACTGACCGAAAGTTCGGTGAAGATGAAGGTGAAACGCGGTCTTGAGGAATTGAAAAATAGGCTGGAAAAAGAACAAAGATGAATAAAATCAGTCGAGAAGAACAGGAATTATTGGGAAATCTGCTGCGATATGCAGACGATCAGATACCGCCGCCGGATCTTGCTGACAGAATCATGGCAGAGGTCGATAAAAGAGAAGCCTGTCCATTTTTTATCAGATGGGCCCGTTGGTTCAAGCAGCCTTTATTTTTTGGGTTGCAGCCTGCAGCGGTTGCCGTATCTGTTCTGCTTGTTGCAACAGCCTTTTACGGAGGAATGCATTTGCAAAAATCTGCAGGGCAGCAAATTGCCGTGCTGGAGCCACGGCCCGATCAGTCTGCGGACAGTATGTTTCTTATCGGCCGTGGGCTGATAGCCGGCGGTGAGTATCGCCAGGCTCTTGAATTTCTCAATCAGGCCAACACTATTGATCCATCCAGAGCTGATTTTGCCTATTGGCAGGGCGTTGCCTATGGAATGATTGGCGAGGTCACAAAAGAGAGAAGCAGCTATCAGAGAAGCCTTTCTTTTCAGCCGAATTTTTATCAGGCGAATCTGAATCTTGGCCATAGCTATCTCGAACACCAGGAGTTTGATGAAGCACTGAAACAGTATCAGCTGGTTCTTGATAAAAATGAGGGAAACCTGCAGGCTCTTTACAATCAGGCCCTCGTTTATCGGGAGATGGGCGATACCCATCGTGAAAAAGATGCCTACTACCAGTACCTGCAATGGTCCAGAACGGGCAAGTGGGCAAGGCGGGCGGCTTTGCACCTTAACAGGCTTGGTGATTTCAGATACCGGGTCTTTCAAATCGGTGCCACCGATATGGTGATAGACACCATGAGTTTATTGCAGCCGATGGGAGAAAGCACTGAACTCGAAATTGACCGGATTCTCTCATACACATCAGCGGATGATATTGCACTTAACTTGATAATATTTAATGAGGGTGATCTGGAAAACGCAAAAGAAACAGCGATTCAGTTGAGAACAAAAATTCTCGGACAAAAAGATGTGCAGCAGAATTTAGATGTGAAGATCAGCTGGTTTGATGTTGCAGAGAAGCTTGAGGGCAATGCAGAGACAAAACCCGTCGAGTTGAAAAACAGCATCCTGATTTTTACCCAGGTTTCACAGAAAAAAGTAGAGAGGAAGATGATATGAAGAGCAGATTACAAAAGATTGTTTTGACCGGAAAAGGCCGTTTAGTGATTCTTGGTACAACCCTGATTCTTGCCGGATTGGTAACACCCGTACTGGCTGAGGATGTTGACGAGCCGACAGAAAGCTACTACTCAAATCCTGCCCAGGCAGCTCATGCAGCACAGCTGGCAGAAGAGGATGCAAAAAGTAATGAGGAGGTCGCGCTGGCATGGGAAGAGTATCAGGATGCGTTGAGCGCCCTTAGCGATGATCCGACTAATGAAGAGCTCATTACGGCTGCAGATGATCTGGAAATTGCTTATGAAGAAGCTCTTGCTACTGCTGTTGGAACAAGTGCTGATGAAATAGAGGCCATGCGTGCAAGCGGCATGGGCTGGGGTGAAATTGCCCATGCGCTGGATATTCATCCAGGGCTTCTGGGTCTTGGTCATACTAAAAGAAACAAGAATAAGAATAAGTATGGCGATGTGGAAGTAGTGGATGACAGTGCTGACGATGCAGCTGCAGAACTGGCTGAGGCCACTGCCAGAGACACCCAGACAGGTTTTGCAAAAGGCCATGCCTATGCGGCAAGCAACAACGGAAAGAGCAAGAACAAATCAAGCGGAGTTGATGCTGCGGACAGCAGCACTGACACTGTAAGCGCTAGCACCTCCAAAGGAAAATCTGCAAGTGCTCCTGGACAACAGAGCAAGACAACCACAAAGACAAAAACCAACAACGGTAATAAAGGTGGAAACAGCAGCAGTAAAAGTAATAACGGCAACAAAGGAGGAAACAGCGACAAATAAGCGCTGAATATCCTGCCGGGAAGGATGGAGCAGACAAAGCCGATAACGTGTATACGTTATCGGCTTTGTTGTTTTTCTGGCACAAAAGCTGTGATCCATTGGATTCACTACCGAAATCTGGTACAGTGATGTCTTGATTCATTCCCCGTCTTTACAAAATATCTTGAGGAGAAAAGCGTGTCAGGACAAGAAAAGATTACCGGCCCGACTGTCAGTCCCATTGTTTCTTCAGAGCATCTCGCTTCACCGGACAGCTGGAGATTGAGTGAGTTTGAATATGGTTTGATTATTGCCGATAACGCTTTTTCCCGTTGGACTGTCCGCTGCATGGCAGCTGCCGGATACAGCGATTTTTCACCGCTTGATGTGTTGGTGCTGCACAACGTCAATCATCGTGGCAAACCAAAACGTTTGGTCGATATCTGCTTCGTCCTGCATATAGAAGATCAGCATACTGTCAATTATTCCCTTAAGAAACTGGTGAAGATGGCGTTGGTCCGCCGTGAGAAAAAAGGCAAAGAAATCTTTTATGCAGCCAGCGACGAGGGTGCAAAAGCCTGCGCAAAGTATCGAGAAATCAGGGAACAGTGTCTCACCTCGGCTTACAGGACTCTTGGCAAGGAAGGCGATGAAGTGCGGCAGGCGGCGGCTCTTCTCCGCTTGTTTTCCGGTCTTTACGACCAGGCATCGAGAGCGGCATCAAGCTTGTAGCATGCTTTGCCTCAGTTGCCCATCATGGTCGGCATTATGGTGACGATGCCCGGGAAAATAACGATTAGAGCGAGTGCCGCCAGTAGCAGTAGGAAGAACGGAATAGCTGCGTAGGCAACTCTTAGAATGTTGATGTTGGTTAGTCCCTGTATGACAAAGAGATTGAACCCTACTGGTGGTGTTATCTGAGACATTTCCACGACAATAACAACAAAAATTCCAAACCAGAGCGGGTCAATACCTGCCTGTTCGACCATCGGCATGATAACGGATGTGGTCAGGACGACAACAGAGATACCGTCTAAAAAGCAGCCGATGATAATGAAAAAAATAGTCAGTGCTCCGAGCAGGGCATAGGGTGAAAGTTGCAGGGTGGCAATCCATTGCGCAAGCATCCTTGGAATCCCGGTAAAACCCATGGCAACTGTGAGAAAGGCGGCTCCAGCCAGGATGAAGGCAATCATGCATGATGTCCTGGTAGCTCCCATCAGGCCGTCAAAAAAGGTCTGCCTGTTTAGGCTGCCGGTAAACCAGGAGAGAAGCAGCGAGAGCAGAACGCCGACGGCTGCTGCGTCGGTGGGCGATGCAATGCCGCTGTATATTGATCCGATAACGCCAACAATGAGCAGGATAACCGGAATTAGGCGGCGACTTGCCTGAAATTTTTCCGCAAGAGAGCTAGACTCTTTTTCATCGTCAGGGATGTCATCACGATGAAAGAGCGACCAGATAATGACATAACCGATAAAAAGGGCAACCAGCATCAGACCCGGCAGAATGCCTCCGATAAACAGTCTGGCAATGGACTGTTCAGTTGCAACGCCGTAGACAATCAGGATTATTGACGGAGGAATGAGAAGGCCGAGGGTTGCCGATCCTGCTAGGGTGCCCAGAACCATGTTTTCGGGATACCCCCGTTTGGTCAGTTCGGGGATCGACATTTTACCGATGGTCGCTGCGGTGGCAGCTGAAGAACCGGAAACTGCAGCGAAGATTCCGCAGCCGAGGATGTTGACGTGCAGCAGCTTACCGGGTAGATGATTGAGCCAAGGCGAGAGCCCGGCAAACATGTCTTCCGATAGCCGAGAGCGGAACAGTATTTCTCCCATCCAGATGAAAAGGGGAAGAGCTGCCAAGGCCCAGCTGTTGCTTGATCCCCAGACTGTGGTTGCAAGCACCTGTCCCATCGGGGCATCGGTAAAAAACAGCATGCCTGCCATCCCCACGCCAAGAAGAGAGAATGCAACCCAGACGCCGCTGCCGAGCAGAACAAAAAGCAGGAGGAGAAGAATACCTATCATCGTCAATTCAGACATTTTCTTCCCTTTTGCGTTGTGTTCCCTCAAGAAGCAGGCTGAAAAAGCTATCAATCAGGGCGATTGAAAGTACAACCAAGCCTGTGAGCATGGCGGACTGTGGAATCCAGAGCGGCACCGCGATCATGCCCGGAGAAAGATCGTGGTAGGAGTAACTTTCCCAGGTCAGCTGGGCGGTATACCAGCTGAAATAGATAGATACGGCTGCACCGAATAAAAAACACCAGCCTTCAAGCACCTTCTGTGCGCCTTCGGGAACATGGGTGTAAATAAGACTTACCCTGATATGCGCTCCCTGCCGGAGAGTGTAGGCGAGTGCCAGAAATGATGAGGCAGCCAGAAGAAAACCGGTGAAATCTGCATAGGATGGAATTGTCAGTCCGATTGCCGTTCCTGTAACAAGCGTGCTGATACGGTCGATGGCATTGAGCCCGACCTGGCAGACCACAAGCAGACAGATTGCCGCAATACAGGCCGCTCCGAACCAGCCGCTAACCGTATACAGTGTGTTGAGTCCTTTTCTGAGCATTTGCCTCAAGTCAGTCAGGGGCCCCGAAGAAAACAGCCTGGCGGAGCCCCTAAAATATTTATTACTGGTTGTATGCTTTCAGAAGTGCTTCACCTTCTGCGCCAGCACTTTCTTGCCAGTCAACCAGCATGGCCTTGCCAATTTCCTGCAGACCTTTCATCAGTTCTGCGCTTGGCTGAACAATGATCATACCATTGTCTTTCATGATGGCAGTTTTGGCTGCGGTTTCTTCCTTGCTCATTTCCCAGCCACGTTTTTCTGCGGAAGCTGCAGCGACAAGTACGGCTTCCTGTATCTTGCTGTCAAGTTTGCGGAACGCCTTCTTGTTGACGACGACGATATTTTTCGGAAGCCATGCCTGGATATCGGTATAGTGAGTAACAAAGTCCCAGGCCTTTGAATTTGCGCCTGTGGAAGGAGAGGTGATCATTGCCTCAACCCGCCCGGTGGTAAATGCCTGCGGCAGATCCGGAACTTCGACCTGGGTTGGGGCACCGCCGATCAGATTGGCAAATTTTTCAAGCGTCGGATTGTATGCTCTGAATTTAATGCCTTTCAGGTCATCGACTGTCTTGATCTCTTTTCTGGTATAAAGCCCTTGCGGAGGCCATGGCACAGAGAACAGCGGCATCAGGCCCTGTTTGTCGAGCAGGTCGGCAACGATAGGCTTCTGGGCATCCCATAGTTTTTTTGCATCATCGTAATTCGTGGCAAGAAATGGTTGAGAATCTGCCGCGAATACAGGATTTTCGTTGCCGATAAGCGAAATGAAAAATTCACCGATAGGTACCTGGCCGCCTCGAACGGCGTTTTTGATCTCCGGGTGTTTATAGAGCGAACCGGCAGTATGTAGCTTGATTGTCAATTCGCCGCCGGTAGCATCTTCGATATCTTTTGCAAACTGAGCTATATTCTGGGTGTGAAAGGTTGCATCTGGATAAGGGGTCGGCATATCCCAGGTGGCTGCCTGGGCCTGAATAGTCATTCCCAGACCGATGGTTACCGCAGCAGCAGTACAGCGCAGATGGGTAAAGATGGATTTCATGGTAAATCTCCTTTCTGTTGAGGCTTTAGACGAACACGAATCATAACCGCCTTGACTGTCAGATATCCACGGTGACAGTGTCGGGCAATCAAAAAACCAGCTTGTCAGACCGGGACACTTTGTCATAATATTGACAAAATGTCGATAAAAAATTAAAAAGATATAACAAATATGTATATTGTGTTGAATCTACTATGTTGGAAATTGTAAGAATGGGCGGGAAAATGATCAAGCGAAACTCGAGAGGCTGGCAGATTTGGATAGACCGGGGCGGAACGTTTACTGATATTGTCGCGAAATCACCCGAAGGAGAGCTGGTCTCGCACAAGCTGCTGTCGGAAAATCCGGAACAGTATGAAGATGCTGCTGTCCAGGGCATCTGCGATGTGATGCAGGTGAAATCGCATCAATTGATTCCCCGTGGAATTATTGAACACGTCAAAATGGGGACAACTGTAGCCACCAATGCTTTGCTCGAAAGAAAAGGGGACCGGACGCTGTTCATGACCACAGCAGGTTTCGGGGATGCTTTGCGTATCGGCTACCAGAGCAGGCCCGAACTTTTTGCTCGCCATATTATATTGCCTGAACTCTTGTATGAAGAGGTCGCTGAAGTCAATGAGCGGATCGGCGCCAATGGAGAGATTCTTCAAGTCCTTGATGAAAAAGATGCCGCAAAAAAAATGCAGCAGGCGTACGGCAGGGGGATCAGGTCGATCGCCATCGCCTTGATGCACGGTTATCGCTATACAATCCACGAACAGCGATTGGCTGAAATTGCAGAAGAGACCGGCTTTACTCAGATTTCAGTCAGTCATCAGGTCAGTCCTCTGATGAAGCTGGTTTCCCGCGGTGATACCACTGTGGTTGATGCCTACCTCTCACCGATATTGCGGCGGTATGTTGACCGGGTGGCAGAAAGACTTGGGTCGGGAGCTGATGGCGGTGCGCCGCGGTTGATGTTTATGCAGTCCAATGGAGGGCTGACTGACGCCAGACTGTTTCGCGGAAAAGATGCAATCCTGTCTGGTCCTGCAGGCGGTGTGGTAGGAATGGCCCGCACTGCTTCGATGAGCGGACTGACCAGATTGATCGGTTTTGATATGGGTGGAACATCAACGGATGTAACCCATTATGACGGCGAATATGAGCGTAGTTTTGAAACCATGGTGGCCGGTGTCCGGATGCGGGCGCCGATGATGCATATTCATACAGTGGCAGCTGGCGGCGGTTCTATCCTGAACTTTGACGGCAGCCGTTTCAGGGTTGGTCCCGAATCTGCCGGAGCCAATCCCGGGCCGGCCTGTTATCGGAGGGGCGGCCCACTGACCGTGACCGATTGCAATGTGATGCTTGGAAAACTGCAGCCTGCCTATTTTCCAAAGGTGTTCGGCGAAGACGGCAGGCAGATGCTGGACGACTCGGCGGTACGACTTAAATTTGCTGCACTAGCTGAAGAAATCAATGTGGCCACTGGCCAGCAGCTGACCTCTGAGATGGTTGCTGAGGGCTTCCTGCGTATTGCCGTTGAGAATATGGCCAATGCAATCAAGAAGATCTCGGTACAGCGTGGTCACGATGTTACCCGCTATGCCCTGAACTGTTTTGGCGGAGCAGGCGGGCAGCATGCCTGTCTGGTTGCCGATGCTCTTGGAATGGAAACTATTTTTCTGCACCCGCTTGCCGGTGTACTTTCCGCTTATGGCATGGGCCTTGCCGATATTCGGGCAATGCGGCAGCAGCAGGTGGAAAAAATACTCAACCCCGAAATTCTACCGGAGCTTGAAAGGACAGCCCAGCCGTTGATGGACGAGGCGGCCGAAGAGGTGCTGCAGCAGGGAGTTGATTCAGAAGATATCAAAATAGAGCTGCGGCTTCATCTACGTTATGAAGGAACCGACACGCCGCTGCTGATCGATTTTGCCGAGTTTGAAACCATGATCAAACAGTTTGAGGCAGCGCATCTTCGCCAGTTCGGCTTTGTCAGCAGAAAGAAAAATATTGTTGTCGAGGCGCTATCTGTTGAGAGTATCGGACTCAATGAGATCATGATTGACCCGGTTCTGCTGGACGAGCATCACCCTCCGGCTGATTCGCTTGGTTCAGTGAGTGTCTTTATGGCAGGACTATTTCAGCAGGCGCAGCTTTACCAGCGTGATGCACTTGCCATCGGCCAGGAGATTAAGGGGCCGGCAATAATTCTTGAGCCCACCGGAACGGTGGTAGTAGAAAACGGCTGGCTGGCGAAGCTCAACGATCGACGCCATCTGCTTCTTACTCGATACGAAGCGAGAAAGAAACTGGAGGCCGTGGGGACAGATGCAGACCCGGTGATGCTCGAGGTGTTCAATAACCTTTTCATGTCCATTGCCGAGCAGATGGGGCTTACCCTGTCCAACACCTCGCATTCTGTAAATATTAAGGAACGGCTCGATTTTTCCTGTGCGATTTTTGATAAAGAAGGACAGTTGGTGGCCAATGCGCCGCATGTTCCGGTTCATTTGGGCTCCATGGGTGAGTCTGTGAAAACGGTTATCAGGGAAAACAGGCAGACCATGGTGCCGGGAAATGTCTATGCCCTTAACGCACCATATAACGGCGGGACGCATCTGCCTGATGTGACGGTGATCTCTCCTGTTTTTAACAGCGAGGGGAACGACGTGCTGTTTTATGTCGGCTCAAGGGGGCATCATGCCGACATCGGCGGGCGGACTCCAGGTTCATCGCCGCCGGACAGCTGCCATATCGAAGAAGAAGGTGTTTTGATCGACAACTTCCTGCTGGTTAAGCAGGGGCAGCTGCTGGAGCAGGAGATCAGGGAGCTGCTGTCGTCAGGTAAGTATCCCTGCCGCAATGTCGACCAGAATATGGCTGATCTGGCGGCACAGATTGCTGCCAACGAAACCGGGATCAGGGAACTTGGCAAGATGGTGTCCCAGTTCGGCCTTGAAGTTGTTCAGGCCTACATGGGACATGTGCAGGACAATGCCGAAGAATCGGTTCGCCGCGTAGTGGGTGTGCTGCACGATTCCAGCTTCACTTATCAGATGGACGGCAAACGGCAGATTAGGGTTTCCATAACCGTTGACAGGGGAAAAAGACAGGCAATTATTGATTTTGACGGTACCTCGGAGCAGGATTCCGGCAATTACAATGCCCCTTCAGCCGTGTGCAAGGCGGCGGTTCTCTATGTTTTTCGGACCTTGGTTGACGATGATATTCCGCTCAATGAAGGCTGTCTGAAACCGCTTGATATTGTTATTCCAAAAAAGACGATGATCAGCCCGGAATACCCGGCGGCGGTGATATCCGGCAATACGGAGGTGTCCCAGTGTATTACCGATGCTCTGTTCGGTGCTCTCGGTGTGCTTGCATCGTCACAGGGAACAATGAATAATTTTGTCTACGGCAATAACACCTACCAGAACTACGAGACAATCTGCGGCGGAACCGGGGCTGGGCCGGACCATCCGGGAACCAGTGCCGTTCACAGCCATATGACCAATACCAGAATGACTGATCCTGAGGTTGTTGAGTGGCGTTTCCCGGTCATCCTTGATGAATTTTCCATTCGACGCGGCAGTGGTGGAAAAGGAAAATTCAGCGGCGGAAACGGTGCAGTCCGCAAGATGCGCTTTTTAGAGCAGATGACTGCAACGGTTCTCTCGTCTCACCGGGAAACGGAACCATACGGCCTTCAGGGCGGAGGCCCGGGACAACGAGGGCTCAATTATGTAATCAGAGCCAGCGGCGAGAAGATCAGTCTCAAGGGAAACGATGAGATAACCGTTGAGGCGGGAGATACCTTTGTAATCGAGACACCGGGGGGCGGCGGCTATGGTGCTGCCTGAACCTGTATATAAACAACTAGCACCTATAGGCCTGCAAAAAAGATTTCATTATGTTTTTGCAGAGAACCTGAATTTGCCGGAGTCGCCTTTACCGAATAGTGAACGTTTACAGATCTTTTCTGGTATGTTACGAAATGGATGATGCGGGTTGTACGTTTTTTTAATCCTGCACAGAAATTGAAAACGCTGACACCGATGAAAGGAAGTTTGCATGCCGGAAGAAAATAAGCTTGTTCTGCTGTCTGGGATGGCCATGCTGCTGCAGAGTTGTGTTACAGAAGATGAATTGTTCGACATCGCTTACTGGTATTTTCCAGCCCTTTACAAGGGGCGAAGCGGGGCGATCTATCTCGCTGAAGAGGCTGGTAAACCACTTGTAAAACGTCTGGCCTGGGGCCAAACAGATCTGCCTGAACAGGTGTCAGACATCTGTCCTGCAGTGCAGTCAGGAATTCCAGAGAATATCCGTTCCTCGTTCTCCAGTAAGGTCTGTAAGGCGGGCGGAAGAGAAATGTATTGTGTCCCTTTCAGGGAAAGCCAGGCCGTTTTTGGAATGCTTTGTCTGGAAGGAGATAAAGAGACGTCGATGCCGGAATTTAGGGGAGTGGCTTTCATTGCAGCCGAATATATGACCCTGGCTGTTGCTAATCTTCGTTTGCGAAGGAGTCTCTATCAGATGGCGCTGAGAGATGAGTTGACCCAGCTTTATAACCGGCGCCATATGGAAGATGTCCTGGCCAAGGAAATACACCGGGCCAAACGACTGAAAACTACGCTTGGCATGGTTATGGTGGATATTGATCATTTCAAGCGTGTCAATGACAGCTTTGGTCATGCTGCCGGAGACTGGGTGCTTAAGATGTTGGCCGATATGCTGGTTTCCGGTGTACGTAATGAGGATTTCGTTTTCAGGCTCGGCGGAGAGGAGTTTCTTATTCTTTTTACCAGCGGTAATCTGGACAATTATATTGTCAGGGCCGAGCATATCAGGACCGGAATTGCCGGGACGAAATTGTCATGGGAGGGGCGTCAGATAGGCCAGGTAACGGTATCAATGGGAGTCGCTGCATTCCCGGAACATGCTGATTCTGTTGACCGGCTGCTCCATCAGGCTGATCTTGCATTGTATAGAGCAAAAAATTCCGGTAGAAATCTGGTCGTTGCAGCAGAAGATTTTAACAAAGGAGAATGAGTATGACGCTGAATGAAAATCAGTCTGCATTGATTCTGGAAATTGATGAGGCAGGAGAGGTCAGTATTAACATTGCTTCCGGCGATCATGACGGATTGACAGCCAAATTATGTCAGGCGATTGCCATGAAACTTCAGGAGGAAGAGTTTCAGGCAGAGTTGCTGGGGATGATCGAAGAGTAAGGCTGGCATACTAAGATTCAAACGATTTTCAAAGTTGTCGGGAGCTTGAGTAATCCGCTTGCTTAAAAAAACTCAAACTCTTTGTCCGACAACTTTTCGGGTGTCCGGTTTCCGGGGCAATCATACTGCCAGAAGAAGAATCTCGTATATTGCCTTCTGATCCAGCAGAACAAAATTGCCGACGGTCCGGGTGTTGCCGTCGGTGCATTTTTCTGCCATTTCCTGTAAACGGCTGTCATCCACGTCGATATCTTTCAGTCTTGTGCCGAGACCAAGTGAATGGAAAAACGCTTCCATACGTTTGATCCCTTCCCGTGCAGTTGCTTCGGGAGCAAAAACGTCAAGTTCAACGTTCCAGACCCTGACCGCCCACTGGACAAACCGGTTCAGGTCCTGCCTGAGAGTGTATTTCATCCAGGCGGGAAAGACGACAGCGAGTCCGGCTCCATGGGTGACATCGTAAATACCGCTGATTTCATGCTCGATATCGTGGGAGGCCCAGTCTCCGATGCGGCCTGTGTTGAGCAGGTTGTTGTGGGCAATAGTACCGGACCACATGAATTCCGCCCATGAATCATAATCGTTCGGATCGGCAAGTACCTTGGGGGCCATCTGAATGATATTTTTCATTGTAGCTTCAAGCAGACGGTCAACAAAGGCAACGTTGGCGGTATTGGTGAAATACCTCTCCATCAGGTGGGCAAGAATGTCGGTTGCACCGCATGCTGTTTGGAATTTGGGCAGCGAGAATGCAATTTCAGGGTTGAGAATGGAAAAACGCGGATAAATGAGTTCTGAATTCACTGCCCGTTTAAAATCCCCTTCTTCGTTTGTGATCACTGTACCGGTGCTTGCTTCGCTGCCCGCTGCCGGAATGGTTAGAATCGTCCCCAGCGGAAGGGCGTCCTGTGGAACAGCTTTGTTAAGGAAAAAATCCCAGACATCACCATCGAAGACAGCCCCCATAGCAATAGCCTTGGCTGAATCAATTGTGCTGCCTCCGCCAACTGCAAGGATAAAGCCGAGGTCATGATCACGGCAAAGTTTAATCCCTTCATAGACAAGACTGAGGCGGGGATTGGGTTTAACTCCGCCAAGCTCGACATATTCTACACCGGCCTTTTCAAGTGAGGCTGTGATACGATCAAGCAGGCCTGATTTTTTGACGAACTGGCTTCCATAATGGAGCAGGATTTTTTTACTGTATCGGGCGGTGTGCTCTCCCGCATTGTTTTCGGTCCCGCGGCCGAATATTATCCTCGTC
Source organism: Desulfobulbaceae bacterium (assembly GCA_003249165.1). Taxonomy (GTDB): domain Bacteria; phylum Desulfobacterota; class Desulfobulbia; order Desulfobulbales; family SURF-16; genus SURF-16. The sequence continues at coordinate 12,200 of QKJV01000250.1, read as the reverse complement.
GGGTTCACATATTCAAAATTTTCCATGATATCATTCTCCTTTCAGGGGCTAATTAGCTGCCTGTTTATGTCGTTCAAATGGTGCTTCATGAAATATCTGTGGCAATCATTCTTATGTCTGCATTTCATATATTATAGACCAGGAGTTTGCCCGATTGAAGACAAAAGACGGTTTAGTGAAGTTTGTTGTCGTTGTGAATCGGTTCCAGGAGGAACACTGAGGAGCCAGAGCAGTATTGCAGATCACCACAGATCGAGATTGGTTTATTGCGGAAACAGATGGTTTCGAGCATGAAAATGTGTTTTTTAATAGCATATCCCCGATTATGTTCCAGCATCCGTGTGCTTTATTATGATTGGAATCCAGATATCTTCTTCTGCATTCTCATCAAGCGGGTTGTATGATTCCGGTAAAATTTCGAAATGTTCACGGTCATCCAGCTGATATGGTGAGTTGGGCAGCCAGTCTGCAAAAATATAGTGCATGATCTCTGGTGCTTTGGCAACAGAACCTTTGTGTTTAAAAACCGCATAGCTTCCGCCTTCTATGGTATATCGGTGCATCTCTGGCGGTATACTTGAAAAGGAGGAAACCTCAACAGCCGCCCATTTGGTGAAGACGGACTGCGGTGAAAAATTCCAATTTCTGCCATAGATCTGCATAGAAATACAATCACTATTTACTCTGTGTTGTATCTCGTTTCTTCTGGGCATAAACTGTTTCCAGAGTAGAGCTGTTTTATTGTCTAGCAAGGACATTTTCATGTTTATGCCGATCAGCCTTGTTTCAGGCAGTTGTACTATTCGGGGGTTCATAGCTTCCTTTTTATTGCAGGGCAAATACGGATTGTTGTCAGATAATATGCATTTTACATAACCGCAAAGGTACAATATAGAAAAAGCAGCGTTATCCGGCAATGATCAATAGACCGGAAACCCTGCGTCAGCATTAGTTCTTGCAATATCAGGCTGAAGATGTTTGATATCATCGCTAAACAGAATGATTATTGAATTTACACAACTGATAACGGAGGTCAAGCATATGAAAAAACGCTCTCTTTCCCTTGTAACTGCGCTCGTCTGCATGCTGCTGGTGACTTCACTTTGCCATGCCAAGGATAAGGTCACGGTTGCTGCACTGACATTTGTTTCAACGGCTCCGCTCTTTATCGCTTATGAAAAAGGATATTTCGATGCGCAGGATCTTGATGTGGAATTAAAATTTTTCAATTCAGCCCAGCCAGTTGCCGTTGCCATTGCCTCACGTGATGCCGATTTTGGTGTAACGGCTCTTACCGCCGGTTTTTATAATCTTGCTTCAAAAGGCGCATTGAAGGTTATTGGAGCCCAGCTTCACGAGGTGAAGGGATATCCCGGTTCCGCCATACTTGTCTCTAACAAGGCATATGACGAAGGCCTGACCTCAGTTGATAAACTGCCTGGTCACAGCTTTGCCATGTCTCAGGTCGGCTCTTCTTTTCATTATATGATCGGCCAGGTTGCAGAAGGGGCAGGGTTTGACCTTGAATCAATGGATCTCAAACCGCTTCAGTCAGTGGGTAATATGATCAGCGCCCTGAAAACAGGGCAGGTTGACTCGATGATTATCGTTCCGCATATCGCTAAACCGCTTATCAATGCAGGAGCTGTAAAGGTGATCGGCTGGGTTGCCGATTATGCGCCTTATCAGGTTGGCGGCCTGTTTACTTCAACAGCCAACGTTAAAGAAAAAAGTGACGTAGTCAAGCGCTTCGTCAAAGCCTATCAGCAGGGAATAGATGATTACAGAGCGGCTTTTATTGACGGTGACGCCAATCAGGAGGAAATGCTTAATCTCATACACAAGTATGTCTACAGCGATGAAGATGCCGCCAAGGCATTGCCTAAGATCAAGGATGGCGTCATGTATATAGAAAAGGACGGCCGTCTTGATGTGGCAGATATCTATAAGCAGATTAAGTGGTATAAAGATCGCGGCCTGGTTGATGCTTCTGCCGACGGGACCGAAATTGTTGATACCACCTTCATTGAACCGCTGACCATGCCGTAGGGATACAGAAAAACTGATGCGGCTTGAATTATCTGATATATCTCATCGTTACGGTGATCTTACTGTTGTCAGCGAGATCAATCTGACGGTTGAGGAAGCCGAGGTGGTTGCCCTCATAGGCCCTTCCGGCTGCGGCAAATCAACACTTCTTTCCATTGCCGGAGGTTTGCTGCAGCCAAGTGAGGGAAAGGTGTATCAGCAAGGGGCTGCCCCTGAAAAATGCCTCAACCCTTTAACCTACGTCTTCCAGGATTTTGCACTGCTGCCGTGGCGGACTGTCGAGGGGAACATCCGGCTTGTGCTGGCCGATACAGGGCTTGGTAAAAAAGAGCAGCAGGAAAGGATCGATCTTGTCCTTGAACAGACCGGATTGTTGGGTTTTCGCAAGGCCTTTCCCAAGCAGCTTTCCGGCGGAATGTGCCAGAGAGTCGGGATCGCAAGAGCGCTGGCGGTCAATCCTGCTGTGCTTCTGATGGACGAGCCGCTCTCTGCACTCGATGCGCAGACCCGGGTTATCCTGATGGAAGAATTCGCCGCTCTTTTTTCGCGTATCGGCATCTCGGCACTCTATGTCACGCATAATCTTGATGAGGCAGTAAGACTGGCCGATCGGGTTGTTGTTTTATCCAGAAGACCCGGCAGGATTAAAGAAATCATCACCATTAATGTGCCGGTAGCCCAGAGAGAGGATAATGATCCGGTGCTTCTTGATTATCGTGAACAGCTGTGGCAGCAGATAAGAGACGAGGCGATTGCAGCCGATAAAGAGGAACATCATGACTGATTCCAGGACGGCAGTTGCCTATCGCGGCGGCGGGTTCAGACCTCGTATTGTGCCGATTGTGGCTTTTCTGAGTTTTATCGGTTTTGTTGCCCTGCTGGAGTTCCTCTGTCAAACCGGGATTATCGGGCCGTTGTCTTTCCCGTCACCGTCAAGCATCGGCAGGGCTCTTGCTCAGCTCTATAAAAGCGGACTGCTCTACCAGCATCTTGGTGCATCGCTCTCACGTCTTGCCATCGGCTGGAGCCTTGGAGTGAGCTGCGGTATTGTTGCAGGCTTTGTCATCGGAATATCAACCATCGGCCGTTCTGTCGGTATTCCATGGGTTGCCGGGGTATCTGCAATTCCCAAAATTGCCCTGCTGCCGCTCTTCATTATCTGGTTCGGTATCGGGGAAGGTTCAAAATATGCAACGATTGCTTTCGGTGCATTCTTTCCGACCGTCATCAACACATATGGCGGGGTTGATAATGTTGCTAAGAATCTGGTTCGTATGGGGCAGAGTTTCAACCTTAAAACCTTTACCATTATCCGGCATATCATTTTGCCCGGGACACTTCCAGCCATCTTGTCAGCATTTAGAATTTCTGCCTCAATCAGTATTATTCTTCTTGTCGCAGCAGAAATGGTCAGTGCCCGTTACGGCATCGGTGCCTATATCATAGAGCAGCAGAACCTCTTTCAATTAGACCGACTGATGGCAGGTGTTGTCATTCTCATGGTGCTTGGTCTGCTGATCCATTCTTTTATCGGGCTGCTTGAAAAGATATTCTTGAAATGGCGATAATCAGCGTCTCAAGCTGCTGATCATCGCCAAGACACAACTGGGTGTCTGTTTTACTTGTCTTTATTGAGTTCCTGTTTCAATCTGGCTTCAATATCGGCAAACATCGCTTTCTTTTTTCTCTCCATCTCTGCCTGGATATTTGCAACCTCTTTGTCCATATCCTTCTTTTTGGCTTTGAAGGCCTCAATCTCCTTGGCAAGACTGTTTTCTTTTTCCGGTTCTTTGGAGAATGTTTCAATAGCCAGATAATCGGCTACATAGAGTTTGAAAGAAAAGGCATCTTCCAGGGTTTTGATGACATTCTTGCTTTTAAGTTTCCTGCAGATAGTATGACCATGTTCAACGGAGTAACCCAGCAGTTCGCATACATCTTCAATGGACGGCGGCGAATTCTGCTTATATTCACAGACTCTGATTGCGGCAACAAAAAGGTGCGCTTCGGTATAGGCATCCATAATGATTCTCCTCTGATATATTATTTGAGGTGTAATAATACATGCGGAAGCCGGAGAATTCGATAAAAATTACTTGAACAAGGAGACAAAACAGTACTCGCAAAAAGCTGGTTTCGATCAGGAACTCTGGAACGTCAGGTTACATTCAAATCTGACAAACTGGTTTTGAAAGAGTTGCAGGAATAGAGGTTCGTTTTACCTGAGTTGAGTATGTAATGTCTGGAAAGGATAAGGGCGTGAGAAGATTTTTTTTTGCTTTTTTACTCCAGTATTCGAGAAATATTGCCACGATTAAGTTATCTGAAGCTATATCTGAATTTCCTTTTCATTCCAGAAATCCGAAGAATAAGCCCGAATAAAAACAGACTACGTAATTCTAATGGAATAACGATATGCTAAACATTCCCAGTGGGGTATTTTGAAAATTCATGTTGTAACTTGTATCGTTAATAGTTTAAATAAAAAATTCACTTATAAGGCTTAAACTAAAAGAGGTGGAAGCGTTACGTTTTGAGGTCTTGGGGAGAATCTCGAAACAATTTAGAGGCGCGATCTGCCAAATGATGACCATTCCCTTCCCGAGAGAAATTATCTTTTCGAAAATTCTAGAATTTTAGGTAATGCGGGAGATTTACATAATAATTGCAATAATAGAGGATAAAAGCTATCAGGGCACAGGTTTTGTATCCTTTGTGGTTGATATTAAATTATAACAAGGGAATAGCGATGAAAAAGGGGTGTGTTTTTGTATTAAGTTTCTTAATGCTTTTATCCTTTAACAGTAAAAGCTTCGGGGCTACAATTTTTATTAATGAATTTCATTATGATAATGTAGGTGATGATCAAAATGAATTTGTTGAATTGGCAGGAATAGAAGGTACAGATCTTACTGATTGGGCGATAATTCTTTACAATGGGGCTAATGGAAAAGTGTATGATACAGTTGATCTTTCCGGCAGCAGTTTCTCAAATTCGGTTGATGGATGGGGGTTTATAACTATTGATCTTAAAATAGTTCAAAATGGTGATGCAGATGGTATCGTTCTTTACGATGGTACGGGCGTTGTTCAATTTATTAGCTATGAAGGAATTTTAACAGCTGCAGAGGGTGTTGCCTATGGAATGACAAGTACAGATATTGGAATATCAGAATCTAAGGACACACTTAATGGATACTCTCTTCAACTTATTGGAACTGGAAATCAGTACAGTGATTTTACCTGGACTGCAGCATCGAATACTGCAGGTGAAATAAATGCAGGACAGACATTTACTCCAATTGTAAATCCAGTTCCAGAACCAGCAAGTCTTCTTTTACTCTCTACCGGGTTGGTCGGGCTGTTTGGATATCGAAGGAAAAAGAAATAATTGTTTGACTATAATCATACTGTTATTGACAGGAGGTGGTCACTCTGTTTTTCTTTATTATAGCTTTATCTGAATAAGATTTTCTATGATTTCATTATGTTAATGATATTTCAAAAGCATTCCTCTCCTACAACGATCTTAACCATAATGCATTCTAGGTAAACTCTAGATTACTACTATTAATCTTCAGAAGAGTTTTGATGGATATACTTTTTGTTACGCGAGTTGATTTTAAGAAATGATGGTTTGTTTTAAGAAATTGTCATGAGAACTTTGCAACAATGGGGGAGATAATGGAGACAGAATTGAGATAAATCAATGATGCAAGTAACCAGAATTGTGGAAAAGTTCTCTCGCTCTGATAAAAACATCATGATTCAATTTTATTCAATAATATCAGCTTGACATGTTTGTTTGAATTGTCTATAAATGTGCCACCGGCATCCTGATAATGGGGGATGGTCTAATGGTAAGGCGGCGGACTCTGACTCCGCTTATCGGGGTTCGAATCCCTGTCCCCCAGCCAACTTTTTCTTTTCGTAATTCCTCTCATTCAAGAATTCCAAATGATTTCACTAGTGTTGTTTGCATGAAATCAGAAATTGGTTTGATTCTTTTTGCTTTTGTGTCTGGATTGACCAGAGCGAAGCAGCTGTTGGAAAAGTATCCTGTTTTCTTAAAAAACAGAATATCGTTATAAAGTGGTTATGAGACTCTGCTCCCATCCGGTTTGTTGCAAGATGAGAGCAGCAAATGTTTGAGCACCGCGGTTAGGGTGTGGATTAGAAATCCATCACGTAGCTGTAAACCCCTTCCTGCAGTTTGGTTTTCACCTGGAAACCTGAATGGTTGAAGATTGACTGCATTCTTGTGTTTTCCCGTAATACCTCAGCGGTAAAGCCTGTGATGCCGTTTCGTTTTGCCTGTTCAGCAAGCTTTTTGAAGAGAAAAGAACCGATGTGTTTATTCTGCCAGTCATCTCTGATAACGAAGGCAACTTCGGCGTGGTTGGTTTCTTCATCAAGATAATAGCGGCCGACGCAGACAATATCCTCACCGTGTGCTTCGGGGACGGTCCCGACTAACGCCACATCTTTGCGATGGTCAATATAGACGAAATCCTGAATCATTTTATGGGAAAAAGCCGTCTGCCTGCTCATGTAGCGATAGTAGATCGTCTCCTTTGAAAGGGCATAGACAAGGTCACGAATGTGTGGTTCGTCGGTCGGCTGGATGGAACGGAAGGTGATCTGGGTGCCGTCATCGACGAGAAGAGTTGAGTGGAGTGAATTATCGGCCAGCATATAAATCTTGTCGCCGACTTCCGACATTGTGGATGGCAGATATTTTGCTTTGATTGCTTCTTCGATCAGTTGTTCACGGAACTTTGGATGGGCAATGGATATCATCGCCATGACGCGTTCCTGGATCGATTTGCCATGCAGATAGGCAATGCCGTATTCGGTAACGATATAAAAAACAGTGCCGCGGGTGATGGTTACTCCGGAACCCTGGCTGAGATTGAGAACGATATTTGATCTGCTGCCGTCATAGCTTGTTGAAGGCAGTACGATGATTGATTTGCCGTCTTTAGACCTCGGGGCACCGCGGTTGAAGTCAACGATACCGCCGATACCCGAGTAGAACTTGCCTTCCGAAGAATCGGAGCAGACCTGGCCGGTAAGGTCTACCTCGTGGGCAGGGTTGATGGCGACCATTTTATGCTGCTGACGGATAACCGTTGCATCGTTGACATATTCAGTCGGCCTGAAGCAGAAAAGAGGGTTGTCGTTGACAGCATCGTAGAGTTTTTTCGTCCCCATGCAGAAACTGGTTACAATCTTGCCTTTATCGCTGGTTTTTCTGCTGCCGTTGACAGCGCCGCTCTCAATCAGATCGAGAATCGAGTCGGTGACCATCTCTGAGTGTATGCCAAGGTTTTGCTTTTCTTTGAGAAACTGTATGGCGGCATGGGGCAGACGGCCGAGCTCGGCATTTCGACCGAGACCGAATTGAATGGTCGAGCCGTTTTCAATCAGGCTGGCGACATTACGGCCTATGGCCTTGGTGACCGGATGATCTATTTCATCCATCTTCTCAATCAGCGGAACATCGGCCGGAACGAGAATGTCGAGATCGTAGATATCGATAACCGAATCACAGGATGTCCACGGCATATTCTCATTGACCTGAGCGATGATCAGCGAGGCATTTTCGATGGCACTTCGTACGATATCGACAGAAATACCCAGGCTTACCCTGCCCAGTTCGTTCGGCGGGGTAACCTGCACCAGGGCGACATCAATCGGCTGCTTGCCCGAGTTGAACAGCTGTGGAATATTGGACAGCAAAATCGGCGTGTAACTGCCGAGCCCTTCCTGGATCAGGCCGCGAACGTTCTGCCCGATGAAGAAGGAATTCGGGGTAAATGAGGCTGAAAACTGTTTCTGGGCATAGGCTGCATCGCCTTTAGTAAAGAGCTGTACGATTTCAACATCGGCGAGCTTGCCGGCCCGTGCAGTCATTGCGTCAACCAGCTCGGTCGGCTCGGCACAGCCGGTTCCGATGAAAACACGCTGGCCAGAGCGGATATTTTTAACGGCACGTTTGGCCGTGCTCACCATACTCATATATTTGGATTGCCAGTTTCTATCAAACTCCATAATCCTTTTCCTTTTTTTTCGAAAAAGTTGTTACCGCAAAATTGTAAATCTTTATCCTTAGAACCTGTCAATCTTATCCGGTTCAGAAAGTGTCATTCTCGCATCGGCTACTATCGGCTCTGTTCCTATCTCACCGACAATAAACGGGTTGATATCAAGCTCTTTAATCTGCGGGAAGTCGGTGGTCAGCTGGCTGATTCGCTGAATTCCTCTTGCTATGGCGTCTATATCAACCCCTTTCTGGCCTCGTCTGCCTTCGAGTATATCGTACGATCTGGTTGACATCAGCATCTGTACTGCTTCGTCGTGGGTGATCGGAGCTAGATGGAAGGTCACATCTTTCAGGACCTCAACGAAGATACCGCCGAGACCGAACATCAGCATCGGTCCGAACTGCGGATCGCGGTTCATTCCAAGAATAACCTCGAGCCCTGAATCAACCATTTTTTCCACATCAATTCCCTCAATACGTGCTTCAGGGCATTGCTGCGTGATGCGCATCATCATCAGGTCAAAGGCGTCTCGCACCTGCTGCGTGTTGTTCAGGTTGAGTTTGACGCCGCCCATATCGGATTTGTGGACGATATCCGGTGAAACAATTTTCAGCGCAACCGGAAAGCCTATCCGCTTGGCATGTTCTATTGCCTCGTCGACAGTGTTGACGAGACGGCCTGGAGGCGTTGCAAAGCCGTAGGCGTCGAGAATCTTTTTGCATTTCACTTCGTTCAGCTGCAGGATGTTGTGTCGCTGACTTCTGGTGATGATACGTTCAGCCCGCCTCCTGTTTACCCTGAAGCGGGTGACCATACGCGGCGGACGCTGCTGCCAGGCGGCATATTCATACATCACTTTGAGAGCGGCAACAGCACGTTCAGGTGACGGAAAGTCGGGCAGGTTTGCGGCAGTAAAGACGTTTTTGCCGTTCAGCATGTCTCGGCCGCCCATGAACGAGGCAAAGACCGGCTTTGAACCGTCAATTGCCAAGGCAAGCTGGCGCACCGTTTCATCTGCGTTGGACATCGCCTGCGGCGTGAGAATTATGATGATTGCATCGACAGAATTGGCGTTCTGGCCTGCAATCAGTGCTTCGGCATAACGCTCCGGCGGGGCATCGCCTAAAACATTTATCGGGCTTCCTGTGACTACATTGTCTGACGACAGCTGACCACGAAGCGATCCGGCAATGTTGGTGGAGAGCTCGGCAACCATCAGGCCTGCATGCTCGACAGCATCGGCTGCCATGGTGCCTGGACCGCCGGCGTTGGAAATGATCAGAACGCGTAAACCCTTGGGCAGCGGCTGCATGGAGAAGGCGGTTGCATAATCAAACAGTGCATCAAATGTATCCGCCCGGATAACGCCTGAGCGTTTGAAGGCCGCCCCGTATGCTGTGTCGGTGCCTGCCAGCACACCGGTATGGGTGGCTGCTGCCCGCTGACCGACGCTGCTTGTCCCGGATTTCAAAATGATAACCGGCTTTTTAACGCTGATTTTTGAGGCAACCTTGATGAACCGGTCGCCTGAAACAATATTTTCAAGATAGCCGATGACCACATCGGTATCCTCGTCTTCTTCGAAATATTTCAGCAGGTCATCCTCGTTGATATCTGCCTTGTTGCCGATGGAGACAACCTTGGAGAGGCCAAGATATTTGCGCTTAGACAGATCGAGAATAGCTGAACAGAGTGCACCGGATTGGGAAAAGACAGAGATCTTTCCGGGGATCGGCATCTTGCCGGCAAAAGATGAATTGAGTTTATTCTTCGTATTGATCAGGCCGAGACAGTTGGGGCCGAGCAGTCTTGCTCCGCCACGTTTGCAGAGTGTCGCTATCTCTTCTTCAAGAGAAGCACCGATTTCCCCCATCTCTCTGAAACCGGAACTGACCATGATAACGCTTTTGGTGCCTTTGTTGAGTGCTTCCTGCACGGTTTCGAGCACCTGCTCTTTCGGGATAGCGATGATGGTCTGGTCAACATTTCCCTTGTATTGTCTGAGATGTTCATAGACCGGCAGATCAAGAATGGTGCCTCCGGCTGGGTTGACGGGAATGATGTTTCCTTCAAAGCCGCCTTCGATGAGATTGACCAGAATGTCGTGGCCGACTTTGCCCGGTGTCCTGGATGCACCGACCACTGCAACGGTTTCGGGATTGAATAAGCTGTTCAACATTGTTTGCTTCCTGGATATTTGTGTGAAGGGCCTCCGGAATCCGGGGTGCCTGTATCACGCTCAATGTAATGAAACGGTCAATTACAGTACAACTTCAATGTAAAGTATAATTATACCACATGCAAGGAGAGTCGGGTTAGCCGATTTACAACTTTTTAAATGGTTTCACCCTGCTTAATCGCTTTCTTTAAAATTTTAAAGTATTACCGGGCAGGGATGCAGGAATAACGTGAGGGCGGACAAAAGGGCTAAATGTAGCGTGACGCTATTCTAGCAGTTATTCTGTCAACGTTTTCAGGAGTTACACCAAGTCGTCCGCAGGCCGTTTCGCAATCCCGGTATATCGCCGGACTGGCAAGATCGGCAAGACTGTAAATCCTGTCGGTTCGTCGTCCGACGATGAAGACCATCTGGTCGTACGACGAAAGTTCAAGAAAACGGTTTGTCACTTCGATAAAGTGCTGGCGCTCTGTAGCCAGTGAACCGTCTATCTCGATCAGCAGGTTGAGGATATGATCGCTGCGAATGATGCTCGGGATATCGTTGAGATGAAGGAAGAATTCGCGCAGTTCTCTGCATGTATCAAGCTCGCCCGGTTTTTCAAAATCACCGCACATGCACTGTTTGGTGAGCTGTGCACCGGGAGGCAGAGCGAGCGAGCGGATTCTGATGAAATCGGGCTGCACCAGGTTGAGGACATCGGCACTTTCCCGGGCATGTTCAGAAGAAAGTTCTTTACCGCCGAGCCCGGGCATATAGTAGTATGAAAGTTCCATGCCGCTGGCTCTTACTCTTCTGCCTGCTTCAATGAGGGCGGCTTTGGTGCATCCTTTGCTGACCTGTTTGAGGACCTTATCTGATCCCGATTCCATACCGATATGAATTCTGTTAAGCCCGCTTGCAAAGAGTGCTTTAAGCTCTTCGTCATCAATTTTGGCAACTGTGCCTGCTCTTGCGTAGGAGGTTATGCGTTTAACTTCCGGAAAACGGCTTCGAAGATGGCTGACGATGCGTATAAGCTCTTCAGGTTTGATGATCAGGCTGTTTGCATCCTGCAGAAAGACAGAACGCATGCCGGACAGCGCAAAATTACAGGTACTTGCAAAGACATCCAACTCGTCTGCCGGAACGGACAGCCGGGTCAGTAACTCCTGCCGGGGAACAGAAAGTAGGTGCTCTATTGTTTTCAGTTTTTCTACATAGCGGAAGACACTGTCGATATCCCGAAGGACATGGTCAAGCGGTCTTTTGGAGTATTTTTGCCCTTTGTACACCGGGCAGAAGGTGCACCGGTTCCACGGGCAGTTTCTGGTCACTCGAATAAGCAGGCTTCTCGCTTCACTTGGCGGTCGAATAGGCCCCTGTTCAAAACCTCTATAGGACGATTCACTCATAATTTCAGGGTGTCGTTGTGACGAATTGATTAGGAATGCGTTATGGGTCGTATCGGTAATTTGGTGCCGGCATCTTTGTTTCAGAGAAATATTGCTGTTCGCCTCTTTCTCCAGCGTGTATCACTTCTTATAATAAAATCTAAATTGGATGAAACAATATTCTTATCTCATTTTATATTTCCACTAACAAAGATTCAGTATAAAGCTGTACATGAATCGATATGAATATGACCCGTTAATGAAAGAATCTGCTGAGAAGAAAAGAGCCGGACTGCGCCAGTACCTTGCAGCTCAGGATCTTGTACCGTTTGGCAATGCCGACTCCAGTGTCGGCATGGAATTTGAACTTCAGGTGGCAATTGAAGGTGAACCGCAGAAGGTTGACTTGCCGGTTACCATCCGCAATTCCGACTGTTATCAGAATATCCTGAAAAGAACGGCCCGCGGCGATCTGCCTCCCACCGCTCTTCATTCTCTGGAAGAATATCTTTACGCCAATTCAGCAAATATTTGGGAGAACAGCTGGGTGCG